>WQYX01000199.1 GCA_009781005.1 Polyangiaceae bacterium | reverse complement strand
CGCCCGTGAGGACTTCGAGATCAACGCGCGCCGTCTCTCGGGCGTCGCTCGCGCGCTGATGCTCACGTCGAACGAAGATCCAACCATCGCGGAGAACGCGGGCGTCCTCTACGTCATCCCGAAATCGCAAGCGCCCGGCGCGATGCCCACGCCAGCCTTGAAGAACCTCGTCTTGCGTCAGGTGACCGTCGTCTTTCCGTGCACGCTGACGTTTCAGGTGAGCGTGCAGGATCCGGTCTACAAGACCATCGACGTCGCTGCACGCATCTTTCTCCGGCAAGGCGTCACCGCAAACGACGTGCGAGATCGCGTGCGCGCAAACCTCGCCGCCTATTTCCGCGTGACCGAGCCTGATGGGACGCCGAATCCGCTCGTCGACTTCGGCTTCAACATCAAAGACGCCGAGGGCAACCCCGTCGGCGAGATTGCGTGGTCGGACGTCTTCGACGTCATTCGCGACACGTCCGGCGTGCGGAAGATGGGTGATGCACGCCTTGATCTCACGCTCAACGGGCTGCCTGCCGACGTGCGCCTCAACGTGCGCGAATTCCCTGTCTTGGGAACTGTGACGTTGCGCGACGGGGATACGGGGGAGTTGCTCTGATGGCGTTGCTCAATCCGAGCTTCGAAGACGCCGGCGCGCTCCCCGGAGAGGCCACGCATTGGACACTCACGGCGGTGACGAGCCTCGAGGAGCTCGCAGGCTTCGGCGACGCGCCTGAGGAGGCCTGGGAGGACTTCGAACGCTGGTTCGAGCGGCTCGCGTCCCTCGACGATGTGGTCGTGGTGCTTGCGTTCTTCGACACGCTCAAGGGTTACGAGGCGTTCGAGAGCGGCTGGGACAACGCTGTGTACCTCTACGATCTTCCGCCCGCGCAGCTCGCCACCGCGACCTTCGATGGCAAGGACGTTGAGGACTGTGAGAGCGGTTGGAGCAACGTGCCCTATGCACGCGACTGGGACGACATCACCGCCGCGACGGGAGTGTTCGGCGGCGAGCCGCGTGAGGACTTCGAGGATGGTTGGCGATCCAACGATGTGTACGCGTGGTCGTGGGCGGCGGTCACCGCGAGCGCTGCGATGTTCGACGCGGGCACGCAAGCCGTCGAGGCATTCGAGAGCGCGTGGACACGCGCGACGACCCAATGAGGAATATCCAATGGCCGACATCGATTGGACTTACTTGAACGACGGACTCGACATCGCGACGGTCGATCGCGGAGTGACGGCGGGGATCGCGCGTCCGCCGGGTGGCGGCAATTTTCTCTTCGCCTTCAACTCGCTCGCCGCCGTGAGTGGTTCGGTGGCACTGTTCGCGAACCTCACGAACTTCGCGCCGATGCCGAAGGGTGGCTCGATTCGCGGGGTGCTTCAGCGCGGCCCCGGCGGTGGCCCCACGGGTTTCTCGCCATTTCTATTCCTTTGCTGCCAGGGCAACTCCGTGCGCGATAGCGCGTACCTGCTCGGTCTCTCCGACGACGATCCACACCGCATCGTGCTGCGCAAAGGCGCTGTCACCGTGGGCCTACCCGCGGCCGACGGGCCTGGTGCGCTGCTCAAGTCGGCCGCTTCGTTCGCGCAGGCGACGTGGTTGCACCTGCGCCTCGACGTCATCGTGAACACCAACGGCGACGTCGTCCTCAAAGTCTTTCAAAACGATCTCACGTTGCACCCGCTCGGCGCGCCGCCTGACTGGCAGCCCGTGTCCGGGATGGTGGAGTTCATCGACGACCACCTCGGCATCAACTCCGGGTCGCAACCACTGACATCGGGGCGCGGCGGATTCGGCTTCTCGGTGAAGGACGTCACGCGGCGCGCGTACTTCGACTACATCGAGCTCTTTCGACAGGCGTGAGCAATGGCGCTGACCGCGTTCACCAGCCGCCTTGGACGTAGCCAAGGGCGCATCGCAACGCCGAAGGCGACGAGCGGGGATTACGCGTTCGTCCTCGGCGACGATGAGCCGGGGCGCTTCTTCGATCTCGCACCGGGTGACCACGCCGAAGTCACGCAGCAGATCGATCTGACGGACGCGATGCTCGTGCGCGCAATCCTCCGGCTGCGTGTGCCGGCGAGCACGCCGAGCGGGTTCGCGTGGGAAGCGAGCATCGTCGTCGACGGCACCAAGTGCGCGCGCATGCGGGCCAGGCCTGGTCGCGAGCGGCTCGTGACCGACCTTGCCGCCAACGTCTCGAAGCTCTCGGGGCTACACACCGTCGGCGTGCGGCTCGAGCTGGTGGTCGCATGAGGAGCTCGATTTGATCGAGCTTCCCGCGCTCTACGTCGACTCGGTCGCACTCGTCGCGACGACGCCGAGGCTCGTGCTCCTGAACCGCGATCCAAGCCCCGGCGAGATCGGCGTGCCCATCGACGCGACGCTCGCCCTCGAGCTCGTCGACACAGGTCTCGATGGTGTCCACCGCGAGAGCGCGCGCGTGTGGATTGACGGCGTGCTGGCATTCGACGGCGGCGCGGAAATCGTTCCTGCGTTTGCCGGCTCGCTCGCCGACGTCACGCAAACCGCCGACACGCTGCGCATCGTGCTGCACCCGGTCATTCCGCTTGTGAGCCTCGCGACCGTGCAGG
>WQYX01000198.1 GCA_009781005.1 Polyangiaceae bacterium | reverse complement strand
AGGGCAGCCGTCGCGAGCGAATCGAGGCTAGGGCGGAGCGCGAGGAGCCCGCGTAAACGTACTTGTCGTACGTGCGCAGGCACCGCAGCGCCCAACCGACGAATCGATTCGCGCAGCAGGCTGGCGAACACGCTCTCAGTTGACGGGCTCGTCGAACGTGACACCCCAATTGAACAGCTCGTTATTGTAATTCGACGGTGTGTTGTCCGAATCTCGCAGGTTGCCGCGCGGGCCGTCCTCTGGACCGGGGCAGGTGAGGGGTACGGCGGTGAAGGCGTAACGCAGACGTGGGCCGGTGCCCGTCGGAGCGCTGTCGAGGGTGATTTTCACCGTGTCCGGGCCGTCGATGGCCACGTTCGTGATGCTTGGCGGCGCGCTGCTGTCGTCCGTGTACTCGAAGCCGAAATTACCTGGATTGCTCACGCGATCCGTGTCGAGGACGAGCGGAGGAACCGGCACATAGAACTGCGCGGTGATGACGTTCCCGGAGAGCGTGACGCTCTTCGGACGCACGGGCTCCCAGGAGAGACCCTGAAAAACGATGCGTGCGTAGACTTTCGCGAAGTATTCGCCGATGCGCCGCTCGCTGACGGCGTCGAAGTGCAGGCAATCCTCCGCATAGCTAAAGAAGTAGCCCGATGTCGCGAGAACGACCTTTCCTGGCGCGCGCACGTGAGCGGAGAGCTGCCAGGTGGGGATCTGGCTGTGCGGGACGTCGTTCCAATTGCTCATTTGCAGGATGATGAGCGGCACGTGCTCCGTTTGGTTCGTGATCGTCTTGACGCTCTCCTCGTAGTCCTTCTGCCACTCGATGAGCGCGTCGCTGTAGTCCTGCAGCATCGTCTGCCCGTCGGTGCTCGGCATTGGGAACTCGGCCGCACCCGTCGTGTAAGCGTAATGATCACTCTCCCCGTGGATGGACGTGACGGCGCGCACGACGTAGGATTTGCCCGCGGCCTGCGCGAGCGACATCCCGGTTTGCACTTGGATCATGCCGTCATCGAACGGTACGGTGTACGGGTTTGGCGTCCCAAAAAAGTCGCAGCCGTTTTTGCGAAGGCACGCGTACGTATACCCGCTGCGTCCGTGGAGGCTCACGAGGATATCGTGCTTTGTATATTGGCTTGGCAAGTATTGCTGCACGCCAAGACGCGAGGCGAGATTCCCAAGTCCGGAACACGAGGTCTCATGGGTTTTGTCGATGTAGAACCCGCCTTCGACGAGCGGCACGAAGCTCGTGGGCGTTTGTTGGGTGACGCAGCCGTCGCCGTCGCAGTCGGTGGCGGTCATCACACCGGTGTTGAACATCATATTTGTAAATGGCTGCGTGAGGGTGATGGGAGGGCTGGCCTCCAAGCCAACGGAGTTGGATTGTCCGGTTTCAAGGATATGATTGATGTCGTAATCCACATAGGGTGTTGGCTGCGCACCCGAGTCGCCCTCCGGGCCACCTCCTGGCTGCGTCGGATCGGGTGACGGAGACGGCGAGCCCGATGACCCTTGGTCTTCCGAGGGGCTCCCGCTGCAGGCCGCCAATGCGGTCAATGCGATCAGGGTGGACGTGACGAGCGCGATTCGAGAAGGACGAAGCATGTCGCGCGTGCAATTGCATTTGGTGGGCCGGAAACCGCGGCAGGAGAACCCGCGTACTCGCGTGGCTCATTTCACCCGATGCGAAGCCTCGGTCGTGACGACGCTCGTCCCCCGCACCGCAGTCCGTCGGCGTGCGTCGTCACACGCGAGTGAGCGTGCGCGCGCGCTGTGCGCTGGTTGCGCGGTAACTCGAACAGCTACCGCGCGGGTGGTCGCACCATGCATCGATCGCATCTGCGCTTGGCGTCCGCGGCGCGCACTCTTAGTTAGAGCGTGTAGGGTAGCCGTCGCGAGCGAATCGAGGCTAGGGCGGAGCGCGAGGAGCCCGCGCAAGCGTACTCTTCGTACGTGCGCAGGCACCGCAGCGCCCACCTGAGGTCCCGCCGTAGGCGGGCCGACAGCGCCGAAGGCGCCATCGAAGCGAATCGATTCGCGCAGCAGGCTGTCGAACACGCTCTCAGAACCCGGTTGGTCCGGCGTCCACGCCTTCGGACGACACGAGCCCGTCGGTGATGCGATGAGAGCGCGTATCGTGCAGGCCAAGCCGGTCGCTGATGCCCATCGCATCGAGTTGCTCGGCGACTCGTCCGTAAACGTCCTTTGCGGCTCCGAATGCGCGGTCGCGTGAACGTGGGCTGAAGATGAGAATTGCGGCAATACTTCCGAATGCCGCGGCACCGATTGCGCTGAGCAAAAGAGGCATCATGCGCGCGCGTTGCCGTCGGCGCACGAAAGCCAATGCCGAAAGCATTGGCAGCATGCGGGCTGCATTTCGGATGAACTTGTCGGTCTCTCTTTTCGTCGTCTTGGCGGAAATCATGGGTGACCGAGGACTGCATTGGTCGTACCGCCGCCGCGCGCCGTGCGCAGCTTCGTCACCCCACGCAAGCGGCGCTCGCGCGATGACGCAACGATGCCTCGGGCTGTGGCTAGCCGACCGCTTTCGATTTGCCGCGATCTCGTCGTTGGGGCCTGCGGTGCGGTCAGTTGATGGTCCCGGTAGGGACGGCCCTTTCGGGCCGCCCCCCGGACAGAACCCGGCGAGCGGATTTCCCGCACCGGGCTCCCACCTCGGGTCAACGGGT
>WQYX01000197.1 GCA_009781005.1 Polyangiaceae bacterium | reverse complement strand
CTACGTGATCGCGCTACTGGCCGGTCACAAGAGTCCGGACACGACCTGGGGCAGCTACATCAAGCGAGGCCCCGACCTGCGACAGCGGTACGGCGAGCCGTTTCCGCCGCTGTCGGAGCTCGTTAGCAAAACGAATCGGGCCAAGCACCGGGCCAAGCTGAAAAAGAGGTGCGAATCAGCCGACGATTCTGCGGAGAGGGCGGGATTCGAACCCATACAAGATGTTGATTTCACGACGAATTCTGATGCACCCGGACTAACTGAGTCGACTCGAGATGACGTAAGTGCGCGAATCGCGGTCGACATTGGCCCAGCACTTGGGCCAAGCGGATTGCAGGATACACACACTGCTGTCGCCCCTCTCGAAGAGGCACTCATGCTCGCCGCGAAGGCCGGTCGATGGGATGTCGTCGTGCAACTCGCCAAGGAGCTTGAGGCGCGGCGGCTGGCGAGGGCATTGGCACCACTCAAGGTGCTGAAGAGTACACCGAAGCCGGCCCCGGTGTTCGACCTCGCCAACCGAAGGCGCTCATAAGGCAACGCCCCATGGTGGACCGTATCGGGAATATGCGGCGTCGAGTAGTTCGCGCAGGATCTCGAACATCTTCCTCGAAGAGACCGGAGCTCGAACTGAATCTCGCAATGCTCGTGAATGGATCGAACGCAAGATGCAGGCGAGTGCGCTTGTGCACGTTGCTTGGCGACGCTTACGATTGGGTTAGAACCCTCGACCGAGGGGAGCTGCTCGACTCCCACAGAGCCCAAACCGCGCGCCGGCCCGCGAAGGTCGTCTAGCGGCTCGCTCTCGCGCATTACCTGCAATGCGTCATCGAACGCAATGTGATCGACAACCGTGCTGCCGTAGCGCGGAAGTTTGGAGATGACTGGACTAGACGCAGGTCGTCGAGTCGCCGCCGGATATTCAAGACGACGTGTTTGGCGCTCGAAGCCGTCGAGGGCGCTGAGCCGATGACCAACATTGCGCGCCATCGCTCACGTGGGCACGTGGGCTCGAGCAGCGCAAGGCATACGAAATTCTTCGACGTGGTCTGACGCGATTTCGGGACCCGAGCCCCAAACCGATCTTGTCCGACTCTCTCCCGCTCTTCCAGACGCCTCACTCTCTGGGGTATCGTTGCACGGGCAGGCGGGTGCCCATGAAGCAAGTTGAGATGATGGAGCCCTGGTCCTCGGTCGACGAGGTCACGAAGCACCTGGGAGTGACGCAGGACTCGATCTACCGGTGGATCGAGGCCCGAGGTCTGCCAGCTCACAAGATTGGGCGCCTCTGGAAGTTCAAGCTCTCCGAGGTGGACAAGTGGGTCCGCGCCGGGAGCGCGGAGGGCGGCGAGAAGCCCGCCTCGAAGAAGCCACGCAAGGCCGGGAGGGGGCGTTCGTGAGTGGCAAGAACATGGATGTTTTCTCGCTGCGCGACTCGATCGTCAGCGAGTACAGCAAGTTCGCGACATCGTTCACGACAATTCACGCAGCGGACATCCGCGCGCAGATCGAGGCAATCTACTCCAAGGCGCGCTTCTGGCCGGACCCGCTTCTGCAGATCAACCCGAACTACAAGCGTGGCCTGAGCCTCGAGACGCTCATCGCGAACGGGGCGCTCCACGCCCGCATCGCCGATATCTTCCGCGACGACGACGGCGCGCCGCTCTCGCTCTACAAGCACCAAGCGCAGGCCGTGGATCTTGCTTGGCAGGGCAAGAGCTTCGTCGTCACGACGGGCACCGGATCCGGCAAGTCGCTCTGCTTCTTCATCCCGATCGTGAGCGCGTTGCTCACCGAAAAGAGCGAGAGCGCCGCTCGCCGCACGCGGGCAATCGTCATCTACCCGATGAACGCGCTGGCCAATAGCCAGTTCGAGGAGCTCGGCAAGTTCGTCAAGAACGTTCAGAGCGAGCGCCCCGTCACTTTCGCACGCTACACGGGACAGGAGGACAGCGAGGAGCGGCGGCGTATCGCCGAGAACCCGCCCGACATCCTGCTAACCAACTTCATGATGCTCGAACTGCTGATGACCCGGCAGGACGAGCTCGATCGCAAGGTCATTGGCAACTGCCAGGGATTACGCTTCCTGGTGCTCGACGAGCTGCATACGTACCGAGGGCGCCAAGGCGCCGACGTCGCGCTGCTGGTCCGCCGCGTCCGCGAGCGCCTCTCGCACGAAAGGCTCCAGTGCATCGGCACGTCGGCGACGATGGCCAGCGAAGGCACAGCGTGGAACAAGCAAGAGGTCGTCGCCAAGTCTCAGAGAACGGCGAGCGGAAGTTCCTGGCCCGCGACATCGATGATGCCGCGCCAGCGAAGTCGGACGACGATGAGCCGGAGGGCGAAGAGGGCGAGTCGCCTGACCGCGAAGTCTTCGGTTTCATCACACTGCACGCTCGTGACGACGAATTCAACTTTGCCGACCGCGACGTGGACTACCCGGAGACCTGGCTCGACTTCGACGCCGCGGGCAACCCGCGCATCAAGAGCCACTACCGCAGCGCCCGCGCGCGCGAAGTCACCATCGCACCGAACGGCAAGGAGGGCTCCGGCGCGAGGGCGTGGTTCATCCCCGGCCGCTTTCGCTTCTGCCTTCGCTGCGGCGCGACGCACAGCACCTCGGCCCGTGACCGCACGCGCCTCGCGTCTCTCTCGGCGGAAGGTCGAAGCTCGGCGACCACGGTG
>WQYX01000196.1 GCA_009781005.1 Polyangiaceae bacterium | reverse complement strand
TACACGTGGGACACCGTGGACCAATTGGTCAAGGTCCATGCAGCCAACGGCGCATCAGTGGAGAATGTCTTTGACGGCGATGGTGTGCGTCGCGTGCGTGTTGAGCATGGCGTGTCCGGGGATGTGCACACAACGCACTTCCTTGACGATGCAACCGAGGTGCGTGATGGGAAGCTAACGCGATTCGTGGTGCATGGTGGGCGCCGCATCGCGAAGCTCACAGACGGCGATGGCGCACCGAGCGAGGCGAAAGATTCCAAGGGAGGATGCTCCACATCGGGGCATTCGCGCACAGGAGTGCTGGCGGCACTTGCCACCTTGGCGGTGGTGGCAGCCTTCGGCTGCAAGCGGCGACTTCGTTTCATTGCGCCGCTCCTGTGCATCACCCTCACGGTGCTTGGCTGCGGTGGCGGGAACGATGGACCACCCCCGCTTCTTGAAGGCACCATCCAGGTGCTCACCGACGCGGATGAATTGTACTTCACCGACGCGATCGGCTCGCTTGCGGAGCAGACGAGCGGCACCGGCACGTTGAAGGGATCGTTTGCGGCGTATCCGTATGGCGTAAAACGATACGATACTTCCAACGAAACTCGGAAGTACGCAGGCACTCCACGCGACGAAGGCGTGGGTCTCGACTTGATGGGCGCGCGCAGCTACGCGCCCGATCTCGGCGTGTGGACAAGCCCCGATCCGGTTGCCTTGATGAATCCGGAACGCGGCATTGGGCATTCGTTCTCCGCGAATCATCCATATGCGTACGCCGCAAACTCGCCGATCAACTACGTTGATCGAAGCGGTCAGTGGCCTACGGAATGGGACTGGAAAGACTTCAAGGACTTTGCCCAAGGCGTGGGCGATCAAATCGCCGATACAGCCAAGGAGATTGCGACGACAACGCTCCAAGGTTTGGCGTCGGGAGATTCAGCCACGATCGTCAAATTTACACCCATCGGCGCCGCGGCTTCCGCAGCCGTCGGTACAGTTCAACTCGCCCACGACGTTGCGAACTTCGGAGATGACTTCGCGAAGGCCGTTTTCGCGCCGAGTTACTACGAAACAGGCCGCGGCACGGTGAAAGTGGCGGCAACGGCTGTGGGGGCAGTCACCACAGCGCTCGGCGTGAAAGCATCGATCGAAGGTGTGGCCGCAGGCGCGGCTCCCAAGGGGACGCCGGTTCCGGCGGCAGCGAAGGCTGGTGGAAGGGTAGAGGAGCTCGGTGCGCGAGCAGCGCAGGTACACGGCGTCCTGGATCCAATCGCCGCGGCTCGACGGACAACGGCAGCTCTCGACACGACAGCTGGACGGATAATCGCTGGTGGCGCACGCGATCTCACGCCTGCGCAGCGAGCCGCGCTACTGCCCGGTGAGATCGCCGCGCGACTTCCCGGGGCTCACGCCGAGGTCACGGCTATTGAAACTGCACGCGGGCTCGGAGCGACTCCGCAAGCTATAAGTGTGACGAGACCAATCTGTCCAGAGTGCGCTGCTGCAATCGAGGCTAGCGGCGGAACGCTGACGAGTCCAACTACTGCGGCCTGGTAATTGGAATAGGAATAGCGTAGAAACCATTTTTGATAGTCTGGTAATTCAAATAGGAGAGAACGTGACAACACATCATTTCGATGAGACTCAGCTTGAGATCAAGCTCGGACAAGTCTCTTGGCAACATCGAGTGGCTTTCGCTGCGAGTTGTGCCGAGCGGCTGATGCCAGCCTATGTCGCCTTCTCGAAGCGATCAGGAAGAGGAGATCCTGCTGCTCTTAGGGGCATGCTCACGCAGCTTTGGGACGACCTTGCCGGAAATCGATTGGACGATGGGGAACTGCGTTCCAAAATCGACGCGTGCATGGCATTGATTCCCCAGGAGGACGATGCTCCATGGCTGATGGAGCAAGCTGCCGCGGAGGACGCTGGAGCAGCGGTCGCGTATGCGCTGCGCTGCCGACAGAGTGGACAAGCAAAAGAGGCGACTTGGGCTGCACGACGTACCTACGAGGCGCTCGATCATTACGTCATCAATCGCGAGAATATCGACACTACGAAACCGGGCGCCGAAGAGCGTGTGCTTGGGCATCCGCTGGTGCAAAGGGAACTTGCTCGTCAGCGTCGAGACCTTGATGAAATTCTGTGCGTTGGCGACACTGAAGTACAGGAAGTAGCGGCGCGCCTTCGGGATCGGGCTGTAACGGAGGGCACGAATGTCTTCGGTGGTACATCGTAGGCAATCTGCTGCCTTTCTGCAGTGGGAGGCCTACGCGGGTTAAGACCAACTGGGAGAAATTAGTGATAGCGAAAATAGAACCGAAATCGGCCCGAGAAGATTCCCTCTTCACGCAACGATGTCAGGCATTACTCCACAGCAAGCAGAACAACTATTTACTCCAACGGTACCAAATCCAGCCAAACAATGAGGCGCGCCATGTCATTTCAGTCTATCTCTGATGATGAGCTACTACGAATTGAGCGTTTGTGCAGTACGGCAACATCTGGACCATGGGTATCATTTGTAGAAGGAAGGGATCACCAGAGCGGCTCGGACTTCATTCGAACTCCACAGGGCGACATTGAATTGTCAGGCGCCTCGCGTGCAGATCAAGACTTTATAGCGAGTGCTCGCCAGGACATTCCTAGCACCACTGCCGAAATTTTAGCTGACGCGTTGGAAGCGAGCAGCGAGTTGGTGGCGAGGTGGGTGAGGCTGATGGCAGAGGGGGCATCGTGGAAGCCATCGAGCGAGGCGCCGAGCGAT
>WQYX01000195.1 GCA_009781005.1 Polyangiaceae bacterium | reverse complement strand
GTACGGCGCTTCTCGGACCTGCGGCGTACGTACAGTACGCCTCGGTCCTGCGATGCGGCGTGCGCCCTTCTCGCTGCGGTCTCGGCCGTCTGCAGAAATCGCGTCATGAATTATCCGGGCTAGCCTCGATTCGCTCGCAACGGCTGGTCAACACGCTCTCGAGAAGGGAGCCCGCGTTTGATGCCGGGTTTCTTCACGTCGGGCATCGTGCGGAAGATGACGTCCCAGAATGGCGACGAGACCCCGAAGCCGGTTCGCTCGTTCAGAAAGTGATGGAGCATGTGATGGCGCCTGACGTACTTGCCCGCGCGTGTCCTCTGCTTGAAATGGTGCACCGCGTAGTGCGTGCCGTCGTAACAAAGGTAGCCCGTCACGAAACCGGCGTAGAACGGCTGCGCCACAATCGGTCCGAACATCCAGAAAAAGAGAAAGTAGAAGACGAACGCCAGCGGCACGCTCATGAGCAGAGGCATCACGAGACGAGTCTTGTCGTTCGGGTAGTCGTGATGCACGCCGTGCACGAAGAAGTGAACCCGTTTGCTGAACGGCGTGCCGTTGTTCCAGTGGAAGGGCCAGCGATGAAGGATGTACTCTGCAAGTGTCCACGCCGCCGTTCCAGCAACGAACAACCCGACGAATTGGCCAATGCCGAGTGCATGCATCATCCAACCTCGGGCGAGCACCCAGAGCACGACGGGGACGAACACCACAAAAGGTGTTGCAGGATGGATGTGCGAGAGCTTTTCGAGCAGCTCGTTTTCGAACATCCGGCAAGTTTCAGGGTGCTTCGATGCGCTCGACGAGTCGCTCGGCGGCAACATCCCATCGGTGACATTCACGTCGGCTTTCACGGCATTCGCCTCCAACAAAACGGCGTTCCTCTAGCATGATGGCAACGCTGGCTGCACGCGCAAGCTCGAGGAAGAACGCGCGCGCTGCAGCGCGCGGACACGAGCTCCCCCGGATTTCGCATCCTTGAGAGCCATCGAACGTCCCGGCAAAACAGCGCGATCGTGCGTTTCAGAAACTCGAGACTTGACGCGGCATCAGAAGTTGTAGAGTACAGGGGCCTCTCATGGCCGACCAGGACCGGTTCGCGCGTGCACTCGTAGCCCTTGCTCGTGGTCTCGGACGTATCGCGCGGGAACGTGCACGCTCTGGCGACGTAACTCCGCAACAAGCCGAAACGCTCCAACTCATTGCAGAGCGCGGCGCATTATCGACCTCGGTGCTCGCCACGTTGCTCGGCATCGATCCGTCGACGGCAAGTCGTAATCTCTCAGGCCTCGAACGTTCGGGGCTCATCACGCGCCAAAAAGGTTCCGATGATGGTCGCCAGACCGACGTACGTCTGACCTCGCGCGGACGGCGCGCAGCACAGTCTGTCGGAACAGGTGCAAGCTCGGACTTCGGCTCGCTGCTCGACAAGATCCCACGCGGGGACCGCACACGCGTCATCGACGCGCTCGAAGTGCTTGCACGCGCCGTCGACGAGACACCCTGACGGCCCGCAGATCTGCGTCGCCCGCCTTCGTTGCTCGGCCTCCCCCCGTACTTCAAGTACGCCTCCGGAGTCTGGTGGTGCCTTCGGCACAGGTCGGCCCGCCTGCGGCGGGACCTCAGGGCGCCTCGGCGGGCTCGCATCTCTTTGGCCGTCTCGATCTCGCGTCAACTTGGAAGCGCTCTAAATTGTACTCTCGAGGAGAGTACAGGCTACTTAACCGAACGGGAGCTTCGTCTGCTTCATGGCGCCGGGCACCATCTCTACCTCGGCATTTAGAAGCGTTCGCTCTCGCGCGAGATCGGCGTCAACGAGCTCCTGGTTGTCATAGGCAAACGAGAGCGCGCCGAGTACGCGTGCCGGTCCGAGCGACGGGTAGCGCTTCACGAGCGTCTCCACCGTGACACCCCGACGATGCCACGACCACAACCGACGCACCGGCACGCGCGAGCCGCGCACGACAGGGCTACCAGCAAGCAGATCGTCGCGGACCTCGACATGCGGATGTTGAACACGCACCGGCGGCAGATCGCTCATGAGAGCCCGTGACCTACCGCCACTGGTGCGCGCCGTAAACCAAACGGTCCGTGAGGCGCTCTAGCTTTCCTCAGTCTCGGTTGGCTCGGTTGGCGATGACGGTGCAGTTTTGCGCGGACCGCGCCCACGGCGTACGTGCGGCGCGATCCCGCCTTTACGGCCAGCATCACGAGCTTCGGCGCTCGTGAACTGATGTGCCGTTCCAGCGGCGTGAGCTGCCTTTCCCCCTTTGCTGGCAATTTCGCTCACCTTGCTGCGATCCATGGCAGCAAAACCACGAGGCCGGCGCGGACGCGGAGCGGGCTCGGCGACCACCGTGGCTTCTTTGGGAAGAGGAGGAGGGGAGGACGTGGTCGGATCGAAGACGGAATTCATGACGGTCTCCTGGGGAAAGCGCACGGTCACCCACCCCCGGGAAGCCGCGTGAGACCTCCTTGCGCCGAACGGCGCGTTGTGTAGCACGAGTTTGGTCCGATCAAGTCAAGGATGAGACATGCCGGACGTTCAATTTGTTCCGGCCGCCCTTGCGCCCCGGTCCGTCGCTCGCGCCTCTACGCGCCTCTTAAGAGCGTGGAGGGCAGCCGTCGCGAGCGAATCGAGGCTAGCCCGGATAATTCATGACGACTCCGCTTAGAAGAGCCGATCCTCTTGCTGCGAAGGGCGTACGGCGCTCCTCGGACCTGCGGCGTACGTACAGTACGCCTCGGTCCTGCGGTACGGCGTG
>WQYX01000194.1 GCA_009781005.1 Polyangiaceae bacterium | reverse complement strand
GGATCGCGACCGCAGGGGAGAACGTCGCACCTGCGTCATAGCTCGACGTCACGTATCCCTGGCCGCCGCACATGAAGCCTGCGTAGATGAATCCATTCGCAGCCGCCGCGATCTTGCGTCCGGTATTCGATGGAAACACCGTGCAGTCCGTTCTCGCACCGCTGACAACGACGGGCACGGTCTGCACCCAGGGGTAGAAAGTCAGGGTATTGCTGGCCACTCCCTGGTCGACCCGCACCACCTTCACCTCGACGGGACCGGTCAGGCCACCCGGGACGATGACGGTCAGCTCCGTCTCGGTCGCACGGGTCACGGTCGCTGGCACGGAGCCGAATGCGACGGTGTCGTTGCTGGCAACGGCCGACAAACCGGTCCCGGCCAGAACGATGGAATCGCCCTTCGGAGCGATGGTCTGAGAGAGAGACGTGAGGGCCAGCGGAGTGCATGCCGACGCCTGGCATACCTCGCCCGGGTTGCAGATGGTGCCGCACGCACCGCAGTTGACCCGATCGACCTGCGTGTAAGCGCAGTACGCAGAGCTCCCGGTGCCACACGGGATTGAATTGACCGGGCAACTCAGGCCGCACATGCCATTTGAGCAAAACTGTCCAGAGATACAGGCCGTTCCGGCATTGGCGCCCTGACAGTCCGCCGAGGCCCCACAAGAGGCGTTGCTGGTCATGGGATCGATGCAGCCGCCATTGCAGTCGAGCATCCCTGGTAGACAGCTGATCCCGCAGCTCCCGCTCGAGCAGACTTCACCCTGAAGGCATGCATTGCCACACTCACCGCAATGATGGGCATCGCTCGTCAGATCGACGCAGAGCCCTCCGCAGTTTCTGGAGGTCGCTGGGCAGCAGAGGCCGCTGGAGCAGGACATTCCCCCGGGGCAGATCACGCCGTAGCCGCCGCAGTTGCTGGGATCCGACATGAGATCGGCACCGGCTCCCGGACATGGCGACGTGTCCTGGTCGCACTTGTTCTTCTCCTCGCTCTCTGAGCAGCCGGTAACAAACGACAAGGAAAGGCCACAAAGAAGCAGGACCACCCCCCGCGTACCGCAGATGGCCATTGCACGACTCCTTCTTGAAACCTGGCCGGGCCGACCAAGCCTATATTTTCTGATCAATATTAGTCTGAGAATATTAGTGAGGAAAGCTGATTCCGTCGATCGGACAGCGTCGATCGGCCACTTCCGGCGACCACGCGTGCAAAGCAGGTCATTGTGTCAGAGAGCGATGCCCCTCATCGAGCTCGTGCTCACTCGCCTCCTCGAGGGCTTCCAAGCATCCACCTCCTACATGAAAGGAGGTGTGCGGTGGCCAAACGCGCTGAACGTGCCCGTTGGGTGAGCTATCTCCGAGTCAGCACAGTGGAGCAGGCGAGAAGGAGCTTTCGCTCACCGCGCAGCGGCGCTCGGCGGAGGAGTTCTCCGCACGTCACGGCGCCGTCATCGACCATCACTACGTCGAGCCCGGCGCGTCAGGAGCGGACACGCATCGCGCCGTGTTCAACGAGCTGCTTGGAGATGCTCTACGGCCGGGCAGATCCATCGCGACGATCGTTGTCCATCACACGTCGCGCTTCACGCGCGCGTCGTGAAGAAGAAACTGCGGCTCGCGGCGTGCACGTGCTCTCCACAGAGCTTCCGCACGAGCGCGTACGTCTTCGCGCCGATGATCGGCTCCACGGCTAGCGAATCTTGTCGCGATAGGCGCACGCCCCACGTACGACTCCGCTCGCTGCCGACTGCTACTAGCCCGGATCATTCACGACGACTCCACTCAGACGAGCCGATCCACTTGCTGCGAAGGACGTACGGCGCTCCTCGGACCTGCGGCGTACGTACAGTACGCCTCGGTCCTGCGATACGGCGTGCGCCCTTTTCGCTGCGGTCTCGGCCGTCTGCAGAAATCGCGTCATGAATTCTCCGGGCTAGTGCCGCCGGGCAGAAGTTTTGTTGGACTTGCCCTGAAAGGGCGGCACGAGGAGAAGCCGCGGGAGCGGCTTCGGGGGACGGGGGGCGGAGCCCCCAAGAAAGGGATAGTGCCGTTCGCGCGCTGCGAAGCAGCGCATCGCGCAGAAGTTCGGCGAATCCAGCCGAACTTCTGCCGAACGGCACTACTAAAGCGTCTGAAGCACCGCGTCCTTGTCCCAGAGGCTCCCTTTCCGCGTGCGGAAGCCGAGTTGCGTTGCGGCGTCGGTTTGGTTTTCTGCCGACCGGGCGAGACGAGCCGCCCAGGCGACCGGCTCGATGACTTGGGTCTTGAGGCGTCAGAATGCTTGACGGCGCTCTGCACGATCGAGTACCTGGGGAGTTCATTCCAGCTTAGCTCAGTCGGTAGAGCAGGCGGCTGTTAACCGCCGGGTCGCTGGTTCGAGTCCAGCAGCTGGAGCCAAAGCCTGCCGTTTGCAAACCAAGCGGCAGGGTCTGGTTAACGAAGTCTCCAAGGTGCTCTCCTTCGGGGGCTTCGTTGTTTCTAGCCTGATTTTCCAGAGATTTGCGTTCACTCAAGCGATGGGTTGCGCTGGGACAAACTTCGCCAAGAGAGCGCCGCGAGCTGCATGCGGGGTGCGTTGAGGACGCGTGGGACAACTTTTGCGCTCTCTGTTCTGTCCCGCGGGGAGAGAGAAACGGAGACTTGGTTAACAGGAGCCCGGGACGCGGTTAACAGCCGGTTGAACGAAGCCGCTGCGCGGCGGGGTCGTACTCGCTGTCGGCATCGCGCGCCTGCTCGCGTCGGGTAGGTCTGCGGCTTTCCTAGTGCGTAGTTGCGCGAAAGCGGCAGTCTCCTTGGAGG
>WQYX01000193.1 GCA_009781005.1 Polyangiaceae bacterium | reverse complement strand
GTCGACGACGGCCACCATGTGACTCTCGGCGCCGATGTCGATCCCTACGAATCTCATGCTTGTCCTTTCGTCACGCCGCGTCGGGGAGCCTCGGAGCCGAGCTTCATACCCACCCTTGTCCATGCGAGGACGACGGAGCCATGCCTCAGGATACCGTTCGAGGAAGGAAACTCGGTCGAGGGCGCCTATCTCACATCCGGGGACCAAGCCCCAAGGGGGGTCACGGCGACCCTCTCCCGAAACCGCGAGCTGCGTGACCTTTAACCTGGGGCCATGCGGCTGATGCTGTTGAACGCGAGCGCGGAGCCCATAAAGGGTCATGGGTTGCGCGACGTGAGGAATGGCACCCCCATTCAAATCCGTTTGCGAACCCTGACCCGGCGATCAACAGCGCTTTGCCGCAACACCAACGTCCCGTCGCCATCCGTCGACCACGGTTCGCGCACTTACAGCGCTCAGAGTTAAAAATTGGGTCACTTGTCCAGGTTTGACCCGGCGTTCCTCTTAACCGCCGGGTCACCTGTCCAGGCTCCTCTTAAACGCTCTCCATTCCTCTCTCCCCAACGGGACAGATGGAGAGCACGAAGCGCCGTCCCGAACGCCCTCGATGAGCCCTCGCGAGCGCCCACGTTGCTCTCCGCGTGAATGCCGCCCCGGTGCGCGCAACAGTCGCACAAGCGTGAATCATCGAGAAATCAGGGCAGAACAGCGAAGCCCCCGCGGCATGCATCTTGGGAGATCTATTAATCTCGTCTCGCTGCGAAGTTTGCGACGAGTAGCGAATGGTGGGCCCACCGGGACTCGAACCCGGGACCTACGGATTAAAAGTCCGCAGCTCTACCGACTGAGCTATAGGCCCATGCGAAACGAGGCCCCTGGATACCTTCGCTTGGACCTTTCGTCTACTCCTCAATGCGACGTCGTGCGTGACGGGCCGATGGACAACGGCGCAACCCGATCGGCGAGAGGCAGATCTCCCGCGAGCAGGAGCTCGCAGAGTTCGATGACGCCACTGCCGCGAGGCTGGGACGTCACGAAGTCGGCGCGGTGTTTCAGCGAAGGCACCGCGTTCGCGACGGCAACGCCGAATCCGCAGGCGCCAAGCAGCGAGTGATCGTTCTCCGCGTCACCGACCGCGACCACGTCACTGGTTTGGATGTGCAACTCGGCGAGCGCCGTTCGAAGCCCCGTGGCCTTGTTGACTCCCGAAGGCAGGATCATGACCGCGCCCTTGTTGAAGATCATCTCGAGCTCGAGGCCCGTCTCGCGAATCACTTCGAGCACCGTTTGCTCATGCGGTTGAAAGGTTGCGATGACGATGCGACCGCACGAAAGAGGTCCGACTCCACGCGCGCGAAGCGTTGCGACGAACGAGGACGGCGGCGGAGACGCGAGCGGGTGCTCCTTGGGCGGGCGCGGCGCGTACAAGAGCGCGCCGTTTTCTGCCACGACGAGATCGAACACGTCGAGGTAGCGGCACGTGCTCATGAGATCATCGAGCTCACGACCGGTGACGAGCAAAAGCTTTCGCCCGAGGCGCCGCAAATGCAGGAACGCATCCACGACGCCTACGGGGACGCGTCCGTCTTCGGCGATGGTGTCGTCAAAGTCGACGGCGAGTGCTTCGAAGCGCATCCATTATGTGTATAGCGCAGGTTTTCGGTTCCGTGTGCGTTCGGCATTTTGAGTGCGGCTGATCACGCGGCGTGGTCTTTGCGAGTCTTGCGACACATGATCGTGTGGCCTGCTGAAACCCAACTAAACGAGGACGGCCGCGAAGGTCTTCGGCGCTTCCGCCAGACAGGCGCCTGCGCTGAGTTCAGGCAGTCACCTGAGCGATGGCGCGTCGTTGCGTGGCCGTGGACAGCCGAGATGCCGCTGCGATTCGAACTCGAGAGCGATCGGCGTGACGCCATCGATGTTTTCATCGACGAAGACGGACTTTGGCGAACCGAGAGCGCCGCGCGCGAGCTCCACGAGCGAGGGGCAGCGGCGCTCCAACAGGACGCCGCTGCTCGAGTCTGAGATTCAGCCTCAACGACGAGATCGCGGCAAATCGAAAGCGGTTTAGGTTGGTCAGGTGGGTTCGGCCAAGGCTTCGCGAAGCAGCGCGTTGACCGCTGACTCGAACGTATCGTCGCCGGTCTTTCGAAGCAGCATATGGATCTGCCTCCGAACCACCTCGGGCCGCACTCCGCGCCGGACCGCAAAGCTCTCGCGCGCCACCCCGTCGGCGCCGAGCGAGAGCAACTCCGCTTCCGTCACGGTGAGACGGTAATCGCTTGTCCAGCGCTCGATGATGGCGCGTGTGCGCCGCTCACGAGCGGCTCGACGGTCGTTCACTTCCTCGACGAGAAGAGCAAGCTGTTTGACGTCGCAAGGCTTGAGCAAGTAACCGGCGCGTAGCTCGCGTGTCCGACAGATGACGTCGTGTTCGGTGTAGCCGGTCAGCACCAACACCGCGATGCCCGGGAAGCGCTCGCGCGCTGGCGCGACGATGTCGAGGCCGTTGCCATCTGGCATCCTGACGTCGACGACGAGCCCGTCGAACGTGCGCGCTCGCAGCGCAAGCAATGCTGCTGCGCAGGTACCGACCGTATCGACGTGCCCATGAGCACCCAGGCTCCGCGCGATCGATCGGCGCACCGAACCATCATCCTCCACGACGAGAAACGACAAGTCGGTCGTCATCCCCTACCTCTAAGAGCGTGTTCTACAGCCTGCTGCGCGAATCGATACGCTTCGATGGCGCCTTCGGCGCTGTCGGCCCGCCTGTGGCGGGACCTCAGGTGGGCGCTGCGGTGCCTGCGCACGTACGACAAGTACGCTTGCGCGGGCT
>WQYX01000192.1 GCA_009781005.1 Polyangiaceae bacterium | reverse complement strand
GGCGCACGCCGTATCGCAGGACCGAGGCGTACTGTACGTACGCCGCAGGTCCGAGAAACGCCGTACGTCCTTTGCAGCAAAGGGATCGGTTCGTCTGAGTGGAGTCGTCGTGAATTATCCGGGCTAGGGCGGAGCGCGAGGAGCCCGCGAAAGCGTACTTATCGTACGTGCGCAGGCACCCAACGCCCACCTGAGGTCCCGCCGCAGGCGGGCCGACAGCGCCGAAGGCGCCGGCGAAGCCGAATCGATTTCGCGCAGCAGGCTAGCGAACACGCTCTTGGCGCGCGCGTGAATCAGGGGCTGCTCCGCATCTGCGCGACAGGGAGTCTCGTTGGCGCGCCACTCGCGGTAGCGTGCTTTCTTTCGCCGAATCCGAATGCATTCTTCGTTGGCGTTTTCTTCTGCATCTTCTCGCTCTTCGTCGTCACGGCGCCCATCAACGGCGTCGTGCTTGGCTCCGTGCCGCCAGAACTCCGCGCGAGCGCCATGGCGCTGTCGATCTTCGCCATCCACGTCTTTGGGGATCTCTGGTCACCGCCGCTCGTTGGGCTCTTGGCAGATCACCTGCCCATCGAGATCGCAATGATGACCCTGCCCGTCGCCATCGCTGGGAGTGCGTGGATATGGCTTAGTCCCCATCCGGAAACCGCTGGAACTTCAATTCGTTGAGCTGGGGATGGGTATGGGGACTGGAGAGGAGGACGATAAGGCTCTCCGGTATTTCTTGAGCTGTCCCTGACTCCACCTCCACTCCCAAGAATCCAGAGAGCATACCTTCTTGTAGTCTGCATGCGCCTTCTTGAAGTTCAATTCAAAGTCTTTTGCAAAGAATTCCAATGCCACGCGACAGACTTTGCAGTACGGTTCTTCGAAAACGAGGGTGTTGCCGCGGATTCGTGGAACGAAGTCAATTCCGGGTACAGCCATTTCGAAATTGCTGCTCGACATCCCTGTTGCTTGCTCGAGGACAACGCGAAGAGTGTTTCCCTCGAGCGCATAGAGAATCGTCTTTATGTACATACCATAAGAGTTTTCCATGCCTCGAGTGCAATGCAGGAGAGGAGCATCGCGATCCGGCAATCGGAGCTCGCGATCACACCCGCACAGGTTCACCAGGGACCCTACGGAGGTTTCCCAGCAGCTCCTATCCGCTCGCGAAAAGCGAGCATGGTGTGTCTTCAACCAGACATCGAGATCTTCAATATACACACCGTTCACCGTGGGGTCGGTATCCTCGCTGGGGCCGCCGTCCGGGCAATCTCCCCGCAGACGTTCCATTTCTTGGAGATACTTGGCGGTGGCATCATCTTTTGGCGAGCCGGTGGAGGCATCCGCAGCATCTGGACTCTCGGAGCGCGCATCGGCATCCACAACGTCCGCATCTTGAATTTCGGCATCTTGGTGGGACGGCGAACCGGATGAGTGGCACGCAACCAGGAAGAGTGGGAGCAAAAGAACGAGCTTCATGTTTCCGACCGTTTTTCCCTCGCGGGAGTTGGGGCAGGCTCCCGATCGACGGGCAGTTTTTTCAAAAAATCGAGGACAAATTTGGAGTCTGCGCGAATCATCGCTTGGTGAATCGCGTCGATCTCCGCTTCAAACCACGTCGTATTCGGCTCCGATTGGCATGCGATTCTGACGGCTGTTCCACTCCCGTCCGCATGCGCTTGGAAGAGTGACAACCCCGAATCATCCTCAGAATCGACAAACGACCAGGAGCCACGGTTTGCGAGCGCGAGATCTCCCCAGCTCGGCGCATGTCCAACGTCGTAGAAGTCGAACCGGGTGGCAATCATCAACGTCTGCGGCTTGCCCGACGGAATTTTGACCGGCTGCGCTGCGTTGCCGAGCGCCCGTATCTGAACGTTTTCATCGAGCCGCGCGCGTGTGCACCGCGGCATCTTCTCACTGCCAGAGAGCGCCTGACGCAACGACGCCGGATCGAGCACCCTAGCAATGGCAGTGCCCGCAACTCCTTGGGTGCGAGCAGCCACATCCGCACCCGTCACGCACGCCTCCTCCCCAGACGGCGTCTCGAGCAGGACGCGCACATTCGCAAGTGGCTGCTCTCTTTCATTCACCAGAATCAGCTCGTACGGAACGAGCTCCTTATCCGGTGCTTCCGGGTCGCGCTGTGGAGTCCAAGGAGCAGATTGCTCGTCCTGGCCGGCGCCTGTCGTGGAGCCGGACTCGATGAGAACATCCATCTGTCCTGAAATCAGCGTCGCACCGCAGGCCGTGCTGTCCCCATGCCGAGCAACCGGTGCACCATCGATCTGGACCACCAGATCCCCCGTGACAATGGGGTTGGTGCCATGGCCCGGCATCGGACAGGCAACCGGATCCCCTACCCGCGCGATCGGCTTTCTGTCGGCGTCCGTCAATGACCCTCCTTGGAGGACGACCCCACCGTGCGATGTTTTATCTCCTACAACGATAAGTGGTTTTCCCATGACGTATCCTCACTCCAGATGAAGTTATGGATTATCGCATGAAAAGTAGGACCGATGCACGGCACGACGCCGGCAATCTCGGCACGACGGGCCCCCCTTTAACCAGCCCGGATCATTCATGCCGACTTCACTCAGACGAGCCGAGTTCGTCGCCGTCGCCGTCGCCGTCAGCGACCACGACAACGCTCACGTTGACGTTGACCTGATCGTTGTCGGCGACGGCGACGTGAACGAAGGAGCCCGCCGACTCCGCCGACGCGGAGCGAATTCAGGGACAGGCCCTACTAAGAGCGTGTAGGGCAGCCGTCGCGAGCGAATCGAGGCTAGCCCCAATGCCGCTCATTTAGCGCGATCGACATGCTCCATATTGGGGACCAGCGAGCACGCATCTACTCCATCTTGTAGCTTGCCCTGAAGTTTGAGGC
>WQYX01000191.1 GCA_009781005.1 Polyangiaceae bacterium | reverse complement strand
CGCGAGCCACGTGCAGCCCGTCGTGCGCCAGCTCCGGAAGTCGAACGGCATCAGGTCCTCACTTCCTGCCACGAGCTCGACGCGGTCGATGCCGGCGAGCTTCACGTGCCGGCGCGTTTGATCATCACGACGGACGATCCCAGTGGCATTGAGGCGTACTGGCACGAGAGGTTCGCCGCGCGGCACACGAAGGGCGAGGGGTTCGCACTGACGCGAGACGACATCCGAGCCTTCAAGCGCCAACGATTCATGTAGCGTGTTGCTCTTATCTTGGCCCAGATCGCCTCACGCGCGTAGCTTCGCGGGCAAATGGGGATCAGCCACGAGGGCCATTCGGCCGAGGAGCGCTACAGGCAGGCGACGGGGGCATCGACGTCTGCGAAGTCCGGCGACGGGGACGCCGTGCTTGGCGACTGCAACATCGAGGTGAAGAAAGCCACGGCCCAGACGCTGAACCAAGTGAGGGCCGTAAAGTACATTCCGCTCGTGGTCCTCTACGAGCCCACGGACACGTGGTACGTCGTCCCCGCTCACGTCATCGTGTGCCTCGTGAGTTCCAAGGCGCGGGGCCAGCACACCGAGAACCCGTTCGAGTCGGCCACGCTGAACATCTTCGCGCTCGCGAAGTACCAGATCGCGTCCGAGAAGGAATTGAAGCAGGCGACGCTCGACGCCATAGCAGAGGCCAACAAGTACCCCGATCTCAAGAAAGCGATGGAGAACGTGCTCAAGGAATCGAAGTCCCTCGCCACCCGCTCGATTCACGATGTGAAGTCGTTGATCACGACTTTGAAGATCGTCCCGTAGCTTTTCAGAACAGGACCGCCTGAGCTGCTTGCAGCGGACGTTCGACCGAGAATCCGACGCACTCGGGTTTGAAAGCCGCAAGACGCGATGCCGCTATCTGTACGGCATCGGGGTTGTTGTCGATCAACACGAAGCCGCGATCGTTCCGAGCCGCTGCTTCTCCCGTTGTCCCACTGCCGCCGAAGAAGTCGAGCACCACGTCACCGGGCTGGGAGTGAACCTTGATCAAGCGGTTCAAGATTCCAAGCGGCTTCTGGGTTGGATACCCGGTCTTCTCACATCCGTTCGTCGGCACGATCGTGTGCCACCAAACGTCGGTCGGTGTCTTGCCGCGCTCGGCCTTCTCCGCACCAACGAGGCCGGGCGCCATGTATGGGATGCGATCGATCTCGTCGAAGTTGAAGACGTACTCTTCCGGGTTCGCCGTGTACCACAAGATCGTGTCGTGCTTCGCTGGCCAGCGGTTCTTGGGCCTTCCCCCATAGTCGTAGGCCCAGATGATCTCGTTCATGAACCGATCCCGGCCGAGGAGCCGATCTAGAGCGACCTTGATGTAGTGAATCTCACGGTAGTCGAGGTGGACGAAGAGCGACCCGGTGGCTGTCAGGCAGCGCATTGCCTCCTTGACTCGCGGCATGAGGAACGCTTCAAAGTCATCGAACTCGTCCTCGTAGGAGCCGCTCTCGACCTTCTCAACGTCGTAGCGCTTGCCGCCGAAACCACCTCGGTCTCCAACGCCGTCCGTCGCCGTGACCCGAATGCGATTCCTCTTCTGGATCTTGCCGGTATTGAATGGCGGGTCGATGTAGATGAGCTGAGCGAACTTCTCAGGCAGGGTCGGGAGGACAGTGGCGTTGTCGCCGAGGACGATCTTCTTCATGGCGCTTCCCGCACCCTATAGCGTGTCCGTTCCAATGGAAATAACCGTTGTCGCGTGGTTGCCGCGACGGTGCTGGAAAGGGACGGAAGCTGCGTGCTCCAGTACCTGCTAGGTCACGAGCCGACGCGGGCGTGCATCAGTTGCCCTGTCGTGCGGAGTCGAAGTCCATCGTCACGTCCGTCGAAGTAGAGTCGATTGAGCGCCTCGTGATTCACCACATTGGCGCGTGAAAAGCCGAGCGACCGTGCCACGGCGATGAGTTCGTCGGGTTCGAAGAACGTGCACCACGGTTCGGCAATGGAACCCACCTTGGCTGCCATGGGGCTCGCCGCTGAGGATGGCACCGCGAAGTCGAAGACGATCTCTGTGCCGGATCGCAAAGCGCCAACGAACCGAAGCGTGGTGAGTATCGCGTCACGCGTGAGGTACGGCGTGACACCGAGCCACGAGAAGAACGCCGGCGCTGCTGCATCGAAGCCAGATCTCGCGAGGCCCGCTTCGAGACTTTCCGTCTCGAAGTCGACGGCGATGAACACGACGTTTGGCGGTATTACAATCTGAGCGCGCTCGATAAACATCTGCTTTGCCGCCTGCGTGGCGGGGTGATCAACCTCGAATATGCGCAGCGTGGGATCGGCCCCGCGCAGTGCCGAGGTGTCGAGTCCTGCACCGAGGACAACATACTGGCGCACGCCGTTCGTCGCTGCGAGGGCATCTTCGGCATAGCGACTGCGGGCAACGAGCAAGGCGCGCAGATGTCGAGAACCCGATTCCTCATGCACCGCGCGATCGGCGACGATCCGGTGCTGGAGCTGAGGTCCAAGTATGTGGCATGCGAGAGGATCCACGAGCACCAAGGGACGATCGAAGAGCTGGTGTGCAGCACGCCGCATGGCAGCGCCGAGCGCGGTGCGACTGGGGAATGTCGGAATCACGCGGATAGGATGCAGGACACTCGTAGCCCGGACAATTCATGACGCGATTGCGGTAGAAGGCCGACGCTTCCGCGGCGCCTTCGGCGCTGTCGGCCCGCCTGCGGCGGGACCTCAGGGCGAAAAGGGCGCACGCCGTATCGCAGGACCGAGGCGTACTATACGTACGCCGCAGGTCCGACAAAAGCCGTACGCCCTTTGCAGCAAAGGGATCGGCTCTTCTAAGAGCATGTTTACCAGGAAACGCGATGTTTTTACGCTGCCAAGTGTCGCGCCATGCGGTTGATGAAACTCAGTTGAATCCATGTTTCACTACTCTCCATCGTTCGCTCGTAGTCTTTGG
>WQYX01000190.1 GCA_009781005.1 Polyangiaceae bacterium | reverse complement strand
TGTGGTCGCCGGCGCGGACACGTTGCCGACGACGGGAAGCGAGAGGTGCGGTTGCCGCAGCTCCGGTGCTGGCTTGATGTCGAGGCGCGCGAGGAGCACCGCGTCCTCGATTCGCTCGAAGTCGGACAGACCCGCGCTCATGCGGTGCGGGCGATCGCCGAGCCCGTCGCCCTTGTGACTGACGGTGCCGATGACTTTGATGATGCGCGCGACGTCGTGGATGGAGTCGACGTGGACGGCTTCGCTCTGCACACGCTCGCGCACCTCGGCCTCGAAGGCCTTGAGTCCGGCTTGGAGACGCTCACGCTTCTCACCCTCAAGCGCCGTGGGCGGCAGCGCAAACCAAAGCTGCGCGCCGTTGCCGCTCATCATCAGGCGCGGGCGAACGAGTCCTTCGCTCTCGCACCATGTCGATGCAGCTTCGGCTGCAACCATCGCAGTCGAGAGCTCGCTGTCGGTGCTGGCGGTGTCCTTCGGGCGCACCGGGTCGAGATCGATGACCATCGCGGTGAGGATCTCGATGTCCTTGCATCCTGCACCGGTCTTGAGCGGCCGCACGACGTTGGGTGCGCGCTCGAAGAGGCGTTTTGGCCGTGGCTGGATGCCGACGTAGACGTTGCCCGCCGCGTTGGTGCGCACGCACTCGCGGACGAAGGCCTCCTCGTCGTCGAAGAAGCCGATGCCGATGATGCCGCTTGGAGGTCGGATGACGCGCACTTCGGAGACGCCGTGCGCGCCGTGGGCGAGCCAGCGCCACGTCGCGCGAATGGTCTCCGCGTCAGGCCCGAGCGCGCTCATGCAGCTACCTTGCGCGTACTGAGCTTTGACGCGGGCACGCCGAGCACCTCGGCGTAGAGCCTGCGGCGCTCAAGATGATGACGGCGCAGGATGGGCACTTTGTTGTCCACAAAGTCGAAGAGCGCGGCGTCGGTCTTGTCCGCGTGCGGGCGCATGAGCCGCCCAAGACGCTGCGTGGTGCGTCCCCGCGCGCGACCCGGATACGCCAGGAACACGCGCGACAGACGCGGCAGATCCAGCCCTTCGTCGGCGAGGCTCGTGGCAACGAGCACCGAGAGCTTCCCCGCACGAGCCTCGTCGAGCAGTTCCTTGCGCTCTGTTCGCTTTACTTCTCCGGTCAACACCGCTGCCGAGATGCCTTTGGCCCTGATGGCTTCAGCGAGCGCGTGGCAGTGGTCGATGCGCCCGGAGAGCACGAGGCAGACGTGTCCGGAGCGCGCTTCGTTCACAACAGCATCGACGATGAGCGCGTTGCGTGCCTCGTCACGCACAACCGCCGCGAGCATCGGCGCGTAGTCTTCGCCACCCGTGTACTCGTAGGTGAAGTCTGTCTCGACGGAGCAGATCTCGGGCACCGTCAACACGCCCGCCGCGACGAGCTCGTCGTGCGTGACCGTGATGAGCGGCGCACCGAGGAACAGATCGAGAAGCGCCGACAGCCCATCCTCGCGCTCCGGCGTTGCGGTGAGCCCGAGACGGTACTTCGCTGGGCAGCGATCGACGACGGAGTGGAACA
Organism: Polyangiaceae bacterium; assembly: GCA_009781005.1. Classification (GTDB taxonomy): domain Bacteria; phylum Myxococcota_A; class Polyangia; order Polyangiales; family Polyangiaceae; genus Labilithrix. Next base: position 1,458 of record WQYX01000190.1, on the reverse strand, counting down.
TGGGCGCCGCAACCCTGTGACACTCGTCGACAACGAGCAGACCGAAGTCTGCAAGGAAGGCATCAAGCTTCGACAGGTCCCAGCGCGAAAGCGCCTGGACGACGGCGACTGTCACGAGTGCGGTGTGCTCTTCGCCGTCGCCGATGAGGCCCGCGTCGACGCCAAGCCTGCCCTTCAGCTCGCCGAGCCACTGCTCGGCGAGATCGAGCGTGTGAACGAGAACGAGCGTCGGCGTGCGTAGCCTCGCAATCGCGCCCATTCCCACGCGCGACTTTCCAGAACCACAGGGCATGATGACGGTGCCCTGGGTGACTTTCGCGAGCTTGTCGACAGCATACACTTGGTAGTCGCGCAGCGGCAGCTCGCGCGGCACTTCGAGCTTTGTCTCGGGAAGCACTCGTGCGTCGTCGCAGGCGACGATGATCCCATCCTGCGCAGCGATGCGCCGGAGCACGTGGATGGCTCCGCGAGGCAGTCGCAGCACATCGCCTCGCTCTTGGGCGAAGCAGAGGGTCTCGGGCTCGGCGCCGGTGTGCAGGCCAAGCCGGAGGCGATCGAGGTAGGCCGGATTGGGAAACGACAATGCTCGGCAGAGATGCTCGAGCATCTTCGGAGGCACCTCGTGAGCATCGAGCGAGATCGCAGAGTCAACGCGTGCGCGCATCGGCGGCCTCCTTGAGGAAGCGAGAGATGTTTTCGACACGCCGGGTGGAGAGCATCGGCGGAAGGCTTCTCAAAAACTTCTTGCCGTAGCCCTTCTCGGCGATGCGCTTGTCGAGGATGACGGTGACACCGATGTCCGTCTTGGACCGAATGAGACGACCGACGCCTTGGCGAAGCGCAATGATGGCGAGCGGCACGAGATAGTTGTCGAAGGCGCGTGGATCGCGCTCGCAGATCGCGTCGATGACTGGATCGTCGGGAGGCTGGAACGGGAGCTTGTCGATGACGAGGCCGGTGAGAGCCTCGCCCACGACGTCGACGCCGGTCCAAAAGCTGTCGGTGCCGAGCAAGATGCTGCCTACATCCTCCTTGAAGAGCCGCGTCAGCTCCGCGCGTGGCCCGTCGCCTTGGCGGAGCACGCGGTGACGGTCGCCATCGATGCGCTCGTAGACGGCGTTGAGGTTTCGGTACGACGTGAAGAGGCCCAGCGTGCGGCCATCGCAGGCGTCAACGACCTCTTGGAACACCTGCGCGGCCGCTTCGACGAACTCCGGCTCACGCGGATCGGGCAGTTTGTCGGGCACGACGAGCAGCGCCTGCGACTCGAAGTCGAAGGGCGTCTCCGCGATGATCTCGAGTGCGCCATCTGGAACACCAAGCTCACGGCGTACGAAGTCGAACGTGCCCGCGGTCGTGAGCGTCGCCGACACGAGCGACACCGACGAGCATCGCGCAAAGAGCTCCTCGCGCAAGAGTTCGCTCACGTCGACGGGCTTGGCGCGCAGCTTCGCGCGA
>WQYX01000189.1 GCA_009781005.1 Polyangiaceae bacterium | reverse complement strand
TGTGGTCGCCGGCGCGGACACGTTGCCGACGACGGGAAGCGAGAGGTGCGGTTGCCGCAGCTCCGGTGCTGGCTTGATGTCGAGGCGCGCGAGGAGCACCGCGTCCTCGATTCGCTCGAAGTCCGAGAGTGCTGCACTCACGCGGTGCGGGCGATCACCAAGCCCGTCGCCCTTGTGGCTGACGGTGCCGATGACTTTGATGATGCGCGCGACGTCGTGGATGGAATCGACATGAACGGCGTCGCTCTGCACGCGTTCGCGGACCTTGACCTCGAAAGCCTTGAGTCCGGCTTGGAGACGATCGCGCCGTTCCCCATCGAGTGCCGTGGGCGGCAGCGTAAACCACAGTTGCGTGCCGTTGCCACTCATCATCAGGCGCGGGCGCACGAGCCCTTCGCTCTCGCACCACGCAGAAGCCTCCTCCGCTGCCGCCATCGCGAGTGCGAGCTCCGTGTCCGTGCTCGCCGTATCCTTCGGACGCACCGGATCGAGATCGATGACCGTCGCTGTGAGGATCTCGATGTCCTTGCATCCTGCACCGGTCTTGAACGGCCGCACGACGTTGGGTGCGCGCTCGAAGAGGCGTTTTGGCCGTGGCTGGATGCCGACGTAGACGTTGCCCGCCGCGTTGGTACGCACGCACTCGCGGACGAAGTCCTCCTCGTCGTCGAAGAAGCCAATGCCTATGATGCCGCCAAGAGGGCGGATGACGCGCACCTCGGAGACGCCGTGCGCGCCGTGCGCGAGCCAGCGCCACGTCGCGCGAATGGTCTCCGCGTCAGGCCCGAGCGCGCTCATGCAGCTACCTCGCGCGTACTGAGCTTTGACGCAGGCACGCCCAACACCTCGGCGTAGAGCCTGCGGCGCTCGAGATGATGACGGCGCAGGATGGGCACTTTGTTGTCGACGAAGTCGAAGAGCACGGCATCGGTCTTGTCCGCGTGCGGGCGCATGAGCCGCCCAAGACGCTGCGTGGTGCGTCCCCGCGCGCGACCCGGGTACGCCAGGAACACGCGCGACAGACGCGGCAGATCGAGCCCCTCGTCGGCGAGGCTCGTGGCAACGAGCACCGAGAGCTTTCCCGCACGAGCCTCGTCGAGCAACTCCTTGCGCTCTCTTCGCTTTACTTCTCCGGTCAACACCGCAGCCGATACACCGTGGGCTGCGATGGCGCCTTCGAGCGCGCGGCAGTGGTCGATGCGTCCGGAGAGCACGAGGCAGACGTGTCCAGAGCGTGCTTCGTTCACAACAGCGTCGACGATGAGCGCGTTGCGTGCCTCGTCGCTCGCGACCGCCGCGAGCATCGGCGCGTAGTCTTCGCCGCCTGTATACGGGAATGTGAAGTCTGTCTCGACGGAGCAGATCTCGGGCACCGTCAAAACACCCACGGCAACGAGTTCGTCGTGCGTCACCGTGACGAGCGGCGCGCCGAGGAACAGATCGAGCAGCGCGGAGAGACCATCTTCACGCTCGGGGGTGGCCGTGAGCCCGAGGCGATACTTGGCCGGGCAGCGATCGATGATCTGGCGGAAAGTGGAACTCGGGCAATGGTGACACTCGTCGGTAATGAGCAGCCCGAAGCCCTCGAGAAACGCATCGAGCTTGGATGGCTCCCAGCGCACGAGCGCCTGAATGGAAGCCACCGTCACGGGCGCGACGTGCTCTTCGCCATCGCCGATGAGGCCCGCGTCGACGCCCAACCTGCCCTTCAGCTCGCCGAGCCACTGCTCGGCGAGATCCAGCGTGTGAACGAGGACGAGTGTTGGCGTGCGTAGCCTCGCAATCGCGCTTATCCCCACGCGCGTCTTACCTCCGCCACAGGGCACGATGACGGTGCCCTGCGTGACCTTTGCGAGCTTGTCGACGGCACGCGCTTGGTAGTCGCGCATCGGTAGCTCGCGAAGTGCCTCGAGCTTCGCCTCGGGTAAGACGCGTGCATCATCGCAGGCGATGATGATCCCGTCTTGCGCGGCGATGCGCCGGAGCACATGGATGGCGCCGCGAGGCAGGCGCAGCACATCGCCTCGCTCTTGGGCGAAGCAGAGGGTCTCGGGCTCGGCGCCGGTGTGCAGGCCAAGCCGCAACCGATCGAGGTAGGCCGGATTGGGAAACGACAATGCTCGGCAGAGACGCTCAAGCATCTTCGGTGGCACCTCGCGGGCGTCGAGCGAGATCGCGGCGTCAACTCGCGCGTGCACGGGCAGCCTCCTCGAGAAAACGGGAGATGTTTTCGACACGCCGGGTGGAGAGCATTGGCGGAAGGCTTCTCAAAAACTTCTTGCCGTAGCCCTTCTCGGCGATGCGCTTGTCGAGGATGACGGCGACACCGATGTCCGTCTTGGACCGAATGAGACGACCGACGCCTTGGCGAAGCGCAATGATGGCGAGCGGCACGAGGTAGTTGTCGAAGGCGCGTGGATCGCGCTCGCAGATCGCGTCGATGACCGGATCGGCGGGAGGCGGGAACGGGAGCTTGTCGATGACGAGGCCGGTGAGAGCCTCGCCCACGACGTCGACGCCGGTCCAAAAGCTCTCAGTGCCGAGCAAGATGCTGCCGACGTCTTCCTTGAACAGCCGCGTCAGCTCCGCACGAGGCAGCTCGCCCTGGCAGAGCACGCGATGACGGCCGCCGTCGATGCGCTCATGGACGGCGTTGAGGTTTCGGTATGACGTGAACAGACCGAGCGTGCGGCCATTGCAGGCGTCAACGACCTGCTGGAAAACACTCGCGGCGGCGTCGACGAAGTCTGGGTCACGCGGATCGGGCAGCTTCTCGGGCACGACGAGCAGCGCCTGCGACTCGAAGTCGAAAGGCGTATCAGCGATGATCTCGAGTGCGCCATCTGAAACACCAAGCTCACGGCGTACAAAGTCGAACGTGCCCGCGGTCGTGAGCGTCGCCGACACGAGCGACACCGACGAGCATCGCGCAAAGAGCTCCTCGCGCAAGAGTTCGCTCACGTCGACGGGCTTGGCGCGCAGCTTCGCGCGA
>WQYX01000188.1 GCA_009781005.1 Polyangiaceae bacterium | reverse complement strand
CTTTCACGCCCTGCGCAACGCGCTTGGTCTGTTTGCGCCCATGGCATGGCAGCTTTTGCTGTTGCGAACCGAGGGTAGGCATCACCCGCTCTCTGCCGCTTCGCTCGTCGTCTCCGGGGACCACTCGCGGTCCTGCGCGCTGCGGGGAGAAAGTCGCTACCACCCCATCCCACCGCCAGAGATGTCATGCTCGCCGTGGCCGCTCTCGGCGGTCACCTGCCACGCAACGGAGACCCGGGCTGGCTCGTACTCGCTCGAGGACTCGAAAAGCTCGAGATGCTCACTGCGGGTTGGCGTTTCCGAAAAGCAAGCGAAAGATCCGATCGATGATGAGGCCGCGCCCCTACAACCGAGACAAGACGCATTGGTAGGGGCGCGGCCCCCGTGGCGGCGACAAGACGCATTGGTAGGGGCGGCCCCCCGTGGCCGCCCCATATTCGGTGCGCGGTTAGCGCACTTCGAAGGCGCGCACTTCATTGCCCGTGAAAATGGGCACGAGCACGCGGTTTCGTTTCGTGTCGTAACCGATGTCCGCCGGCGAATTAACGTTTTCGATGACTGTCTTGAACTCCGAACCCGGTGCACCACGGTAAATCGCGGACGCGTCCCAACTCGAAATCAGGAAATCACCGTTTGGCAGCGCAACGATGCCGTCGAGCGATCCCTTTGGGAGCTTCTGCACGTCGGCTTTCTTCCCCTTGTCGTCGAGCGAGTAGAGCTCGCCGCTGAAGGTGACAACCCATGTCTTATCGCCTTTGCGAAGGACGCCATTGGGCGCGCCGAGATCTGTAGTCTTCGCAACGGTCGTGAGCTTCTTGTTCTTGTCGATGTGATAAATCGCGTCGGTTCCCGTGTTCTCGAAGCCCTTTGCGGTGGCCTTCTTGCCCGAGTCCGAGACGATGACTCCGCTGCTCGTCGCCGTGATGTCGTTGAGGAACGTTGCACCAGGCACTTTCACGTCCCCTGCGGGCGCACCCGTTTTCCGGTCGAAAATCCGGACTGTATCGATATCTGCGACGTAGAGGCGATCACCGAAGAACGCAGAGCCTTTTGGTGCATTCAGCGTCACTTTGTTCTTGCCGCCCTCAATCCATTTGAGTGTTTCGACCGTTCCCTCGGGCGTCAGACGCGAGATAAACCCGTTGTTGTCGCGATCCGTCGGATTGCCATTGATGTTCGACACGAGATAGAGATCTGCCACGTCGTCGTAGAGGACGGACTCCGGTGTGGAGATCCCCACGTTCTTCCACGTGACCACGGGCCCTTTTTCATTGCCTGCGTCGCTTGCAGGTGCAGGTGCGGATGAGTCAGGCCCTTCGGTGGAAGCTACGTCCTTGACCGAGAGATCTGGCGCGCGCGCGGTGGACACGCCCACGGGCGTTTGTTGCTCGGACGCGGCCGAAGTGGCAGGCGCCGACGAGTCCGTCTTCGCGCACCCTGTTAGCGCGGTGAGCAGGATCGAGGTCGCAGCGGCAATCGTGTGGCGAGTCATTGGAGTCTCCGGCGTTCGAGTAGTGTTTGCTGGCCTCACTACACCAAGATGCGTGTGATCAGCAATGACCGCGGCCATGACTTTTCCGCAATGCCGCACAAAGGATGGAATAACGAAAGCCTCCGACATTCGAAATCGGAGGCTTTCGTACACCCAGCTACGTGCATGCGCTACGCAACGAGCGCCAGCGATCCGTGCCCTTTATTGGATCTTGGCGGTGTCCGAGTACATCGCCATGGCGCTAACATCGACTTTGTTGTTACCGGCCGATGCCCGCGTCGCGGTTGTCGACATCGCGCTGAAAGAGACACTGTCACCCGCGCCGAGATCCGTGAGCTGGGCTTTCGGAATGGTTCCGGTCCCTGCACTAGAATCAAACACGCAAATCACGGACTTCATAGCCCCCCCGGCTGTGTTCAACAACGTGACTTCGATCTGTTCCGCGCCAGCCGAGTCAGCCCCGTTGTCCCACGTCAATTCGTAGTCGGAACCTTGCTCCATGGCGGTCAAATCGGACGTGAAAGTCGGATTATGAGGCGCTTTGAAGTTCGCGGAAAACGCGGGGATCACGTCTCCCTTCGCGTCCACCGAGACATCATCGCCACCGGTGATCCAGTTTTCCATGATTGGGAAGGGGGAGACGACATACAAATTGTTCGCGTTGTCCCACGTTAACGTTGCAGGGTCGTTATCGCTGACCGTAACGGTGATGTCTCCGGCACTCACCGGCGTGGGCGACGGACCTGCGTCTGTGCCCGTTCCCGCATCTACATTCGCCAGATCTATTGTCTTGCAGCCGAGCGGCAGGCTACCAGTGGAGCCACCAGCTTGTGGTTCGGAGTAGAACGCCGCCGAGATAATGGTCATGTTCGTGTCCCCGTAGGTCGACTTCGTGTGCATGCCCGTGATCGTCACGGAGCCGACCGAGTCTGCGGTGTTCCCGTTCCCGTTCCCGTTGTTGTTCCCGTTCCCGTTGTTGTTCGAGGAGTTGTTGTCGTCGCTACCGCACGCAACGAGCGCGAAGGTGCCGCCTGAAATAAGCAGCATGGCGGCAAGCGAAGCGAGTGTTGTTTGTCGAACGTTCATGAGACCTCTTTCTTTTTTGCGCAAAGACTCCCCCCAAAATTTTGTCCAGCGTACCATAGAGACGGACTACGTCGACCGATATTCACCGAGCGTGTACGGACGGCGGATCTGGTGGCCGAGGGCGCACGCGAGCACGGAGCGATCGGCTATAAGAGCGTGTTCTACAGCCTGCTGCGCGAATCGATTCGTCGGTTAGGCGCTGCGGTGCCTGCGCACGTACGAACAGTACGCTTACGCGGGCTCCTCGCGCTCCGCCCTAGCCTCGATTCGCTCGCGACGGCGGTCGAACATGCTCTAAGAGCATGTTTACCAGGAATTTGGCCCAGAAAGGGTCTTTTTGGTAGCTGGCGGTCGTATGTCGCGTAAACCCTACGATTCCGACTTGAATGATGAACAGTGGGAACAACTTCGAGAATTCAT
>WQYX01000187.1 GCA_009781005.1 Polyangiaceae bacterium | reverse complement strand
TCTTTCGCCGGAGTGATGTGACGGAGATGACGGACGAGCAGCGGGCCAAGGCCGATGCCGCGTTGACGTCGCTCGAGAAGCGCGTCGCCGAATTACGCCGCATCCTGGGCTGACCACATCGCGGCGCACACAGCGCACAGTTCCGACGTCGGAACTGTGAGAGTTCATGCGGTAAATCCAGGGGTTTCCTTTTCGACCGAGATAGCGGAGCGGCACGCCTGGAGATCGATGGAGGAGGGCCGGCAATGCGCCCGGAAGGTCGACGCCGTCGTGACGTCCCTTGAGAAGCGCGTCGCTGAGTGCGACGCATCCTGGGTTAACTGCTCCGACCTCGGAATCTTAGCGGTCTTGACTCACTGTTCCGACGTCGGAACAGTGAGAGTCTTGGCCCGCTATCACTGGCGTCGTCTGCAGCGTGCGCGTCGAAGACGTCGCCGACCCGCTGGTGCAACAGGTCCGCAGCGTCGACAAGCTGAACAACCACCGGCAAAGCCGGTGGGTTCAGACGCTTACGCGTGAACCGCTCAAAGCGGTTTGGGATTGGCGCCGCTCACGAGCGGCACTGGGAGCCGCCTAAAGGCGGTGAGACCTCACTTCGTCAGCAGGAGTTGATCCAGCCTCTTGTCCTCCTTCTCCTGGTTCCGGATGTACTCGCGAATCAGCTTTTCATCTCGACCGACCGTCGACACGAAGTCCCCGCGCGCCCAGAAGTGGTGACCTACATAGTTGCGCTGCTTGCCTTCGAACGTGCGAGCGATGTGGATGGCGCTCTTGCCCTTGATGTACCCGATGACGTGCGATACGGCGAACTTCGGCGGGATCGAGATCATCATGTGCACGTGATCCTCCATCACATGTCCCTCCTCAATCTTCGATTCCTTCTGTCCGGCAAGCTTGTGGAAGATGGCACCAAGCTCCTTCTTGAGCGTTCCGAACAGAGTCTTCTTCCGATACTTCGGGATGAAGACCACGTGGTATTTGCAGCTCCACGTCGTATGGCTTAGGTTCTCGTACTCGTTCATGTCTGCTCCGTTTCGTGTGCCTTGAGCGGTTCACGAAACGGAGTGACATGGACGACGTCGGTAATGTCAAACGCTGGGAGCCACCCCGCCAGAGGCGGGGGATCTCCCAAAGGCATTAGGCGACGAGCTCGCCAAGGAGAAGAAGATGGCGAGCATCCTCCGCCAGTGGCGACCGAGGGGCTCGAGCACGAGCTGGATGACAGCGGGCGTCGTCTGCCCTGTCACCGAGAGTGCGCTCGTTGTGTAGAGTAACGCCATGGTACCTACATCCTTCGGCCGTTGGCCTGGTCTTCTCCTCTGCGCCGTATCCGCTCTCGGCCTGCTGGCCGCGTGTAACAAAGCAAAGGCCACCGCCGACGCGCCGCCGATGGCGCCCGGCTCTTCGCTCCTGGAGCCGACGGGGACGCCCCCGCCTGTCGCATCGTCGCCCGCACCCGCACCCGCAGAGCCCTCCACACCTCCGAGCGAGGTACCGGTGGACATGCCCTCTCCCGAAAAGACCCGCGCGATCGCGGCTGGCTCGAACGCCTTCGCCTTCGACCTCTGGGCGCAGGCCCGAAAGAGCGCGAAGGACAACTTCGCCTTCTCGCCGGCGAGCATCTCGATGGCGTTCGCGATGACGTACGGCGGCGCGAAGGGTCAGACCGCCGCGCAGATCAAGAAGGTGTTTCACTTCTCCGAAGAGCCCGAAGCCCTGATGGCATCATGGGGCGGGCTCGGTCGCGCGCTCACCAACCCTGGGCGGTCGATTAAGCTTCGCATCGCGAATCGCCTCTTCGGCGAGAAGACTTACGGCTTCGAGCAAGCCTTCTTGGATCGGACGCGCACGGCCTTCGGCGCCGCGCTCGAGCCGGTCGACTTCAAGACCGCCCCCGATCCGGCCCGCCGGCTCATCAACACATGGGTCGAAGACCAGACCGAAAAGCGCATCAAAGATCTGCTGCCCGCCGGCGCGATCAAGCCGCTGACGCGCCTGGTCCTCGTCAACGCCATCTACTTCCTCGGCGACTGGAAGGTGCAGTTCGACGAGAGGCGGACGCGCGAAGACTCCTTCCACACGAGCGCCGCGACGACGAAGCAGGTGCCGATGATGCACCAGACCAAGGACTTCCCCGCCGCTCAGATCGGCGGCGTGAAGGTCCTCGAGCTCTCGTACAAGGGTAGCTCCGCATCGTTCCTCGTCGTGCTTCCGGAGAAAGCCGACGGGCTGCCCGCCGTCGAGGCATCGCTCTCAAGCGCCAAGCTCGATTCCTGGAAGCGCGCCGTGAAGGACCAGGAGGTCGCGGTGTCGCTCCCGCGCTTCGAGCTGAATCCGAGCTCGTCTCTCCCCCTCTCGGCGTACCTGGCTGCGCTGGGAATGCCGCTCCCGTTCGACCGGGCAAAGGCGGACTTCACAGCGATGGCCAACCCGAGCAATCCGAGCGAGCGGCTCTACATCGATGAGGCCTTCCATAAGGCGTTCGTGAAGGTCGACGAGAAAGGCACCGAGGCCGCCGCCGCCACGGGGGTGGTCATGAACGCACGCGGGATGCCACCCAAGCCGTTCGAGTTCAAGGCAGACCACCCCTTCCTCTTCTTCGTGCTCGACAAGGCGTCCGGCCTCATCCTCTTCATGGGCCGCGTCGCCGATCCGTGACTCATTGGAGCGGGTGAGGGGTGAATCGTGTCCCCCGCCTCGAGTCCTGGCGGCTTTGCTCCCTCTGGAGACGCAGCGCGCGGCTCGGCACGCTCGGTGTTCGGTGGACTACCTCCTCGCGAGACCGGCCGCGCGTTCGTCTCCGCCAACCGGAGTCCACCATGCAGCGCACCCTCGAGACCTTCGTCATTCCTGTTGTCATCGCAGAGACCTCGCGGTGACGACGCCAGCCGCCGTCCACAACGCCGAAGAGCGGCTTCAGACCATCCTCAAAGCCGTCGTCGTCGGTGCGCGCGTGCAGGACCCAGCGAGTCGCTCCGAAGACTCTTCGACGGCGTTCACCTCGGCAGGTGCACTCCAACCACCCTACGATCCGGAGGCCCTCTGTCTCCTGGTCGAGCACTCCAACTCGCTCCGCCAGAACG
>WQYX01000186.1 GCA_009781005.1 Polyangiaceae bacterium | reverse complement strand
TGTGCTTGCCGAATTCTCCTCTGCACAAGGCTTGCAACTTTTTCGTCTCTTCCCCCGCGCCCCCTCCTCGCTTCGACCACCAATTCCCTTCGCTTCCACCAGACGGTTCATACAAGGCAGCGCGGCGTAGCCGCGCGGATGGGGCCCCTCTACAACTGAAGCTCCTTTTTCATGAACTCGCGAATCATGAATTTCTGAATCTTGCCCGTGACCGTCATGGGGAAAGCATCTACGAAACGGATGTAGCGCGGCACCTTGTAGTGGGCGATTTGACCCTTGCAGAATGCACGCACGTGATCCTCGTCGAGACGTTCACCGGGCTTGCGGATGATCCACGCACACAGCTCCTCACCATATTTCTTGTCAGGCACCCCCACCACCTGCACATCCTGAATTTTCGGGTGACGGTAGAGGAATTCCTCGATCTCACGCGGGTAAACATTCTCGCCGCCGCGAATCACCATATCTTTGATGCGTCCGACGATGTTGACGTAGCCTTCCGCGTCCATCGTTGCAAGGTCGCCCGTATGCATCCACCCCTCGGGATCGATCGCTTCGCGGGTCTTGGTGCGATCATCCCAATAGCCGTGCATCACGGAATAGCCGCGCGTGCACAACTCGCCGGGAACGCCGGGTGCGGTGATTTCTCCGGTGTCCGGATCCACGATCTTGACTTCGAGATGGGGCTGCACTTTGCCGACGGTGGACACCCGGTGTTCGAGGGGTGTATCCGCAGCACTCTGGCAACTGACCGGACTCGTCTCGGTCATGCCATAAGCAATGGTGATCTGGGACAAGTGCATCTCGCTGATCACGCGTTTCATCACTTCGATGGGGCACGGCGATCCCGCCATGATCCCAGTGCGCAGCCGCGAGAAGTCGAATTCCTTGAAGCGCGGATGCTCCAATTCGGCGATGAACATCGTCGGCACACCGTGCAAGCCCGTGCACTTTTCGGCTTGCACAGTTTCAAGAACGGTCAGTGGATCGAACGCATCGTTTGGATAGATGATGGTCGAACCATGCGTAAAGCAGGCAAGATTGCCCAGCACCATACCGAAGCAATGGTAGAGCGGCACCGGAATGCATACCCGGTCTTCCGGCGTGAGCCGCATGCACTCGCCAATGAAAAACCCATTGTTCAAGATATTGCGGTGGGTAAGCGTTGCGCCCTTCGGGAAGCCGGTGGTACCGCTGGTAAATTGGATGTTGACGGGGTCCGCGGCCTTGAGTGTTTTCTGCACCTGCTTCAAATGCGGATCCTCTGGATCACCGCTTGCCATCAGCTCGGAGAAGCGCAGCATGCCGGGCTCATGCGAGCCCTCCCCTGGTTGGTCAATCCACACCACGGCGCGCAGGTGGGACAGACGCTGCGCGGCGAGCGCGGCGGGCATCGCGCGCGCGAGCTCGGGTGCGAGTTCACGCACCATTTCGACGTAGTCGCTCGTCTTGTAACGCGGCATGAACACGAGCGCCTTGCAATCAACTTTATTGAGCGCGTACTCCAATTCGGCAACTCGATAAGCTGGATTGATATTCACCAAAATGAGGCCCGCCTTGGCGGTGGCAATCTGCATGAGCACCCACGGCGCGTTGCTGTGCGACCAGATCCCTACGCGGTCGCCCGGCATAAGACGCAATCGCAAAAGCGCGCTCGCGAGGCGATTGGCCTCCTGCTGCAATTGCCGATACGTGTAACGTAAACCTTCGTGGCGGCTCACCAGCGCTTCGCGATCCGGCTGGCGTTCCACCAGCGCATCGAAGAAATCTCCGATGGTCTGCTCGATCAACGGCACGTCGGTACGGCCGCGCGAATAGCTCTGGGTCAATGCGGTCGTCATCTCGCTGGTAAACATGCTCTAAGGCGTCTCGCGGTTCGAGGGCGGCGGCGCGGAATCGATCGGGGCGCCCGACGGATTCGTGAACTCGATGCCAACGATCACTCCGTCGGGTTCTTCCTGAATCCAGACGACGCGCCCTGGCCGCTTGAAGGCTTGATCGGTGCCCACCACGACATCGAACTTCTGGCCAAGTTCGACTTTCTCTTCGAGGATCGCGCGGACGCCGCCGCGGCTCACATTGAGCGCCCAGCCCTCCAAGATCCTATCGGGCCCATTGCAAAGAGTGACCCTCTCGGTCACGCCACTGCGTGTTCCTCCGCGGCGCATGGCACTCACGCCGCCGGCGGCACTCGTACCCATGGGGGGAGTTTGGGAAGTATGCTTGCTCACGTTGTCCGAAACAGCAGCGTAGCAGACCCAATTCCGATCCACACAAGCCCCAGTTGCGCCGTCGCTGCCACAATGCGTCAACGCGCGCGGGAACGCACCCTTCGTGATCGGACGCGGTGCAATGCGGCATGCTTCGAGTGCCCGACGAAGGTGTTGACGAAAAGAGTCTTTCGCTAGAGTGTTGTGTGCTCCCTTGAGCCCACAGCAATTGAAAAGAGCTCTCATTTCGAGCGGCTTCGAGATTTTCCGCACGTTGCCGGAGCAAATCGTCCTTGCCGAACGAGAGAGGGAAAACCTTATTCTCGATTCGGGCGTGCGCCTCGGCATCATCGAGAGCGGTCTCCGCGTCCGCGTCGTACTGCATGTGCAGCGCATCAACTTCCCAACCGAGGAAGAGGACGCGCTCTTCGAACGCGTTCGCAAACTCGCGGAGCCCGCGCTCGCCAACGGCTTCCTCGAAGTCTCGACGAACGTGAGCGCGGTCAAGGATCCCGTCGATCCGGATCGCGTGCTCGACACGTTTTACGAGGTTTCGATCGCACGCGAAGTGGCGAGCTTCGAGGAGGCCGTACCGGTGCTCAAGTTTGCGTTGTCGCTCGAGAGGACCATCCCCGCTCCGCTGTAAACGCGCGTTCGTCGCCGAGCGCGAACCAACGCGCCCTCAGAGCATGTTTACCAGCCGTCGCGAGCGAATCGAGGCTAGCCCGGATAATTCATGACGACTCCACTCAGACGAGCCGATCCCTTTGCTGCAAAGGACGTACGGCTTTTGTCGGACCTGCGGCGTACGTACAGTACGCCTCGGTCCTGCGATACGGCGTGCGCCCTTTTCGCTGCGGTCTCGGCCGTCTGCAGAAATCGCGTCATGAATTATCCGGGCTAGGGCGGAGCGCGA
>WQYX01000185.1 GCA_009781005.1 Polyangiaceae bacterium | reverse complement strand
GCGGTCTAGCCCGAATGCCGCTCACTTAAGCCTCAAACTTCAGGGCAAGCTACAAGATGGAGTAGATGCGTGCTCGCTGGTCCCCAATATGGAGCATGTCGATCGCGCTAAATGAGCGGCATTGGGTCTAGCCCGGATAATTCATGACGACTCCGCGTAGGCGGTCCGCCTCGGTCCTGCGGTGCGGCGTGCGCCCTTTTCGCTGCGGTCTCGGCCGCCTATCGCAATCGCGTCATGAATGATTCGGGCTAGATGTAGACTGCACTAAACTAAACATTATATCTGGTCGCGGAGGGGGCGCCCCTGCGCGTCGGTCACCTTGCCCATGAACATGAGAATGGCGTCGATGAAGGGCCAGAATCCACCGAGGCCGCACGTGAGCCAGGTGACGGCAATTTGTGCGATGGCAATGCCGATATGGCCCGTGTAAAAGCGACCAACGCCAAAGCAGCCAAAAAAGAGTTGAAGCAACCCGGCTATGATCTTCGACTTGTCCGAGAACGGTTGACCGGTAACGGGATCCACACCGTACGGAGCGGGGCCCACCAGTGGACCGCCCATGGGACCTGCTGCTCCCGGCTGCCCGTAGTAGCCAGGTTGGCCGTAACCACCGGGAGGAGGTGCACCGCCGTAACCACCGGGAGGAGGTGCACCGGGGGGCGGACCGTAACCACCAGGGGGAGGTGTGCCGGGCGGACCGTAACCACCGGGGGCACCGGGAGGGGGCGTGCCGGGCGGGCCGTAGCCACCGGGAGGAGGTGCGTTCGGGGGATAATTCATTCGGGAGAAACTCCTCTTCTAACGTGCCGGCGCCGGGGACGAAAAGCGCCGACAGCAAGGGTAAGGGTTCCGACGACGTTTTCGCAAGCGGCGCCGTCCGCTTTCCCGCATCCCGCTTTCAAGTTGACGCGAGGTCGAGGCGGGGCCGAGGAGCGGACCGGAACAGCCTTGAAGGCTTTGAGGTCCGCACCGCAGGCCCCCTTGAGGTCCCGCCGTAGGCGGCCGGGCAGCGCCGAAGGCGCCGTTGATGCCGAGATCGCGTCAACTTGAAAGCGGGGCTCAGTTCGTGACGGTGAAGCTTGCACGACCGACGAGCTGGCCATCCTGCGTTTCGACGTCGACGTTCCAGGCACCAGAAAGAAACGACGGAAGCTGCCGATCCCCGATGGTCGAGCGCAGCCGCACCATCCCCCTCTCAGATGGCGGGCTCACGCGTGAGGTGTCCTCCGTTGCGCGATGGACTTCGTGGCCGTCGTGACGCCACACGTGAATCAGCCGATCGCCCCTTCCGCCGGGCACGACGACATCCGTGATCGCAACGAGTTTGTCGATGACGTCGGGATGCAGAACGCGCACCTCCATGCCGAGCCGTCCATCCGGCAAAACGTCCGTGCCGACCGCGCCGTGCGAGACGTACATGGGCACGGGCGGGATGGCTCTTCGTCCCGCGTACGTGAGCCCGACGACGAGTGCGAGACTCGCGGCCGCGAGCAGAAGCCAGCGACGATCCCCGAAGACGCGAAGGTTGACGTGGATGGTGAAGAAACCGAGCGTGGTGATCGCGCTCGCGATGAGCAACGAAGAAAGCGTGCGCGTGTCCGGGAAGAGCGCGGGGACAACGAGGTTCAAGCAACCGAAGAGCGTGAAGGCGTGGAACGCTGCGGCGAGCGCGCGAAAGCGAAAGACGACGCGATCGAAGACGATGTCGAGCGTGGAGAGAAGCGCGCATGCGCCGAGCACGCAGACGAACCAAGAGTTGTCTACCCAGAACGTGGTGGACTTCCAATAAAAGGGCAGAAGGAAAAAGAGCATGCCCTGATAGAGATTCTTCAGGACGTAGGTCATCGCATAGAAGACGAGCATCTTCGTCCTTCCGCCGGCCGCATGGACGTGGACTTGCTGCTTGCCTGATCCGTGGACGCGAAAGAAGAAGACGACGAGCAACCACGCGGCGCCCACCGAGACGGCGAGCCAGCGCGCATGGTCGAACCCCTTCTGCGCGAACGCGACGACGACGATGCCGAGCGTGAGTGCGTAAGCCGAGTGAAGCCACCAGAGTTTGCGTCCGTTGCGCTTGAAGAAGCGACGCACGCGATCGCCCGGCGGCGACGCGTACGGGACGGGCTCGACGACGCGAACGTTCGCGGGCGGAGCCGTATGCTTCGGAGGCCTTCCGTCGGAGCTCACGCGCCCGAGCCTACCCCGGAACCCCGATGCGTGCGCAAATGCGTAGAACGCCTTCGTGGAAGATGCGTTCGGGCGTGAGCAAGCTCACGATGAGATGCGCGCCGCGATGCATGTCGAAAAAATAGCCGGGGTGAACGTACACGCCATCGTGCACGATGAGATCGAGCGCCCACTCTTCGTCGGAACGGATCTCGGGCACGCGAATCGTCGCGTACCAGCCTCCTTCGACAGGAAGTACCGTGGCGCTCGACGTCGCTGCAACACGAGCACGCACGGTGGCGAGGTTCGCCCGCGTCCGTCGCGAAATCGCATCGCGCGCCACGTGACAGGAAGCGAGGATCCGATTGAGTGCATGTTGCACGGGCGCACCGACGGAGAGGTACGCGTCGAGCACGAACTCGAGACGCGACATCGCTTCGGCTGCGCGCGCAGGATCACCCGCGACGCCGATCCATCCGAGCTTCATCTGCGGGAGCGCGGCGAGCTTCGACAACCCCGAGAGCGCAAAGACCAACCCACGGCGAGCTCCGAGTACGCTCGGCACGCGACCTTCGGGGATGTTCGTGCCGAAAGGGTAACGTGCGAAGACCTCGTCACTCACAATCGGCAGATCGAGATCGAGCATCGCGTCGAACTCCTCGAGACCGAGGTACGAACCGGTTGGGTTGTTCGGAGTAATGACCACGATGGCTCGCGTTCGTTTCGTGACGGCACAGCGAAGTCCGTCGAGATCGACGTGCCACCCGCCCGCGTAAACGAGCGGATAAGAGCGAAGGCGCACGGCCTCGAACGCAGCGAGAAAATCGAGCAGCGGATAGCTCGGTGAAGGCACGAGGATCTCGTCGTCCGGATCGGCGAGGATCTTGAAAAGCGCGCCGTAGGCTTCGCTGGTGCTGGCGGTGAGCGCGATGCGCGATGCGTCGATGGCAATGCCCGACGCCGCGTAGTCGCCGGCCACGGCTTGTCGCGCAGAGAGAAGGCCGAGGGGTTC
>WQYX01000184.1 GCA_009781005.1 Polyangiaceae bacterium | reverse complement strand
GGTCTTTTGCCTCCCGAATTCTCCTCTGCACAAGGCTTACAACTTTTTCGTCTCTTCCCCTGCGCCCCCTCCTCGCTTCGACCACCAATTCCCTTCGCTTCCACCAGACGGTTCATACAAGGCAGCACAGCGAGCGCAGCTCGCGCGCGGATGGGGCATCAACTGACCGCACCGCAGGCCCCAACGATGAGATCCGCGGCAAATCGAAAGCGGTCAGCGGTTGGCGCCGCGCAGTACGACGCACGCCGTGATGCCGCCGATGCCGAGCATCAATTTCACGCCAACGTTGCCTGAAACCTTGCGCGCCGCCGTCACCACCTGAGTTTTGCGCGTGACGCGCGGGTGCAGATACTCGCCCGCAATGCCCGTGGGGAGCACGGTGCCCGTCGACAGACTCAACGCAAGCGCAGTCAACTCCCAGCCACCCGAGTTCGCCATGCCGTGACCGAGCTGACCTTTGCGCGCCGTGATGAGCGTCTCGTCGCTGATGAAATCGTCCACGAGCATAAGCTCGTTGAGATCACCCGGCGTGCCCGTTGCGTGCAGATCCACGATGGCCACGTCGTTCGGAGTGACACCCGCCTCCTTGAACGCGCGCGCCATCGCCCGCTTGGGGCCGCTCTTCGACGGCGTGATGATGTGCTCGGCGTCCGACGACAGCGCCACCGCTTCGAGATACGCAAGCGGTACCATCCCGCGCGCTTCGCAATACGAGGCATCGCCAACGATCCACATGCACGAGCCGCCGGACATATGCGTCCCGCGCAGCGCCATGAACGGATGATTCACCTCGCCCGTGCCCGGTATGAGCCGTGCGCCATGGAACGCCGCGGCGAGCGCCGAATCCGGCCTCGGATCCGTCGTGCCGCAGATGGCCATCTTGGCCTCACCGCGCAAGATGGCTTCTCTTCCACACGCAAGCGCAACGCCAAACGTCGAGCACGCACCCACGGGCGCCCACGCAGGTCCGTGGATGTCGAGGAGCATCGTGATCTGCGCGGCGGGCGAGTTTTGAATATTCCAAATCAGATCCGCGTCCACGGCCGTCCATGGCGGCGGAGGACATCCGATTTCGTCCGCGAGGGCACGGTGCGCACGTGCGCGTGCGCGGATCGCTGCGAGATGACCGCTTTCGTCGTCGGTGTTCTGAATCGCGAGCTTTTCGATATCCGCGTAACGCGTGCAGAATGCACGGAGCTCGTCAGACCGCGCCGCCCAGTATTCGTTCCACGAAGAGAGCGCCTCGAAGCGCGCCTCGCTGTCGATAAGAAGGGGCTCCGGATCCAGAGGTGGCGGCTCGCCCTCAGGCAACTTGCCTTCGGCCCGGTACCGACGAAGCGCACTTCCGCGCTCGGCCCAAAACTGGTTCCACACGCGCTTGGCGCGGTCGAGCGAGTGCGCAGCCTTGTAACTCACCTTCAGATCGCCAACGCCCGAACCGACGTAAACATGACAGTCTTCGTCGAGCTCTTTGATGGCCTGCTCGATCCCAGGCTGCGTGCGTAAAGCTTGGATGGTTGCGCCCACAGCAAACTTGACGTTGTCGCCCATCTTCCGCTGGAGACGGAGCACGTACGGTTCACCGAGACGATCCTTTATCCAGGACGCGTAGTCATCGAACGAGAAGTCCGGCTCACCAACAGCGAACAAGCCCGATCCGAGTTCGAGGCGCAGGCTGGGCGCAAGCGCCGTTGTTGCGCCACCAAGCAAGGCTTTGAAGGAATCAATGTCCTTGGCACCCGGCGCGACAACCCCCCAACCATAAACTCCAATGCGCGAAACAGGCGAGTTCACTCGCGCAGCATCCTTCCGAACCAGTCTTGGGTCCATTCGCATTCAGGTCCGTAGGGGGACGCGCTCTATGTACGCGAAACTCCAAAGAAATTCTACGCCTCAAGACCGTCTCGAGCGACGCACCTTCGAGTTTTCTTACACCGTAAAATGAGCTGGTTAGGAGAGGAGAGAGCGTGCGATGACGATGCGCTGCACTTCGCTCGTGCCCTCGTAGATCGTCGTGACACGCGCATCGCGCAGGTGACGCTCGGCGGCGAACTCGCGGATATAGCCGTAGCCGCCGTGGATCTGCACGGCCTTGTTGCAGACCCGTTGAACCATCTCGGTTGAATAGAGCTTTGCCATCGATGCCTCGCGCGAAAAGGAGCGTCCGTGCTCCTTCAACCATGCCGCGCGCATCGCGAGCAGGTGCGACGCGTCGATGTCGACTTGCATGTCGGCGAGCTTGTGCTGCGTTGCTTGGAATTCAAAGAGAGGCTTGTCGAATTGTCTTCGATCACGTGCATATTGCACACTTTCCTCGAGCGCCGCGCGCGCGATCCCGATGGCCTGCGACGAGACTCCGATGCGCCCGCCGTCGAGTGCCGTCATCGCGATCTTGAAGCCACCGTGAAGCTGCCCGAGCAGCGCGGACGAAGGCACGCGGCAGTCGTCGAACGTAAGGCCCACTGTGTTCGATCCGCGGATGCCCATCTTGTCTTCCGCTTTGCCGATCTTGAGGCCCGGCGTTCCGGCCTCGACCAGGAAGCATGAAATACCGCGATGGCCGGGAAGCTTTTCGCGATCTCCCGTGCGCGCCCACACGACGATCACGCCCGCGTACGCGCCGCTCGTGATCCACTGCTTCTGGCCGTTGATGACCCATTCGTCGCCATCTTCGATGGCCGTGGTGCGCATCCCACCCGGATCGCTTCCGGCTTCCGGCTCAGAGAGTCCAAAAGAGCCGGCGACGAACTCGCCACTGGCGAGCCGCGGACAATACTTTTTCTTTTGCGTATCCGTTCCGAACGCGGCGATGATCTCGCCAACCATGTTCGTCACGGCCATGGTGACCGCTGTGGCCGCGCACGCGCGCGCAACTTCTTGCATCGCGAGCGCGTAAGCAACGGGGCCAGCGCCGGCGCCGCCGAGCTCCACGGGAACATTGACGGCCATGAGCCCGAGCTCCGCGAGACCTTTGAGCTCGGCGCGCGGAAAGCGCTCGAGGCGATCCATCGCGGAAGCCACTGGCGCAATGACACGCGTCGCATATTCGCGCGCCATCTTCTGCACCATCGCCTGCGTCTCGTTTAGCGAAAACTCCATTTGGCGCTCACCATCAGAGCATGTTTACCAGCCGTCGCGAGCGGACTGAGGCTAGCCCGGATAATTCACGACGACTCCACTCAGACGAACCGATCCCTTTGCTGCAAAGGACGTACGGCTTTTGTCGGACCTGCGGCGTACGTACAGTACGCCTCGGTCCTGCGATACGGCG
>WQYX01000183.1 GCA_009781005.1 Polyangiaceae bacterium | reverse complement strand
GCCGAGGAAGAAACGGATCGCATTCTGAATGCCGTGCGCCGTGCCCTTCTGTTGGTACATCTCGACGAGCACGGAGGCGAGCCGACGCTTTCCCATCACATCGAGCTCGAACGGAAACGGGTTACCTAAATCGCTGAGAATGAGGTCGACGAAGTTCTCGAGTGCGCGCTCGAAGTCGAAGATGTCGGGCCAGCGATCGATGTCGGCGAGAAGCAGATCCGTGACTTCCTGCAGGCACGCGAAGAAGCGGAACAAGTCGCCGGTCTGGTCGTCGCGGCGATTGTGCTTCGGCAGCATCTTCCAGAGATCGAAACGGCGCGTCGCCGGGCGCGCGGGCCTGAAGCCCGTGAAGCTCGCGCGATCGTACGGGGCGAGGACGACGTTGCCGAAACGGTCCGTCACATCGACGGCAATCACCTCGTGGACGACGTCGGGCGTCATCTCCGTGTCGAGCGTGAGCAAGACGATGCTCTCGTCGATACTCACACCGACGACGGTCACCGGGACGGTGGGTGCATCCTTGGGTGTCAGCACGAAGCTCGC
The DNA here is from genome assembly GCA_009781005.1 of Polyangiaceae bacterium. Lineage (GTDB taxonomy): Bacteria > Myxococcota_A > Polyangia > Polyangiales > Polyangiaceae > Labilithrix. The sequence goes on along the minus strand of WQYX01000183.1, from coordinate 2,737 downwards.
GACGCTTGGCACCCGCACGGGCTCGTCGAAGGCGACGCGCACGGTCTTCTGCGTGAGGGCCTGCGCACCAAGGAGAAGCGGCGCGGTCCGGTCTTCGACGACGAACGAGTACACCTCGTCGAGCGAGGCTGCGGTCGTCTGCGCCACGACGCGCACTTGCACGGTCGCGAGGCTTGCGAGCGGGACGACCGGATGCAGCACGATGCGCAGCGTGTCGGCGGTCTGCGTGATGCTGGCGAGCGGACCCGCGAACGCAGCGCCGATTTCATTCGGTGCGCCGCCCTCGAGGGCCAATACGTCATCGATCCACACGCGCACGCTCTCGCGGTGGACACCGTCGAGACCGGTGTCGACGAGTTCGAGAGCGAGCGCCGTGTCAATGGGCACGCCGGTTTCGCCGGGGCTTGGATCGCGGTTCACGAGCACGAGCCTCGGCGCCGTCGCGACGAGTGCAACCGAGTCGACGTAAAGCGCGGGAAGCTCGATGGGGCTCACGTCACACGGCCACCAGCTCAAGGCGCACGCCGAGGATGTGTAGCCCTGAGAGCTTCGAGACGTTGGCCGCGAGATCCGTCACGAGCCGCTCGCGACCTGGCCTGGCTCGCATACGCGCGCACTTGGTGCCGTCGACGATGAGGCTCGCCTCCCACGCGAGCCCGCTCGGCGTGCTCGCCGGTACGCGCAGCCGAAGGAGAGCGCGCACGAGCATGATGTCCGTCAAATCGGTTTCCTGCGTGACTTCGGCGTGATCGCCCGGTGCGAGCTCGAAGAAACGCCCGGGCTCGTCGTCGCCGAGGACGAAGGCACCGCTCGTCGCGTTCGGCGTTGCGATGCGCCCTTGGCTGCGCCCGAGGCGGCTTGTGAACGCGGTCAGCGCCATTGTCACGTCTGTCGAAACAGCTCGATGTCGTCGAAGTACGCGCGCCGCGTGACGTCCTTTACCGAGAAGCCGAAGCCGCCACGCTCCGACGTGAGCGGATGCGAGCCGGAGTTGATGCCGAGGTGGTCGTCGATGAACTCCGTCATTCCGGACACGGGCTGCCAGTCGGGTGGCGTGCCGAGCGGATGCAGCGTGACGTCGTTCTGAAAGACTTTGAGCACGACGTCACCGTTGGTGTTCACGATGACGTCGAGGCGCAGGTGCAGCCACGTCGCCTGCGCAAACGACGCCGCCGACTTGAGCAGCGCACCGGGTCCGTCGGCTGCGGGCAGCCCCACGGTGACAGCACCTTTGCGCAGCACGATGCGGTGTGGATCGTCGTCGGAGAGGCCGAGCAGGTACGCGCTGTCGCGCACGGAGTTGCCCTGGCAGCAAAGGAACAGGAACGGCGAGAAGCCCGTGGGGCCACCGCCAGGTCCGCGTTGAAGCACGCCGCGAATCGAGCCGCCCTTTTGCATCGGTGCGAAGTTCACGAGGTTGGCGAACAGTGCGACCGACCCACTCACGGCAGCGAGCGAGTTGAAGGCGAAGAGAAAGTTTCCGCCGCCTGGTGGGCGCGCGATGTCTGCCGTCACTCCGCGATCCACCGTTGCGATGTCGAGCCCGTCGTTCAAGTAGGACCAATCGGTGTCCGCCATTTTCAGCTCCTCATTGCGTGGTCGCACGCGTCCACGCGCTCTCGAACTCCTCGACGCCCTGCGCGCCGGCGTCGAACATTGCGTGGCTCGATGTGACGCCTGCCCACGTCCACGCGTACGCCTCGTTGCCGTGCCACTTCTCTTCGAAGCCTTCGCGCGGCTCGGTACCAAACATGCCGGTCATACCGGCGACGTCACTCCACTCGTGCGCGTACGGCACGTTGCTCCAACCGCTCTCGCAATCCTCGGCGTCGTGGCCATCGAACGTCGCGGAGACGAGCTGCACGGGCGGCAGCTCGTAGAGATACACGACGTTGTCCCAGCCACTCTCGAACGCTTCGTAGCCCTTGAGCGTGTCGAAGAACGCAAGCACCACGATGACATCGTCGGGGGACGCGAGCCTTTCAAACCATCGCTCGAAATCCTCCCATGCCTCTTCGGGTGCGGTGCCGAAGCCCGCGAGCTCCTCGAGGCTCGTCACCGCCGTGAGCGTCCAGTGTGCGGCCTCTCCAGGGAGTGTGCCCGCGTCTTCGAAGCTCGGGTTGAGGAGCGCCATCAGAGCAGCGCCCCCGTGTCCCCATTGCGCAACGTGACAGTTCCCAGAACGGGAAACTCGCGCACGTTGAGCCGCACGTCGGCGGGCAGCCCATTGAGCGTGAGATCGAGACGCGCGTCGCCCATCTTGCGCACGCCGGGCGTGTCGCGAATGACGTCGAAGACATCCGACCAGGCGATCTCGCCAACGGGGTTGCCCTCGGCGTCTTTGATATTGAAGCCGAAGTCGACGAGCGGATTCGGCGTCCCATCAGGCTCGGTCACGCGGAAGTAGGCGGCGAGGTTTGCGCGCACGCGGTCCCGCACGTCGTTGGCAGCGACGCCTTGCCGAAGAAAGATGCGCGCGGCGACGTCGAGGACCTTGTAGACCGGATCTTGGACACTGACCTGGAACGTCAGCGTGCACGGGAAGACGACGGTCACCTGCCGCAAGACGAGGTTCTTCAAAGCTGGCGTCGGCATCGCGCCCGGCGTTTGCGACTTCGGGATGACGTAGAGGACGCCCGCGTTCTCCGCGATGGTTGGATCTTCGTTCGACGTGAGCATCAGCGCGCGAGCGACGCCCGAGAGACGGCGCGCGTTGATCTCGAAGTCCTCACGGGCG
>WQYX01000182.1 GCA_009781005.1 Polyangiaceae bacterium | reverse complement strand
TTCGTACGTGCGCAGGCACCGCAGCGCCCACCTGAGGTCCCGCCGCAGGCGGGCCGACAGCGCCGAAGGCGCCGGCGAAGCCGAATCGATTCGCGCAGCAGGCTGTCGAACTCGCTCTTAGAGAGCAATCGCGAACCGCGCCAAGAACTCGTGCAGCGTGTGCGCGTTGTCGCGCGCGCCGTCGTTCACGCCCGTCGCGAGCGTGTTGCCGGGTGCAACCGCGCGGTTGCTCGACGTCTGGACCGGGGCGCCCGCGGCCGAAGCCTTCGTCGGTGCCGAGTCGGGGAACATGTCGAGCACGTAGTTGAGCGAGAGGCGAACGTGCTTCGTAAACCAGTAGTTTACGCCGAACGACAGGGCGTTGACTTTGATGTTGCCGTCGATGTTCTTCGCGTCCGGCGTGCCCCCGCGGCTCGCGCTGTCGTACTTGAGCGCGACTTGCTCCCACTTCACGAGGAGCTGAAGGGCCGTGTCGGGCACGACCGGATCGGGCCTCGACCAATTCGACGAATTGCTATTGGGCTTGTCGCTGCAGCGGCGGTTCCACGTCCCGCACGTCTTCGCCCAGTTGACTTGTGCGGGGTTCTCGTAGCCCGGCAAGCCGCCGTTGACGTCGCGTTTCCCAAAGGGCCAGTAGCCGATCTGCGCGTAGTACGACACGCCTTTGATGGCGCCGAACCGTTCGCTGTTCGTGGCCTGGTAGCCCTCGATGGCTTCGCGCGTATGGTTGTTGATCCACACCACTTCGCCCGTCAGATCGAAGCGGTCGAACGGGACGCGGAGCTCACCCGCGATACCGAGCTGGTTGCCTGAAGGAAGGACGTGGGTGTTGCCGTTCGCGCCGGAGTACGACGGGTTCCAAAACGTGTAGTTTCCCTGCGTCGTCATCGCGGGGTAGTCGTAGGTGACCCACTTCGGATCGCGCGAGCCGTAGTGAAAGCTCGCGCCGATCTGCGCGTCCTTGAGCGCGCCCTTGACGTTGGGATTGTTGGTGAGCGGATGCACGAAGGTGCGCGCGTAGAGATCGCCGCGCGAGTCGACGTTGGGTCGGTTTTGCCCGTCGCCGTTGAACAGACCGATCGAGTAATACCAAAGACGATTCGGGGTCTCGCCCCAGAACATGCCGCCGATCTCTTTGTTCGTGGGGATGCCGACGGCGCGAACGGCGAGCGACCGCTCCATGAACGGGATGTATTTGTCGCTCGTTCGGTTCTCGAGCATGAACGGCGCATCGAACTGGCCGACCTGCACGTTGAAGACCGACGTGTTGCGGTAGTTGATGAACGCATCGGTGGCGGCCGCACTGAATTTCGTCGCGTCGGCGGCGGCAAAGCGCGCGGTCGAGGCGGACGGGGCGGCGCCGGGCGAGGACGCGGAGACCTGGTTCGTGCCTTTCGGATTGTCGAGACCGGTGGCGCCGAAGTCACCGGCGATCATGAAGAGGAAGTGACCGAGAACGTCGCCCGTCACTTCAGGACGGATGCGGCGAACGAAGAGCGTTGGTTTGAGGTTCGTGTCGCCGACGCCCGGCCCTGCGTAGCCATAGAAATCGAGCTGCATGCGGCCCTGGATGAACAGGTGAAAGTTGTCGTCCGGATCGCGCATGTAAAAGAGACCGTTGTGGAAACCAGCGAGCGGGTGACCGTCACGCGCGAGCGGAGAATCGATGACCTTCACGTGATCATCGACGACGGGCCATAGAGCGAATGCGGATGTATCGAGGGCAGCCGCCGGCACAGGCGCGGCCTCTGGTGAAGCAGGTGCAGTGGGCGCAGCAGGCGCGGGCGTGAGCGGCAAAGGAGGTACCGCCTCGGGCGCAGACGCGCCAGGTAGCAACGGAGGCGGCGCATCAGGCACAGCGGGGTCGGGTGCAGCAGGCGGCGCGTCAGGCACAGCGGGGTCCTGCGCACGAGCGGAGCGGACGTAACCGATGGAGCTTACGACGAGGACAGAGACAAGGAGCGGGGGCGTGACGCTGCGTTTGCGCATGGGACTACTCTCGCGTGGGAATTGGGGTGAAAACGGGCCCGTTCGTCGCATTTGCGGGTGACGTTTCAGTGACAATTCAGGCACGAGTGTGCCGCTACCGCTTTCGATTTGACGCGATCTCATCGTTGGGGCCTGCGGTGCGGTCCTCAAAGCCCACCAAGGCTGTTCCGGTCCGCTCCTCGGCCCCGCCTCGACCTCGCGGCAACTTGAAAGCGGTATAGATTTGTCGGTCTTGCGCTCGCGTGTCTTGCGCTCGCGTGATGTGGTCCGCGCATTGCTCGCCACTCCCCCATGAAGATCCTTGCATTTGCTGCTTCTCTCCGAAGCGGTTCGTACAATCACAAGCTCGTCGACGTCGCGGCTGAAATTGCCCGCAAGCACGGCGCGAACGTGGAGATTGCCAATTTTCATGAATTCACGATGCCGCTCTACGACGGCGATCTGAATGACGAGATCGGCTTGCCCGCGGGCGCCGTTGCGCTCCAGCGCCGAATCGAGCGAGCCGATGCGATGATGATCGCAACGCCCGAATACAATTACTCCATCTCCGGTGTGCTCAAGAACGCGTTTGATTGGGTATCACGCGCGAGGCCCATGCCGTGGCGAGGCAAGAGCATTTATCTCATGTCTGCCTCACCCTCGTCCATGGGTGGCATTCGTGGTCTCTGGCAGACGCGCGTTCCGTTCGAGGGCTGCGGAGCGCTCGTGTTCCCAGATATGTTCGCGCTCGCGAACGCACACAAAGCATTCAAAGCATTCGATGATCGAGGTCAACTCATCGAACCCAGCGCGCACGAGAATCTCGAGCGCCAAATCGCCGGATTCCTCCTGATGGCCGAGGCCCTCGTCCCCGTGTGCGGAAAAGCCGCAACCGGGGCGGCGCACAAGCGCCAGAAGGAAGTCGTCGCCGCGCTGGAGGACCAATCATCTGTCCAACCCCCGCCACCATGAAGGATGCCCCCCGCGCGATCGCGCGGGGGCTGCAACTGAGATCGCGTCAATCAAATCGAAAGCGGTCTAAAGAGCATGTTTACCAGGAAACACGATGTTTTTAGGCTGCCAAGTGTCGCGCCATGCGGTTGATGAAGCTCAGTTGAATCCATGTTTCACTACTCTCGATCGTTCGCTCGTAGTCTTTGGATAGCCGTCGATCACGATTCATCCAACCAAAGGTGCGTTCGATAATCCAGCGTTTCGGCACCACGAGGAACCCCTTGATCTCCCGCCGCTTGACCATGGTGACATTCACTCCGGTTTGCAACGAGGCCTGCTTGATGACCTCCCCGGTGTACGCCCCATCCACCAG
>WQYX01000181.1 GCA_009781005.1 Polyangiaceae bacterium | reverse complement strand
GGCTTTGAGGACCGCACCGCAGGCCCCAACGATGACATCGCGGCAAATCGAAAGCGGTCTGGGGAGTGATCTCCGGTTGACACCAACGTCGCGCCAAGTATCTTGCGCGGGTTCGTCGCGTCACGTTGATCGCGACGGTTGCGCCCGTAGCTCAGCTGGATAGAGCACCGGTCTACGGAACCGGGTGTCGGAAGTTCGAATCTTCCCGGGCGCGCCGAAAGTCGTCATGAACGACGAGGCGAAGCAAGCCAGTGTGACCGGCGCGATGGACATCCGCTGGATGTGGCTTGCGCTGATCGAAGCAGACAAGGCGGCGGCGGTGGGTGAAGTGCCCGTGGGCTGTGTGCTCGTCGACAGAGACGGGACACAGCTCGCGAGCGGGTTCAACCTGCGCGAGACCTGCTCTGATCCAACCGCTCACGCCGAGATCGTTGCGATCCGTCGCGCGGCAGGCGCGCGCGGATCTTGGCGCCTCGATGACGTCACGGCCTACGTCACACTCGAACCTTGTCCGATGTGCGCTGGCGCGATGGTGAACGCGCGACTCGGTCGCTTGGTTTATGGCGCGAGCGATCGGAAGGCGGGGGCATGCAACTCACTCTTTTCGATCGGCGAAGACACGCGACTCAACCATCGCTTTCCCATCACGGGCGGCGTGCTCGAAATGGAATGCGCCGATCGCCTCAGCCGATTCTTCTCGTCGCTTCGCACGAGAGGCAACAAATAGGTTGCTCAATCGAGAGAGTGCCACTCCTCGTACGGATCGCGGTCATTCGCTGGAATGGGCTTACGCGGCTCGGGAGGTGGATCGCCAGGCTTATGAAACACGATCGGCTGTTCGAGCCCGTTGTCGAGCTCGGCGCGCGTGATCTTGTCGTATTTCTCTGCAATCTGCATGAGTGTCTTGATGTGATTCATCCACGATTCGGGGACCTGCCCCTTGTCCCAAAGTTTGCTGTAGCGAATGGGGGAAGGCAGGAGCGTGGCGAGAAAGAAGCATTCGGGCAACGTGAGCTCGCCTGGCTTGCGACCGAAGTAGTGATTGGCCGCACTCGTAATTCCATAAATGTCTGGACCGAACTCGACGACATTTAGATAGAGCTCCATCATGTCGTCCTTGCGGAATACCTGCTCCAAGTAATCTGTGAGGATAACCTCTTCGATTTTTCGCGAGAGCGTTTTGTTGCGCGACAAAAACAGATTCTTTGCGAGCTGCATGGTGATGGTGCTGGCGCCGCGCACGAAACGGCGAGCCTTGAGATTCGCAGCCACGCTGCCGCGAATCGCGGCGTGATTGAAACCGTGATGCCTGTAGAATGCACCATCTTCGGTCGTCAGGACCGCGGCGACCATGAATGGGCTGATGTCTTCGAGGGCGGTCCATGGGGGCGTTCCGGGACCTGTCGTTGTCTCTCCTGGTGTGCCATCAGGGTGATAAGTCCGGTAGGTGAAGGGGCCATTGAAGCGTTTGCGCGCCAAGTCCGACGGCACCTCGACCGCCTTGCAACGGTCATCAATCTCGTAGTCGAGCGTAAGCTTGTCGATCGTGCGCGTGTCGAACGCGACATGCGCGGTTGCGCCGAACGTCCCGCTCATCTTTGCCGCGCGCACCGTTGGCAGAAGCCCCGCAGGCGCGCTTTCCAAGAGTGCCTGGCACGATGCAGGTGCAACGTCACCCGCGAGCGCGACGCGAAAGTGATCGCGTGGCTGCTCGATCGTACCGCGCGCGCGCACGTGAAGTGCGCCCATGTCGAGCCGCGCGTCGTCGATGCGCAAGAGCCCCTTGTCGTCGAGCACGCCGCGGGCGAGGACGGCGAAATCGAGGCCTTTGACCGGGTCGGGCGAGAGCCGCGGTTGCATGATCGAGATGGAGTGGAGGGCCACTTGTCCGTCAAACGTGAGTGCATCACCACTCGCGGAGAGCACCACGAGTCCCTTGCCTGAGGCCATGCCTCGTTCCACGTCGGAGAGCCCTTTCATGCCATTTTTGACACCAAGAAGTGCGAGCGACACGGGGCCACCTTCGAGCCGCGCAACCACGTCCCCATCTCCGAGCGGGATTTCTACATCGAACGAAAGAGGTGTCCCTCGTGTCTCGTGCTCGCCGCGTGCATCGCTCGTGAACGCCGCGTGGATCACATTGCCGCGCCGTTCGAACGAGAACGGGCCCGGACCAAACGCGAATGGTTCGGCCCCCGCATCGAGCTTCACCGATAGACCGCCAACATCCAACTTCGTTCCATCGGGCACGCGCGCGCCAAGCGTCGTTATGGCAGCGGCAATCTTCGCGCGTAATGCGTGCAGATCCGGCAACGGAAGAAGAGGCTCCTCGGGTTCGATCGCTGCAGCAGAATCGACCGATCTCGACGAAGCCGTGTCACGCATGGGCGGTGGCAGCGGTGGCGGCACGGGCTCGAGAATGCTGCCGGTCGGCGTCGGCGCCGGCGCAGCCGCACGATCCGCGCCATGTTCGATCGCAAGCGCCGAGACCTTCACGATTCGTGCATCACCATCAGGAGAGAACTCGGCATCCGCGTCCTCTACACGAAGCGTGGTTCGCCGATACGTTGCGGACAGCTCCGCGCCGCCAAAAGCAATCGCGTCATCGGTTCGTGCAAAGCGGAGGCCGGCACCCGAAAGAGAGCCACCGGAGGGCATTCTCCATGCGAGTGAGACACCCGAGACGTGGATCGGCATGCGATGGGCCCGCTCCGACGTGCGACCATCGCCGACTTTCCGAAATCTCCGAAGTTGGTCAACGAGTTCCTCCGGCTCGCCGTCGATGCGGATCTGGCCGCCTTCGACCAACACTTCCTTTGGAGACAACATCGCAGAGAGATTGATACGCACGTTGGCAAAGTGCATGTCCACGCCGTGGATCTCCGGGAGCTCTACGCGAAGATCTCTCAGATTGACCGCAAAAAAACCGGGGCGCACGTCTCCCATCGTGATCGTGAGGCCCCGCTGGGCCCCTTCTTTCATCACGCGCGCACGAACGAGCAGACGGAAGACAACCGCGAACGCGACGAGCGCAAGCCCACTACCGACAAGGAGAATGACCCAGGTGCGCCACCGGGCAGCCAACCAGTCTCTAGATCTGGCTCTAGGTCTAGCTCGAGGTTTGGCGGGAGAGCGCGACATCGAGCCCTATTCTAACGCCTGCCAACTCGCGCATCATCCCAGGTGAGGACAGCGCGAAGCTTTCGTGGGATCGTTACTTTTGGGTCAAGGAGGGAGAGCTGGGTGGGACAAAAGGGGAAAGCCCGGGAGTGTGAGGCACTCCCGGGCTTGGTTGGGGGGAAAAATTCCGGCGACGTCCTACTCTCCCACACGGCTACCCGTGCAGTACCAT
>WQYX01000180.1 GCA_009781005.1 Polyangiaceae bacterium | reverse complement strand
TCGCGCCGTCGCGCATATCCGCGATGTGGTTTCAAAGACCGTGACGAGGGGTCTCGATGACATCGGCACGTATTTGCTGCGGGAGTTTTATGACAACGATCCCGCGCTCTATTTTTCATCGCGCTCGAGCAAGCATGCGTCGCTCCGCATGTTGATCGAGCGATGCGAGTCGCTGGAGTTGCCGGTGAGCCGTACGTTTCTTGGTAACGCGTTGCGCATGGCGGCGGTCACCAAGCAACTGCCGCGCGCGTCGACCTTCCGTCAACTTCCACCAAGCCACCGCGTGGAACTGCTTCGGGTGCGTGCGCCGGAGAAGCTGGAGCAGCTGGCCTCGAAGGTCGTCGAGGGTGGGCTCAGCGTGCAGACGCTCCGGACAATGGTGCAAGAGGAGCAGAACAAGGGTGCGTCGGGGCGCGGGAGAAAACGGTCGCCCGTCGTGCTGAAGGCCGTCGAAGCATGCCTTCGCACGTTGCGAAGCGAGGAGACCGGCAAACTTCTTTTTCGCCGGAGTGATGTGACGGAGATGACGGACGAGCAGCGGGCCAAGGCCGATGCCGCATTGAAGTCGCTCGAGAAGCGCGTCGCCGAACTACGCCGCATCCTGGGTTGACCACATCGCGGCGCACACAGCGCACAGTTCCGACGTCGGAACTGTGAGAGTTCACGCGGTAAATCCAGGTGTCCCACCGAAATCATGGTCTGATGGATTCGATCCCCGATCTCAACGCGTATGTCTCGGGTGGCTACTTCCTTGGCCGTCCTATGGCGCGCGCAGCCCCCATGAATCCCGAGCTCTTGCCAGATGCCATCCTCACAGCCAGCAACTGCCTCGTCGGTTTCGTTCCCGATACATGGTCGATCGCATGGTCAGGCGATTGCCCTGAAGAGCGACGAGAGCGTGCTTCCCGCTTTCAGCTCACCGAAGCGGCGTTGGGAGAGTTCACGGACTTTTGCACTCATGCGCTGGAAACCGGTGAGCTGGGGTGGCCGTCCGTCTTACGGGACATCGAGGTCGCCCGTCGTGTGAAGAGCCAATTCTTCTCGAAGATCGAGGGACTCGTCATCTTCGGCATCGCGCTTCCACGGGAACTCGTGAAGGATTTTCTCGATGAGACGCGTCAAGAAGCCGGACACGCAGGCGTGCTGACGGCGCTGCAGCGTGGGCTTGCTCCAGATCCTTCCGGCATCGCTCTTGGGTTCGACGTACTCGGATGGGATTGGTGCGCATTCCACTCGTATGTTTGCAACAGCCTTGAGAACGAGTTCGCCTCGGTGCTCAATATCAGACCCAACCAATATGGCTTCTTCGATCGCATCGAGGATGCCTGCCGATGCGCAGACCACTCCAACCTGGAGACCACGGGGGCCGAGCCTGCGCTCTGGCGACCATGGCTTACGGTGGTCTACGACAGCAACGACACCGTTCTTTGACGGTCTGCTGTCCCCGCCGCTGTTGTCTCCAGGCTTTGCCCCGTCTGGAGACGCAGCGTGCGGCTCGGTCCGTTCGGTGTTCGGTGGACTGCCTCCTCGCGAGACCGGCCGCACGCTCGCCTCCGCCAACCTTGGCGGAGTCCACCATGCAGCGTACCCTCAAGACCTTCGTCATCCCGAGCGGCAAGCCCGCGGGCACCCCACCCGAGCCAGGGCCTGACATCGAGCTCGGGGCCGCATCCGAGGACGGGCTCCTCCTTGCCGCCCACGATCCGCTCGCGAAGCGAGGACAGCGGGCGCGCGCCGTGTCGTTCACGCCCACGGGGCTCGTCGCATACGTGGAGACCGCGCAGTGACGACGCCCGCTGCCGTCCACGACGCCGAGGAGCGTCTCCAGACCATCCTCAAGGCCGTCGTCGTCGGTGCGCGCGTGCAGGACCCAGCGAGTCGTCCTGCTGGCGAGGACCCCAACACCGCGTTTTCATCGGCAGGTGCGCTCCAACCCCCGTACGATCCGGAGGCCCTCTGCCTTCTGGTCGAGCACTCCAACTCGCTCCGCCAGAACGTCGATGCCTACGCCACCAACATCGACGGCAACGGCTACCGCTTCGACGCGGTCATCGACTTCGATGCCGAGGATGCGCGTGCGAAGGTCGCCGATGCGATGACGCTCGAGCGGCTCGAGGCACGCGACGCTGGCACCCTGCCCGAAGGTATGTCGCTCACACCGAGCGCCGACGAGGTATCGGTACGCTTCATCGAGCTGCGCCAGCTCGCACGCGTCGAACGTGCTCGCCTCGAGTCGTTCTTCGACTTCTGCTGCTTCGATCACTCCTTCGTCGATCTGCGACGACGCACGCGTCAGGACCTTGAGGTTACTGGCAACGCCTTCTGGGAGGTGTTGCGTGACGGCAAAGGCGATCTCGCCCGGCTCGTCTACGTGCCGTCATACACCGTGCGTCTTCTGCCGCTCGATCGCGAGGCCGTCGAGGTCCACGAGCGCGTGCGCGTCTCGCCGGTGAGCTTCGACACCGTGAGCGCGCGTCGGCGCATGCGACGCTACGTGCAGATCCAGGGTACCGAACACGTCTACTTCAAGTCGTTCGGAGATCCGCGCGTGATCTCGCGCTCGAAGGGACGCGTCTTCCCCGATGTCACCGCACTCAAGGCGGCCAATCCAGACGACGGTCCCGCGACGGAGCTGCTGCACTTCGCGATCCACTCGCCGCGCTCACCCTACGGTGTGCCGCGGTGGGTAGGCACGCTGCTGTCGGTGCTCGGCTCTCGGCAGATGGAGGAGGTCAACTACCTCTACTTCGAGAACAAGAGCGTGCCGCCGATGGCGCTGCTCGTCTCCGGTGGCCGCCTCTCGGAAGCGTCGGTGCCACGCATCGAACGCTTCATCGAAGAGAATCTCAAGGGCAAGGCGAACTTCCACAAGATCTTGATCCTCGAGGCCGACGGCGTCGGCAGCGGCGAAGGTGGGCGCGCGAAGATCGAATTGCGCCCACTGACCGACGCGCAGCAGCAGGATGCGCTCTTTCAGGTCTACGACGAGCGCAACATCGACAAGGTGGGGAGCTCGTTCCGGCTTCCGCGCCTCTTACGTGGTGAGAGCAAGGACTTTAACAAGGCAACCGCGGAGAGCGCGTTGCGCTTCGCCGAAGATCAGGTGTTTCAACCCGAGCGCGCCGAGTTCGATTTTCTGATGAACCGCAAGGTGCTGGCGGACATGGGCGTGCGCTTTTGGCGGTTCCGCTCGCAGACGCCAGTGACACGCGATCCGGAGCGCATGACTGAGATGGTCGAGCGGCTCGTGCGTGTCGGCGTGCTGACGCCTGAAGAGGGACGCCTTCTGGCGAGCGACGTTTTCAATCGTGAGTTCAGGAAGATCGATGACGACTGGACCAAACGGCCCATCACACTAACGCTCGCGGGGGTGCAAAATGGTGTCCAGGACTTGATGCCGAAACGC
>WQYX01000179.1 GCA_009781005.1 Polyangiaceae bacterium | reverse complement strand
CCTCCAAGGAGACTGCCGCTTTCGCGCAACTACGCACTAGGAAAGCCGCAGACCTACCCGACGCGAGCAGGCGCGCGATGCCGACAGCGAGTACGACCCCGCCGCGCAGCGGCTTCGTTCAACTGACCACCGGGACTGTTGCCCCCGTGGTTAACTGGCCACCTCGCTAAGTACGCGAAATCACTAGGTGGCAGAAGGCGGCGGTCGCGGCGTCAAGGGGGCTCTTGTTAACCAGCTTCGGTTAACCACCGGCCGCGAGGTTCGAGTCCTGCGTGGAGCCTCCGAAGCGCGCTGTTGACGAAGTAGAGGCCTGGCGTGACTCGAACAAACTTGGTCTCCGACACATCCCCGGGGCGTTCATCCCGCTTCGACCACCGCTCTCCAAGCGCACACTGCGACGGTCTATCAGACGGGAATGTCCTCCCACGCACGGCACTTCAGGGTCTTCCGCACGGCCTCAATCATTGCCGTTGCTTCCCACGCGGTCTCGGTCCCAAGCACCGCATCGAGGTAGAAACACCGTCGCGCCACCGCGCCGAGCTCGAATGCCCAGTACATGCTCATCAGTGGGTTGATCCAGAGGCGGCTGCCTTCCGTGCGCTCCGTACTGTGCACATCGCCGTAGCTGCCCTCGATCGCGGATTTGATGGACAGACAGACGATGCTCGGCTTGTTCTTCGTCTGTTCGCAGGCATAGCTGACAGCCTCGCGGTAGAGCGCTGCCTCGGGATGCTCGGGGAGAAGGGAGATCACCCCAAGGAAGGCGTTCTCACGGGACAGTGCCGCGACGTTCTCGAGGAAGTGAGCGTGGCAGACGCCATGGAAACGATCGACGCCGAAGCCGACGCAGAGAACGAACTTCTGCTCGATGGCCAGCGAGTTGACGACCGCCAGGCTGGTGATGTCTTCCTGCGGCGTGCCGAGCCCCGCCTCGTCGCCGCGCATCAGAATGTCCGTACCGCCATCCACGAGGACGATCGTGTCGAAGCCGAGCTCTTGCTGAAGTCGCTCGTATGCGAGCCGCAGCGGACGTCCACCTGTCTTCTCAAGCGCGTAGACGGGAACCTGTTGGCTACGTCTCTCGAACCAGCGAGCGAGCTGCCCCTCAGGAAAGTACTCCGGTCCTTGGGAGGCGGCAGTGATCTCGATGGCGTGTGCGTTGAGCCGACGCCCCTCAGCCTTCACCAGATTCGTGAAGCTTAGGTTGGCGAGATGAACCTTCTTCCCCAATCGTTCGAGGTGAAAGTAGACCGGCAAGCCAGCGAAGACGTCGAACCCTCCCCCTGCGCCGGCGATGAGCACGGACTTGGCGCCGTCGAGACGCTCAAAGAATGGGGAACGGTCGAGGCTCATGATTCAGACCAAGGTCAGGCAGCGAGCCCTCGCGAAAGCGCGCGCAGGTACTGCCGAAGTTAGCACGACTGCCGCAGTGTTGATCGGACCCGAACCATCTCGCGCCAAGTAGACCGGGTAGTCTCTCGGACATTCTCATGGTGCTCTCAAACCCCCGGCGCCAAGTTGACGCGACAACGGTAGACGCATCCTATTCGCATAGGGGGCGAACCCAGATCGACGACTTTCCAACACGTACAAATCCGTGACGCTCCCAGTATGCGGTGAGATGCTTCGTTGCATCGGCTTTCGATGCGGCGAACTCATTTCGGAGATACTTTGCACGCCAGTCTGCGGCGCGCGCACGCTCGGTCATCGAGTCGTGTTCGTTGTCGCGATATGCACCAAACTGCATAGGAGACGGCTCCATGGCAACGAAGGTGTACCCCTTGCCAAGTAGCTCGAGAACACGGTCAACGAAGAGTGCACCGAGTCCGTTGCCCTGGTGCTCCTTCGTAATCTCCACGCGATCAATGATGATAAATGGCTGTCCAGAAAGCGGGTCCTCATCCCTTTCGAGCGCTCGATGAACTGCCTTCTCAGCTTGTGGCGCTCCAGGTCGAAGAGCTGCTCTCCATAGTGGCAAACCGTCTGACTATGGGCATCAAAGAAGTCGAAATACGATTCATCGTTGTTGTCCGCGCGGTCGGTGTCGACGAGATAGCCATCCAGCGTGCCCCTCATGTCGTTGTTGACCATGAGCTTCGCACCGAATGAGATAATGCCGTCGTCCGGTTCCTCGGTCGGAAATAGGGAATCGCGAAGGTCGACGGCGACCTCGAAGGTTTCGTCCTCTCCGAGCCCCCCAGTCGCGATCGTTGCCCTGGCGCCGTTCGCACCGGATCGTCTCGATGCTGTTTTGGTAGCGATCCATGGATGTAAGATATCGCTGCACGCGGACCAAGTGGAAATAGAACCGGTCCAGGAGTGAACTGCGAAGCAAGGCGTTGTGGCCGAATACGCATGAGCTTATACATGTGCCGAGGGTGCGGACATAAGTCACGTTTTCAGACAACCTCAGGAAAGAACGTTCCGATAGAAGAGGCATGAGCGTTCATGGGCTTGGACGAACCGCGGTGCCCTCCCCCGCCCTGCCGTCGGCCGACGACGTTGTCCTCGTTCGCACGGAGGAGGGATGAGACATGGTCCTCCGCCACTTCTCCAACGCGGGTTTGCTGCGCGCGGTGGAGCCTCACCACCTGATGGAGCTCCTTGAACGGCATGCCGATTACTTCGCCGCGCGTGGCGTGGATATTGGCACAAATGGGGATGGACTCGATTACGACGCCGTTGCGCACGTGCTGATGACACCCGACGAACGGACTCCAAGCGCCCTCATCGATGATCTCCATGTCGTGGACGAGATGGCCACACCCGATTCGATGGACGCCATGCTCGACGCCGCCCACGCAGCCGGCGTGGCGCTCGACGTCGGTGCCGATCCAACGCCGGCCGACGTGGCTGTGCGGTTGCGACGATGCAAACCGGAGTTGCTCGAGCAGATACACGCTGAACAATGCCTCCTTCGGCACCTAAGAACATTTGAATACTTCCAGTCAAAATCTGAATCTGACATCACGCATCGCACTCCGGACGTGCATAAGCAGCGTGCTTTCGAAAACGCGCTCGGTCGTCGGCTTGAGGCGATGAAGCGCGGTCGCGCGTGCAGGCTATGTGTGTTTCCTCGCAAAGACGGGGTCTGGTTCCTCGTTCGGCGCGGCGATCGATGCACGCGGAACAAAACGATTCCTTGCCGACCCGAGAAGTACGACGTGGTCAAATACGACGAGAGGCGCGGCGAGCTGTCGGTGAACGCGCATAACCACGGGAAACTCATTGCGATTTACCGTGAGTTGTTTGGAGAGCTGCTCTTCGACGATCCGTGGCACTTCGAAGCCGTGTCGAAGTACGTGCTCGATCCGCTGCAGAGCGCGGGTCCCGA
The DNA here is from genome assembly GCA_009781005.1 of Polyangiaceae bacterium. Classification (GTDB taxonomy): domain Bacteria; phylum Myxococcota_A; class Polyangia; order Polyangiales; family Polyangiaceae; genus Labilithrix. The sequence continues at coordinate 83 of WQYX01000179.1, read as the reverse complement.
CGCGCTCATCTGCTCGGATGTCGATGGCGTCCACTGCATCACACTCCGGGAGGTGCAGATTTGCTGGAGCGGTGCACATGGTG
>WQYX01000178.1 GCA_009781005.1 Polyangiaceae bacterium | reverse complement strand
CGCGCCCAGGTGGACTCGAACCACCGACCCGCGGCTTAGAAGGACAGCTGTGAGCGATGTTGTTCGCTCGGCAAAGTCGAGTCTGCCGACGTATGGCGGCGGCGCCGCGTGTTGAATCTGTACTCGGCACCGAAAATAGGCCTCTCAAAAAATCGACCTGACCCCTCCAACAAATACTTGCGCGCACCACCGACCCGTTCCCCGCGTAAGCGGGGATTTTCCGCCGGGGTAACTCGGCGGCCCCATTGAAGCGATATTTGTGGGAACTGCGTTTCCTCAAGATCTCGAGACACTCCGCCGGCGAAAGCCGGCGGCTCCGTTTTGTGCGTGCGGTTCACGCGTCCGACGAACAGCGGAGCCAGAAAGCTCAAGTTGATGAGCAATGCACGGATATTGTCCGCAACACGTGTCGCGTAAGCGCTTGAATTATATGAGCTTTATACCTCTTCAGTAAGTTTTGTACATGATCCTGTTGATGCGCAACGTGTCAGGTGTCAACTTGGTGCAAGAACATGCTTGACATTGAGCTAAGCCGAGGGATCGACGAGCTCCGTTCGTTTGATGAACTCCGGTCCGTCCAGGCGTGCGCTGTACTACTTCGGAAGGCAGGAGGGGCGTCGAATTACACACGCATCCTGAAGCTGCTGTATCTGGCGGATCGCCGTTCGCTACAAGAGACGGGGCAGCCCATCACAGGCGCGCACTTCGTGAACATGCCGCTCGGCCCTGTGCTCAGCGAGGTCTACGAGTGCATCAAAGAAGACAGCACCGGTGGACTCTGGGATCAGTACATTGTCACGAAAGGCCGCGACATTCATTTGATCAAGGATCCTGGTGACGGCGAACTTTCTGACTTCGATGTCGACGTTCTAACAGATCTCGCCGAGCAGTACGCGCAGGCTTCGTATTCGACGATGATCAATGTCGTACACAAACTTCCTGAATGGACAGATCCATCCCCGAAGAAAGTCGCGCCGCTTTACATGGTTGATGTCCTCCTGGCTCTTGGAGACGATGAGGAAACCATTGTTGCGCACGCGATAACCAGCGCTCATGTTGATGGCGTCAAAAAACTTTTTCACTTGTCGTGATATTCCGGGAATTCGCGGGTATTGACGTCTAGGGCGTCCGGGAGTTTTCTCCAACGTCGTGAGCGAGCCATTCTGCCGTGGGGATACGGCGACCCACGAAGTGAAGGCCGGCGACGTCTTCTTCATCGATCCGGATGATGGGACGAACCCACATTATTGGATCGTTCTCTCTGTTTATAGTCCAGACCTCTCGTACGAAAACTTCGCGATCATCGTGAACATCACGTCAATGAAGAAGGGCGCTGACATGACGTGCGTTCTGCGTCCTAGCGATCTAGACGCTCCCGGATTTTTGACACACGAGAGCTACGCGTACTTCGGGGAATGCAGGGATGTCGAGGTAGCAAAGCTGCAAGCGAGATCTGCAGAGCGACGAACCCCTGTTCCTTCGGCTCTTTTATCTCGCCTTCGCGCTGGCCTGCACAAGTCGCCGCACACTCGCCGTAAGATAAAGCCGAAAGTTCCCAGACCGTAGCTCGTGCGGGGTTTGGCCCCTCTACGGGGGTGTTCACATAAGAACCCAAAAACTGACCTAATTATTCGTTATCATTATGTTTTTTGATGCTCACATGCGGGGTCTCAATGATGGACGAGCGCGCGCTTCACGCCCGCCAATTCATCGAGCCAGGCGAGGCCTTCAAAGAATACGTCGTCATACCGCGGTGGAGGCAGCACCCGGCATGCGATCTGCTGGGCACGTTTCTGCGCGAGCTTCTCCGCGATGCGCTTCTTGGTTTCTCGCTCGCGTGCGGCCTGACGCTTCTGCTGCTTCATGGTTTGACTCCGTATGCATGACGCTCGTACGTGTCCAAGTCAGCCTACAAGCACCTTCCAATCAGAATCGCCGAGAGCGCCACAAGGAGCGTTGCCCCCAACGCGGATACGTCCCGTAGCCACGACAGCTTACGCCTCTCGCGCTCCTGCATGATGATCTCTGCCGCTTCGTCCGACGTGAGCTCTCCGCGATGCACCTGCTCGAATAATTCGACACTGTTCATCTCGGCACTCGAAGGCGAAACGAACATCGTTCGCAACACGGCATAGATGGCGATGAGGCCAATCAACGAACGAATGGCCTCCCAACAAGCGACAGGATCAATGGCCGTCATCACGACGGCGTTCGAGTCCACGCCTCACGCCGCCGCCGAAAGATCTGTCGGCCAGTAGAGCGTGTCGGGGTCGAGCCTCTCGGAGATAACACGCGCCGCGTTACGGAATAGCACTCGGTTCCGAACGTTGCGCGGTTTCACGCCCGGGTTGCCAGACTCGTTGATCGTGCACTCACTTGCGGCGCCGATGAAGTCAAGCGATCGAACCGCCGCGTCGAATCGCGGGAATTTGAACGCCGGACCCATTGCCCACGCCATAGACAGAACACCAAGCTGTGCGTCCGCTGGCCACGAAGCCCAATCCGTGTATCGTGCAGACAAGGCTTTGTCGTTCTGCGCGAGCTTACCGAGCACTACCTGCCGTATTCCGTCGTCGGTGAGACGAATCGACGTGAATTTTTCGGCCGCTTTGTAGCCCTGTTTCGCCAGTTCCTTATGCGATTTGACGGCACGCCATGCGGATGCAATTTCTGTCGATGTTGCTGGAGAGCCATCTGAGCGTACGAACGGTAGTACGAGCGCAGGGACCAGGTCTCGCTCATCGTTGCCGCTCATCCCATCAATCAAATTGCCGATACCGACTGTAACGAGCCCTTTGATGTCGAGGTACATCCACGGCACCACCCACTCGAGGGGCACCGTGAACGGGACGAATGCGTTCGCGACGCTGGTTCTCATGGGCACTGCACCGACTTGCATGCGCGCGCTTCCGCTTTGGTTGTGGCTGCCGCCAGGCAGTCAGGACGCAGATCCGTGATGCGTGCAGATTGCACGTGCTCGATGGTGACGACGCACGAATCGTCGTTGCCCTCGGCGCATCCAAGTCGACGGAGATTCGCGCACGCCTTGACGGCCGGGGATGCTGCGTCGAGTTCGACGGAGGCATCACCAGCATCTTGGACCGGTTGCTTCGGCGCTGGCTGACAGGCCAGCAGCGAAAGCGCGGTGATGGTTGCAAAATACAATTTCATGACGCGACTCCTGTCGTCGACACAACCCACGGGTAAAGCCCCCACGCGGCACGCAGCCAATCAGGAGACACGATGCAATCGCCTTTGTCCCCCCAGCTCGTGCCCCATGAATTGCGCACGATGAAGCCGTTGGGTGTGTACCCAACCAAATACATAGCGTGCCCACCGCCATCTGGATCGAGCTCGTTTGGTCGTGGGACTGCAGGTTTTGAGGGCTTCCAATCACCAAATACGGAATCAACGAGCGCGTCGACGCGCACGGGGATGCCCGATGCCAGGGATGATTTGACGAGCTGCTCGGTGTCGTCGGCCCCTGGATCTATTGCGTACGGCCCGACGAATAGCGTGCTCGCGGACCGTTGGAGCGAGCCAAGCGTTGGCTCGTCGTTGACCGCATTTGCCTCGACGTCGCTATTACGACCGTCGCGCGTGTGCACGACGTCACGTGATCGAACGCCAAACTGACCGAGGAATGCGATTGCATCCTCGGTCAACGCGCCCTCGTCCTGCAGGGCAGGAAGCGCGCTGTTTATTGGCGTT
>WQYX01000177.1 GCA_009781005.1 Polyangiaceae bacterium | reverse complement strand
GGACGACGAGCTCGCGGCGTCGCTCGTTGGCGAAATGCTCCGCACCGGCCTCTGCGCGAAGAGGTAAGCGACGGCCCTCCGTTCGCAAAACATTGAGTCTTTCCAAGTAGTGAGAAATAAGGAAGAATTCGACCCAATCCGACCTTGCTTAGAGTGGGAATCAGAGCCTGTATGTGCCTCGCGACGGACGACGAAAAACCGACACCAAATGCGAGGACATCACGATGAGCACCACGAACCAAAACACGACGACGATGACGGTGAGCCAAGCTGAGAGCTATTATGGAAATCCCAAGCCGCAGATCAAGTTGCACTTTCCCAAGGGCACGAACTACCACGACGTCCTTGCCGCGCTTGACAAGCTCGCCGACGATATTGAATCGGCCATACCGGCAAAGGAGAGGTGGATCGTTACCAAGGACTTTGATCAGGACTACGGACGCGTGTATCTCGAACTTGGCAATGTCCCGCCTGTTGAAGCCGAGCGCGCCATGGCATTCCTCCACACGGTCGTAGGCTGAGCGTAGGAGCGGCCACCTTCGACGTGGCGCGTCCCGGGGGGACCCACAAATCTTTCTCGATGGGAAAGATTTCTTGTCCCATTTCGCGCGTGGAACCCGCTTTTACCACCCCGTGAATGCACCCACGTCGCTGCGAGTAACTCTTGAACCCACCGAGAGCGCCGAGGAGCGTCGCGCCGAGCTCTTTCGCCGGCTCGACGAGGCCGCGGATGTCCTGGCCGAAACACTGCTCGATGTGTGGCGACGCGAGCATCGTGCGCGGCGCCAGGCAGTAGCAAGAGTAGGTGCGTTGTGAATGCCGAACTATCGCCTTGTCTTGCACCGAAAAGAGAGCCGTCATCCGGGCTCCGCGCGAACACGGTGCTCGCGGGACCCAGGGGAAACACGATGACGAAGATTGAGGCACGAGCCCGGCAGAGCGCACACGAACTTGGCAATGTCCTCAGCCACCTCGCCGCGCTCGATACGATGAACGTGGGCGAACTCTCGGACAAATACCGTGCGCTGTACGGCGAGCCGACGCGCTCGAGGAACAAAGACTACCTGCGCAAGCGTCTCGCCTGGCGCATCCAAGAGCTGGCCGAGGGCGGGCTCCCAGAGAGCGCACTTGAACGCATCCGCGCGCTCGGCGACCAGATCCCAGAGCGCTGGCGGATTCGGCAGGGACCAACGGAGACGAGAGAAGCACCTCGCGATCCGCGCGTGCCGCCCGTGGGTACGGTCCTGCGCCGTATTTTCGAGGGCAAGATGCACGAAGTGACGGTCTGCGTCGAGGGTTTCGAGTACGCAGGCCAGCGGTACAAGACGCTATCGGCCATCGCCAGAGCGATTACCGGCACGCGATGGAACGGCCTGTTGTTCTTCAAGTTGAACAAGCGATGCAAGCCGATCGTCGCCAAGCCCGAGGAGCTGCCATGAGCAAGCGGGCAAGCACGCCGACGCCGCAAACCAAGCGCGCAGCCATCTACACGCGCAAGTCGACTACCATAGGCCTCGAGCAGGAGTTCAACTCGCTCGACGCGCAGCGTGAGGCGTGCCTCGCGTACATCCAGCGCCAGCAGGGTTGGACGCTGGTCGATGAGCGTTACGACGATGGTGGCTTCACCGGAGCCAACATTGATCGTCCCGCGTTCCAGCGGCTTATGGCCGACGTCGAGGCAGCAAAAGTCGACGTCATCGTCGTCTACAAGGTCGATCGGCTTTCACGCTCGCTGCGCGACTTCGTCAAGGTGATGGAGCGCCTGAACGCAGCGGGCGCATCGTTCGTCTCGATCACGCAGAACTTCTCGACCGCTGACGCCATGGGGCGGCTGACGATGAACATGCTCATGTCGTTTGCGGAGTTTGAACGCGAGATGATCTCGGAGCGTACGCGCGACAAGATCGCCGCTTCGCGCCGCAAGGGAAAGTGGACGGGCGGGCCGGTGCCATTCGGCTACTCGATGAAGGACAAGAAGCTCTATGTGAACGAGGCCGAGGCCCTCATCGTGCGCGAGGCTTTCGCGTTGTTTCTTACACACCGGCAGATGGCAGTGGTGGCGCGCGAACTGAACAAGCGGGCGCTCTTGCCGCGGCGTCCGAAGCGAACGACCAAACGCAGCGCGCTCTGGACCAAGGACAGCATCGCACGCGTGCTGCGAAGCCCGCTCTATGCGGGGCTTATTACGTACGGCGACGAGCGGTACACGGGCGAGCACCCGCCGCTCATCAACGAGACAACCTACCAGCAGGCGCAGCGTATCCTCGCCGACACCACGCGCGAGCTGCGGATCACAGGCACCAACCCCGACTACGTGCTGCGCGGGCTACTTCGCTGCGGACTCTGCGGCGAGGCCATGAGCCCTGGTTCGACGAAGAAGAAGAGTGGCAAGACATACCGATTTTATCGGTGCACGACGCGCGACAAGTACGGCAAAGACAAGTGCCCCGCGAAACCACTGCCTGCGCACGCCATCGAGGACTTCGTGGTTGCGCGCATCACCGAGGCGACCGTGGACGGCACACTCGCCGAACGCATTCACGTCAAGCTAAGCGAGCGCATCGCAAAGGAGCGGACCGTCCTTGTCGACATACGCAAGGCGCTGGCCGCTCAAGTTGCCGAGGCCTCGATCGTGGTGTCGAAGTTGACCGAGGAGGTGCTCCGTCTCGACGGCCGAGCGCGCGAGCTCGTTGAAGCGAAGCTATGCGTCGAAGCCAACCGTCTCGCTGACGCGGAAAGCAAGCTGCGCAAACTTGAAAACGACGCGCAGAACATTAAGGACTGCGACAAGGAGTGGTTCGTCGAGGCGCTGCGTAACTTCCGCAAGGTGTGGAGCGACATGACACCCGAGAACCAGGGACGACTCCTGCGCGCGCTCATCGCCCATGTCCATGTGAACGAAGGCAACTGTCACATCGAGCTCGTGAACTTCAGCGCTGCTGCGGGTGCGAGGGAGGCCGCATGAGCGAAAGTACACCCGCGAGCGCGGAGAAGAACACAGACGATTTCCTCGTCATCTCGGCGCCTCTGTTCCGGCGCAAAAGCCGGAATGTGACTCTCGCCGAGACACCGCCACCGGCGAAGCCCGAGCCGGTGCGTCGGCCTGCCAAGGTCGCCCAGATGCTCGCTCTCGCGCATCACTTACAGAACGCGATCGACCGGGATGTCATTGCTGATCGCGCCGTTGTCGCGCGCAAGTTGGGGCTGACGCGAGCTCGAGTCACGCAGCTTCTCGATCTGACTTTGATCGCGCCGGATGTGCAGGCTCGCATCCTCGAACTTGAGGCCGTTGATGGTGTGCAGCCACTGGCCGAACGCCAACTTCGAGCAGTTGTCGCGGCCGGCCTTTGGCCCGAGCAGCGCGCAGTGTGGGCAAAGATAGAGGCGAGTCACCGAATCGCCGTGCACGGAAAGGAATGGAAACCATGAAAACGAATCTTGCAGAGGTGGGTGCGCGCGGTGTGGACTCACTCGAGTTCTCGCAATCAGGAACAGCGGCGCAAGCCGCATCACTCAAAGCGAGCGGCATTGATTTCGTAGTCGGCTATCTCGGCGTCGTGAATCCGACGCGGCTTGGGTACGTGCTCTCCGCAGATTTGGCATTTGTACCCACCACGCTCGCCGCCACCGTGTTTGATGGAGACCGCTCCGTCTCCCAGTGCAGGGCGCTTGGACTTCCCGCGGGTGTGACTGTGTGGCTCGATTTGGAAGGCAATACCATCTGCAAGATGTCGACTCCTGAGTTGATTGGGAAGATCAACGAGTGGGCGTCGGCCATCAAAACTGCAGGCTACGAGCCTGGACTCTACGTCGGCGCGCCGCAGCCTCTAACGAGCGAAGAATTGTATAAGCTAGCCGTGGTCCGTTATTGGCATTCGCTCTCGCGAGAAGCGGACCGATTCGGCAAGCTCGCCGAGCCATCGTGCGGTTGGTGCATG
>WQYX01000176.1 GCA_009781005.1 Polyangiaceae bacterium | reverse complement strand
TCCAAAGACTACGAGCGAACGATGGAGAGTAGTGAAACATGGATTCAACTGAGTTTCATCAACCGCATGGCGCGACACTTGGCAGCCTAAAAACATCGCGTTTCCTGGTAAACATGCTCTAAGGCGTCGAGATGCCATTGCGGGGGTCCTTGTACCGAATATTTTAGTCTGTACACCATTGATTGCGAGAGGTCGCCATGCTTTCGAACTGCGTTGGATCGAGCGGTACACGCTCTCCCGCATGCTTCCGAATCGGCCCCTGGCGGCTTCACCTCCGCGACTGTATTGGCTGCGGCCATCTACGGCCCCCATGTGGTCATCGTTTAACTGGCCATGCTGACGGTTCGACGGGGTCGCTGAACCACCAGAGCAAAGGGAGATCTCCCTATATTTACGGGAGAATCGTGCTCGATTAAGGGGCCAACTTCGGGCGAAAGCCCAGATTTATGAATGCAAAAGTTTGCTTGATGCGTTGAATTTCGGTATTGATAAGACGTGTCGCTCAGCGTCCGCCAGAGCACCGAGCTGTTCCACCTCGTCTTCCTCCGCGCGCTCGTCGCCAAGGGGGAGGACAAGGGTCTCGTCGCGCTGAAGGGCGGCTGCAACCTGCGCTTCTTCTTCGGCAGCGTTCGCTACTCCGAGGACATGGATCTCGACGTCATCGTGATCGCGAAAGAGACTCTTAAGAACAAAGTCGATCGCCTCCTCCAATCGCCCGCCGTGACCGCGCCGCTCAAGGCGCACGGCCTCACCGTCGTCGAAACATCGGCGCCGAAGCAGACGGAGACGACGCAGCGGTGGAAAGTGGGGCTGCTTCGTCAGGGCGACGAACTGCCCATCCGCACGAAGATCGAGTTCTCGCGGCGCGATGACAAGGAGTGGAGGAAAGGGGGGACAAAGTACGAGGCGGCCGACCGCGAAGTGCTCCGTCCCTACGGGCTCACGCCGGTGCTCGCGGCGCACTACACGACGGCGGCGGCCACCCGGCAGAAGATCCACGCCCTCGCCGCGCGCACCGAGCCTCAGGCGCGCGACGTCTTCGATCTCTCGCTGCTCCTGGCGCGCCCCGACGCGCGCGAGCTTATGCTGGATGCTTCCGCCAAGAAGTGGCTCGAAGACGCCATCGATCACGCGATGAGCCTCTCATATGGCGAGTACGCGTCCCATGTCGTGGCGTTTCTTGAACCGAGCCACGCGGAGATCTACGCGGACCGCTCGGCGTGGGACGCGATGCAAGAGGATGTCGTCGCACGCTTGGAGGCGCTCCGATGAACGGGCTCGACGCTCTGACCATCTTGCGCAAGCTCGGCGTGCCGGCGATCGACACCGCGGACGCGGCGGCGGCGTTGGGGCTCAGCACGGCGGCGGCGAGCCAGACACTCACGCAGCTCGCGCACACTGGGCTCATTCGCTCGGTCCGCCACGGCACGTGGTGGCTCGAAGACGCGCTCGATCCGCTGCGTTTACCGGAGTATTTGACCGCGCCGCTTCCGAGCTACGTCTCGCTCCAGACGGCACTGCACCGACGCGGCCTCATCGAGCAGATCCCCGAGATGGTGTACGCGGTGTCGCTCTCGCGTACGCAGCGGGCAAAGACGAAGGTCGGGACGTTCTCGATCCATCACGTCGCGCCGGAGGTTTTCGGCGGCTACGAGGAGACCGAGCGCGGCGCGAAGCTTGCGACGGCCGAGAAGGCGCTCTTCGACTTCGCGTACCTGTCGAGCGGCCGCTCACGCCTCTTCACGAGCCTGCCCGAACTCGAACTGCCACGCGGCTTTCGGCGCAAGGAGCTGTCCCACTGGCTCGCGAAGATCCCCTCGGACAGAAGCCGCACGCTGACCACACAAAAGCTCCACGAGCTGCTCGCAAAGGCTGGAGCGTAAACAGCTATGTCATGCGTCGTGCCACAGCTCGTCACAGCTACGGTTCTGTCCAGTGATAACTCGCATTGGGGCGGTTCGACATCGGATGTTGTGAGCGTTTCGATGTTGTGAGCTGTTGTGAGCGTTTCGACGGTGCGAGGACGCTGACAGGATTGCATGTGCCACCGACGAAACGCGGCGGAACGAAGCCCGGAGCGGCGAGGCGGCGGCAGCGCGTGAGGGGGTGGCAGGCTATGGCGAATTCGTGCCGAATGGCCATGGAGATATCGCGGGATCGAGACACGTTTGCCGTGGGCACCAGGTCCGAATGCATGCGAATCGACGCGTCGTGCACGCGTGCGGGCATGTCCAAAGCATCGATTTTCGTGCGTATGGAATACGACGCCCTTCCGAGGGCATTTGCCGTCCGAATAATAATGTATTGTATAATACACGAGTCATGGGACCCTCCCAGGTGGAGCGCGGGCGAGCGGTCGCCGGAGGATGGGCCCACCACATCGAGGGCAGCGCGAGATATCGCGACCTGTGAGTTGGCGCAGTAGCTCCTGCCAAATCGGTCGCCTTGGAGCACTTTGCCGAGATCGAGTTTGCCATCCTCGCCGAGCGCGTACAGCCCGGCGTCGAGCGTCTCCTCCCAGCACGCTGCGAGCAGTGCATCCACCTGCCCGCCGCCTTGGCGAGCTTTCGATCTGTGAGGGCACGCTCCTCGCGCACCTTCATGCCACGGATGCGGCCGGCCAGCCCCGAAGGGCACGTGATGATGTTGGACATGCGCTCTGCCTCCGAGAAGGCAAAGCCACTTGGGAGGCGGGGCGGGGACAGCCAAGTCGACGCTCGCTCAGTGCTTGCGTGGTAAAATGCTCGAAGCACGCGAAGAAGCTGCGAATGGGATGATCAAGCGGAGCAAATGGGGAAGTTGGATGGTCTACTCCGCACTTTTGCTGCTGGTCGGACTGGTCCTTTTGTATTGGCTCGCCCCGACCAATGCCAAAGGCGACCCGCTGGTCAACGGGCTCCTGTTCTACCCGACGCCGTACAATCCGCTTACCTGGACGCGACCGGAATTCCTCTACGAGGATGTGACGCTGACTGCTTCGGACGGTGTCAAAATCAATGCGTGGTATCTCCCGGCAAAGAAACCGAAAGCCTTTGTGCTGTGCAGCCATGGCAACGCGGGCAATTTGAGCGATTGGGGGGATATGGCGGAAGAGATGCGTTCACGGTTCGGTGTTTCGGTTTTGATTTATGATTACCGCGGCTACGGGAAAAGCGAGGGCAAGCCGACTGTTCCGGGAATTCTCAAAGACGGGCGCGCGGCAAGGGATTGGCTCTGTAAGCGCGAATCAATCAAGCCAGATGAACTTGTGTATTGCGGCCGATCACTCGGCGGCGCGGTGGCTGTCGACCTGGCGGCAGAGACTGGTGCGAAAGGCTTGATCCTTGAAAGCACCTTTACCTCCATTCCCGATATGGCAAAGAGGACGGTACCGTTCGTCCCGCGGTCAATCATTCGCAACAGGCTTGATTCGCTCGCCAGCATCAAGAATTACAATGGTCCTCTATTGCACTGCCACGGCGAGGCCGACTCGGTCATCCCATTCGAGCAAGGAGTCGAGCTTTTCAAGGCCTGCCCGAGTGAACGTAAAACGTTCGTCCGCATGGAAGGCCACGACCACAATGACCCACTGCCAGAATACTACCGTGAACAGCAGCGCCGCTTCTTCGATCTCGTTGCGCCAACAGATCGGGAAGCTGCTGACTGGAACGGTGAAGCAATGGAACCGACGCACCACTGAAATTGCGTTTGCCTCTAACTATTTGTGCCCAAGGAATCGTCCAAACGCGTTCTGGAAAATCTCGCGGTTCGAAAGCGTGCATCTGGAACAGGTTCGGGCGACCGAAGCGCACTTGTAGATCGCTTTGTCGATCTTCTCCTGATTTCATGGCGCACGTTTGGTAGGCGCGCGGCGCCTTACCGGCTTTCGCCGGCAGGTTTCCGCGCGCCTCCATCCGAACCCGGCGTGCACCTTTCGTTGTGCACCGGGCTCTCCCTCGACGTTGACGCAAAGTTGGC
>WQYX01000175.1 GCA_009781005.1 Polyangiaceae bacterium | reverse complement strand
GAAGGGCGCACGCCGCATCGCAGGACCGAGGCGTACTGTACGTACGCCGCAGGTCCGAGAAGCGCCGTACGCCCTTCGCAGCAAGAGGATCGGCCCGTCTGAGTGGAGTCGTCGTGAATTATCTGGGTTAAGCCTATTCCGCCCGGTGCTCGCGCTCCGCCTAGCCTCGATTCGCTCGCAACGGCTGGTCAACACGCTCTGACATCTCCATGCATATTATACAATGTGCATGTTACACGCTCGGAGCCGCCGTTTCGGCGCACGCGAAGGTGAGCTTCTTGCCCGGACGTTTCTCGCCTGTTCGTTCGTCTTCGATCTCCGCTCCCGTCACATCAACGGTGACGTGACCGCCCTTTTCGAGTTTGCCAAATAGGAGCTCCTCGCCGAGCGGCTGCTTGACTTCATCTTGAATGATCCGCGCGAGCGGACGCGCGCCGAAGTCTGGATCGTAGCCCTTGTCGGAGAGGTATGCGCGCGCGCCTTCGGTGACGGTGATGGTGACTTTGCGCTCTGCGAGCTGCCCGGCGAGTTCTTTGATGAACTTGTCGACGATGCTGCCCATGATCTCGGGCGACAGCGCATCGAACCCAATGCGCGCGTCGAGGCGATTTCGAAACTCAGGGCTGAAGAGAATCTTGTATTCGCGCTCGGCGTCTCCCGTTGCGCGCTTGTCGCCGAAGCCCACCGCGCGCCGGCCGAGATCGCGCGCGCCGACGTTGCTCGTCATCAGAAGCACGACGTGGTGAAAATCGGTTGATTTCCCGTTGTTATCGGTCAGTTTCCCGTGATCCATGATCTGCAGGAGCACGTTGAAGACATCCGGGTGCGCCTTCTCGATCTCGTCGAGCAAGAGCACCGCGTGCGGCGTCTTCGCGATCGCATCGGTGAGCAGGCCGCCCTGATCGAAGCCGACGTATCCCGGTGGCGCGCCAATGAGACGCGAGACCGTGTGGCGCTCCATGTATTCGCTCATGTCGAAGCGCAAGAACGAGATGCCCATGATCTTGGCGAGCTGCTTGGCCACCTCGGTTTTTCCGACACCCGTGGGCCCCGTGAGCAAGAAGCTGCCAATGGGTTTCTCCGGTGAGCGCAGCCCCGCGCGCGCGAGCTTGATCGCGGAAGCAAGCTGATCGATCGCGCGGTCTTGACCGAAGACGACCTTCTTCAAGTCCGCGTCGAGGTTGCGAAGTTTCTCCTTGTCGTTCGTGCTCACTTCGCGCGGCGGGACTTGTGCCATGCGCGCGAGCACCGTTTCGATCTCCGTAACATCCACGACGATGCGGCTCGGGGCTGACGGATCCACCACGCGGACGGCATCCGCATCTGCGCTCGGCGGTTTCTCTCCCTCGTGAAGTTTCAGCTTCGCGGCGGCGCCGGCTTCGTCGAGTAAATCGATCGCCTTGTCTGGCAAGCGCCGATCGTGGAGGTAGCGTGCCGAGAGGGCTGCGGCAGCATCGACGGCCTCGTCGGTGTAGCGGACGCCGTGGAACTCCTGATACTTCGAACGCAGTCCCTCGAGGATCTTCCTTGTCTCTTCGACGGACGGCTCGTTGATTTCGACGCGCTGAAAGCGTCGTGACAGAGCTCGGTCTTTCTCGAAGTGCTGGCGGAACTCTTCGAACGTGGTGGAGCCGATGCAGCGCATGCGACCAGACGCAAGGGCAGGCTTGAGCAGGTTCGACGCATCCATGCTTCCGCTGGTTGCGCCGGCGCCGACGATGGTGTGGATCTCGTCGATGAAGAGGATTGCGCCTTCGATCCTTTGCAACGCTTTGACAACGCTCTTCAGCCGCTCTTCGAACTCGCCGCGGTAACGCGTTCCCGCAATGAGCGCGCCCATGTCGAGCGAATACACGATGGACTTTTTGATGGCTTCAGGGACCTCGTGCTGAACGATCTTGAGCGCGAGGCCTTCGACGACCGCGGTCTTTCCGACGCCGGAGTCGCCGACGAGCAAAGGATTGTTCTTCTTGCGACGCGCCAGGATTTGAATCATGCGCAAAACTTCGCTCGTGCGGCCAACGAGCGGATCGATGCGCTTGTTCTTTGCCTCGTCGTTCAGGTTGATCGTGTACGCTTTGAGCGGGTCGCGCCGCGATCGTTGCGGTCCTTCGAACTCCTCGCCCTCGAACGACGCAGGCTCCTGAGACACGCGCTCGGCCTCGCTCTCGTCGAGCTTCGAGATGCCGTGCGCGACGTACGCGATGACGTCGAGCCGCGTGACGCTATTTTTCTCGAGAATGGAGACAGCAGGCGAATCTCGCTCGGCGAAGATGGAGACGAGCACGTTCGCGCCCGTGACTTGATCCTTACCTGCAGATTGCACATGGCTGATGGCGCGGCGAATGGCGCGCTGAACACCGAGCGAAGCGGTCGGGTTCGTGTACGCTGCTTCCGGCACGCTCTCGAGTTGGTTCGCCAAGAACAGCTCGAGCTCTTTTCTGATCGCCGCAGCGTCGCCACCGGCATGGCGAACCACGAGTGCCGTCCCCTCGTCGAACAAAAGTGCGTACAGAAGGTGCTCCAGCGTCACATATTCGTGCCGTCTTCGCATCGCCTCGTTGGCGGCGAGCGAGAGCGCGATCTCGACCTCGGGGCTGATTCGCATGGATCTAATGCCTTCGATCTTAGACTGCTTTCAAGTTGACGCGAGGTCGAGGCGGGGCATGGGATGCGACCGGACTCGAACTGCACAGAGTCCACGAAGTGGACGGAGTGTAGTGAGAGCGACGGAGCGAAGCGAAGTGAATAGCCTTGTGTGGCTTTGAGGACCGCACCGCAGGCCCCAACGATGAGATCGCGGCAAATCGAAAGCAGTCTAGCCGTGCGGCGATGAGAAATCCTCGATGCAACTCGTTCTCATTCGGGTTCCGTCGTGAGCAAGAGCGGCATGCCGTGTTCGCGTGCGAGATCCATGACTTGTTGGGCCTTCGTCTCGGCGACGTCGCGCGTATAAACCCCCGCAACTGCGGCGCCCTTGAAGTGCACCGTGAGCATGATGTGGCGCGCTTCCGCTTCGTCCTTATGAAAGAAGCGCTCGAGCACGAACACGACGAAATCTTGCGTGGTGTAGTCGTCGTTGTGAAAAATGACCTTGAAGCGCCGGGGCGTGGTCGAAACAGGCGCCTCGTCGAGCTCGACATCTCCTTCCTGTTCGGGAGCAGGCGTCCCACCGGGATTATTTGGGCTTGTCCCAGAATTCCAGACCGAAGCGAGCCACACCAACGCCAATTCGTGCAAGATATCGTCCTTCACGGGAGTCCCCATTGTGCGTCTCCCGATGCGGCCCGCAAGTTAAGTGACCCCAACCGAGCAGTCGAACCAGGGCGATTTGTACTCCTAACAGGAGTACAAATGCCGGCTAGCGCTAATTGCCAATTGCGCGATGCGACACCTATACCGCTTTCAAGTTGACGTGAGGTCGAGGCGGGCATGTGATGCGACCGGACTCGAACTGTACGGAGTCCACGAAGTGGACAGAGTACAGTGAGAGCGACGGAGCCGAAGGCGAAGTGAACAGCCTTGTGTGGCTTTGAGGACCGCACCGCAGGCCCCAACGATGAGATCACGTCAAATCGAAAGCGGTTAGCCCTCTTCTTCTTCGATTTCCAAACGATGAAGCGCACTCACACCCACGGCCGTCGCGCATCGCGGGCAGAGGAGCCGCTCCTCATACCGACGCTCGTCGCCGCGTGTCCAAACGAGAAGGCCTCGCCCGCGCATGTTGTAACCCTCATCTTCACCGCGGGGATCAACGGGCACTGCACATACGTCGCAACAGTGGGTCTCGTTGTCCTCGAAAAGAATCGCGTGACTGGCCGCGACAAAGTCTTGTGGGAGCATGCTCATGGAGACGCATGGAGAGTAGCGCACCTAGCCCGGATCATTCACGACGACTCCACTCAGACGTGCCGATCCTCTTGCTGCGAAGGTCGTACGGCGCTCCTCGAGCCTGCGGCGTACGTACAGTACGCCTCGGCTCTGCGGTGCGGCGTG
>WQYX01000174.1 GCA_009781005.1 Polyangiaceae bacterium | reverse complement strand
CCCCGATGTTGCCCTGCAGCGTCGAGGGACGCGGAGCGTCGTCTGCGGCCGACAGCCGGCAGAATCCACGAAACGTGAGCGAGTCACCCAAATGCCATGCGAGTTGCTCGTAGCTGAAGCCGAGCATCTGCTTGA
The DNA here is from genome assembly GCA_009781005.1 of Polyangiaceae bacterium. Lineage (GTDB taxonomy): Bacteria > Myxococcota_A > Polyangia > Polyangiales > Polyangiaceae > Labilithrix. Next base: position 3,905 of record WQYX01000174.1, on the reverse strand, counting down.
CGACGGCGGCGCGAACGGTCTGCTCCGCGCTCAATCCCTTTCGTCCTCGCCTCGCATTTGCACTTCGAATGCGAAGCAGGTCGGTGTGGTGCAGGAGGAAGGGTTGTCGTCCAACACTCGACTCATCTCGGCGAGCTCTTGCGTCCTTGGATGGTGGCTTTGTGCAACCAGCGGAAGCTGAGTGTGATAGGGGGCGCGCATCGGGTTTTCGTTCTTGTTTTTCAGGAGAGTTTGGCGATTTCCCCGGAAAACAGTCGAGAGCCCGTCTCTATTTCCATCCCTCTGCCCTTACTTCCCTCGGTTTTTTAGCTCCTTTCTCTTTCTCGGATGGAAACTACTTAACAACGCCATCACGGCGTGCACGACTTCGTCGGTCTTGCCGCGCACGATGACCGAGTGCGCGCCACGTTTTGCGAGCGCATGACGCCTTGGTGGCGCGTCGTAGACGACGATCGGGATCGTCGAGGTGGCGTCGTTGTTCTGGAGCGCCCGTACGGCATCGGCGAATTTGACATCTGTGCATCCTGCATCAATTGCAACCACGTCGGGCGCGTCGCTCGCGACCGAGAGCAGCCCATCGAGCGCGTTCGCCCACGACGTGACGATCGTGCCGCGCGCTTTGCACGCCTTCGCGAGCGCGCGTTCGGCAGCACTCGGCTTGCCGATGATCACGACCGAACCTGCGGGGCTTGCCACCTCGCGCGGCATGGGCAAGCCGTACTTCTCGCAGTAGGCGCGCGCGTCGTCGGTGCGCACGCGATACTGCGCGCCCGGCGTTTTGATGGCGGGCAGACGCCCTTCGCGGATCCAAAGGTAAACGGTCTTCGGATGCAATTCCCACAGGCGCGCGAGCTCGGAGGGACGAAGAAGCGCCACGTCAACGCAATCGTATCCGCAACGCACCACGAACGCATTGTGCGTTGCCACGGTTGACACATGCGCGCATTATCGACTACGTCGGGCTCTGCAAGGGGCTTCTCGACGTCGTTGAGAAGTGCCTTTGTCTGCGCATGGTCTAGAACACCAAACTGAAGGTGTTCGATTTGGGAAGCTGGTGAAAGGCCGGCACGGCACCCGCCACGGTAATCGGGGACGAACTCGAGCAGAAACCACTGGGGACACGGTACGCCGCAACCTGGGAAGGGCTTGAGCGAGAATGATCCGAGAGTCCGGAGACCGGGCCTTACGCGGTGAACCTCCATTGTGAAGCTCGCGCGGGCGTGCGCGAGAAGAGGTCGATCATGATGCGCAAAGGTATTGGTCTTGCGCTCGTTCTTTCGAGCGCGATGTTTGTGTGTGCGTGCAGTAGCAACGACGATTCTTCGGCACCCGTCGAGGACGGATCCGACGTCGATGCAGGACAAGCCCCCGACAATGACGCGGGGGATGCTGCAAATCCCTCGTCGTGCGTCGACACGAGTGGGATCGCACCGCGCCTGCTCTTGACGGGCGGATCGAACGACAGCGAGCTCGCCGTCTTCAATCTGCAAACGATGGCGGTCGAAGGTCACTTCGCATTTCCTGGTTTCGGCGCGACGTCATCGGCTTCCGCGCCGTACTTGATGGAGCAGTCTGCAGATCTCGTCGTACAGCTCGATCCAAACGCACCATGGAACGCGATGGCGAGCTGGGATGTCCGATCGAACGACGTCATCAACGGCGGACAGGCGTATGCCGATCCATCCGGCGTGTTCGTTCCCGCGTGTACCAAGGGCTACGTCCTTCGCTACAATCGCAACCGAGTTGCAATTATCGACACGACCAAGAGCGCCGAAAAAGGCCCGCCGGATTCGTACATCGATCTGTCGTCGCTCGTGCAGCCGGAGGACAAAGACGGCGTCGTTGAGATGACTTCGGCGGTGTTCGTTCCGTCACAAAATCGACTGTACGTTCTTCTTGGCAACATCGATCTCACCAAGGCGACGCCGGATGGATGGTATCTTTTTTGTGGCACGTCGAAAGCCACGATCATCGCGATCGACACGACGACCGACCAGATCGTTTCACTCAACGGTGCGGGCCCCGGAGGCGGCATCGAGCTAAGTGGCTACAACCCCCCCATCAATGGCAATGCACTCGTCTACGACGCCGCGGGCAATCGGCTCATCGCGATGCATGCAGGATGCAACAATGGCACCGGCGAGGACGACCCAGGCACGGTACAACAGCGCATGATCGAGAGCGTGGACCTTGCAACGGGACAGACGTCCACGTTGCTCTCGCTGAACGACCGCGGTTTCCCCATGGCGTTCGCCTACGCCGACGCAAGTCACGCGGCGATTGGATTTTATGGTCAGACCTTCTTCTGGAACCCGCAATCGGACACGCTCGGCGGCGAGGTTCCGGGAGGTATCGACGCCTTCGCTTTCGACGGGAAGGATGCTTTCGTTGGGGCACGAAAGACGTATCAAGATGATGGCTTCACACCCAAGTCCATTGAGATCGTTCGTGCGCCAGTCTCAGATGCGAATGCCCTTGAGAAAATTGGTGAAAACCCATTCACCGACAACGACGGGACGTACCTTAGCGGTGCTGAAGTCTGGCCGCACCAGTGAGAGCCCAACGTGGGGCGGCCACGGTGGGCCGCCCCTACGGGAGGCCCCTACTGAAGGTTCTGGAAGAATGCCCACGTTGCCTCTGCGCCATCGGGCCACCAGGGGACATGCCCAATGCCCGGAATGAGGCATAGTTCAACGGGGAAATTGGGATCGCAGCCATTGTACGCGCTGCACTGCGGTGGATTGACCTGGGTTGAAGGCAGGATCAGATTGCCGTCCTGATCGTGCACGTCCGTGCATTGGGCTTGTTCGGCCCAGTACTTGGCGGCCCACTCACCGCTCGAGATATCAACCACGGGATCTTCCGGATCGTGCATGATGAAAGCAGCGGTGGGGCCTGCCGTGCAGTTGGGCGGACTCTCATCCGCGTTGTATGCCATGCCACCTTCGCTTACGGCAATGGCCCGGAACATGGGCATGGCGCATGCGACGAAGTTGACCATGAAACCACCCTTGCTGTAGCCAACGCCGAAGATCCGACTCGAATTGATGTTGTATTGTCCCTTCAGCGTGTCGACCAAATGGCTCAGGAACGTCATGTCGTAGTTGGAATTGACGTCGAGCGATGCGTCCCACGTGCACATGCCCGTCGCATCGACGGTGCCCGTTGGGTACACAACGATGGCATCCTCGCCGGTATAGTCGTCGAGGGTGAAGCTTGCGCGCATGCCTGGGCCGTCGCCGTAATCTCCGTGAAGGACGAGCACGAGCGGATAGGTACGCGCGGCGTCATACGTCTTCGGCACAACGAGGACGTAGCTGCGAGTGGCATCCCCGGATTGGATGGTCTCGTTGGTCACAGTGACCTTCGACGGAGACGACGGAGGGGGATCTTGCCCATCCTGCCCGGACGATCCATCATCGCTAGGGATCTTTGGGTCGCTCGGGGCGTCGCCCGAGTCGGCAATCGGGCCGCTAGGATTCTCGATCGCTGCGCCTGGCGCGTCTTGCGTGCCGCAAGCAACAATGGCCAAGAATGCTGCCGCGACACTGAGGACTGAGATTCGTTTCATCAGCCCGGATGCTTAGCTATGCGCGTGCCAAGGGCGGGGGGCATGTGAAATGCGTCAATTCCAGAGACGCGCAACGATGAGGCCATAGATACTAGAATCACAACCGCCCATGCAATTCGCGGCGCCCACGACGAGGACGTACAGCCCGTCCGGTGTGGGCATGGCACGCAAACCAGCCTCAAAAGCAGTTCCGGATGAGTAAACAACCGTGTTAGCACCACTGCCGAAATTTTAGCTGACGCGTTGGAAGCGAGCAGCGAGTTGGTGGCGAGGTGGGTGAGGCTGATGGCAGAGGGGGCATCGTGGAAGCCATCGAGCGAGGCGCCGAGCGATG
>WQYX01000173.1 GCA_009781005.1 Polyangiaceae bacterium | reverse complement strand
TCGGAAATGAATTCTCGAAGTTGTCCCCACTGTTCCTCATTCAAGTCGGAATCGTAGGGTTTACGCGACATACGACCGCCAGCTACCAAAAAGACCCTTTCTGGGCCAAATTCCTGGTAAACACGCTCTAAGCGGAGTCGTCACGAATTGTTCGGGCTAGTCCCGTAAAGATTCGATTTCGAATCAAGTCTGGTCCGACGCGGAGGCCGAGTGCAGCAGCTTGTCGCTTGACCAAAAGCCAGTCGTGAAATATCGATGTTTCGAAAAACGACTGTCGATGAATGGGGGCCTTCATGCGAGACGAGAGCCGTAGAAAGCGTAGCGGCGCCAAAGACGGAGAAGAGGAGGTCTCCCCGCCCGAAGATCTGATGCGCGAGCACGGCGTGCTCAACCGCATCCTGCTCATCTACGACGAGAGCGTTCGCCGTTTAAGATCGCAGGACGAACTATCCATCGACGTGATTGCAGGCAGTGCGGATATCATCCGCCTGCAATTCTTCGTGCGCATGTACCGGCCGCATGCGGCTCGGGAAGACCCCATCCTCTTTCCTGCCTTCCGCAGGATCGTGACCCCTAAAGAGTTCGACGCCCTTGGAGAACAATTCGAGGACAAGGAGTATGAACTGTTTGGCAAGGAAGGCTTCGAGGGGATTGTCGCGCAGGTGGAGAAGATCGCGCACACGCTCGGCAGCTACGATTTGAACCAGTTCACGCCGCCCGCGACATGATCTTTTTCATCCTTGTCGGTGTGGCGGGAATGATCATGGGAGGCGTCGCGTCCGTGGCCGGATTCGGCATTGGAAGCGTGCTCACGCCGCTCGTTGCCACCCAATATGGGATGAAGCTCGCCGTTGCGCTCGTTGCCATCCCCCACTTCGCGGCAACGCTTCTTCGGGCCTGGCGTCTGCGACGGGACGTGGACCGCACCGTGCTCCTTCGCTTCGGAATTGCCAGTGCTGCAGGAGGGCTAACGGGAGCCATTCTCCACAATCGGGTGAAAAGCAATGGACTGGCCATTGTGCTCGGGTGTTTACTCGTGTTCGCAGGAATCACGGGAGTGGCTGGACTCTCCCAGCGGCTCCGGTTCGGACGGCGGACCGCATGGGTGGCGGGCATCCTCTCGGGCGGGCTCGGAGGCTTGGTTGGAAACCAGGGTGGCATCCGCTCCGCGGCGCTCATGGGTTTTGATGTGAGGAAGGAGGCTTTCGTTGCCACGGCCACCGCGATTGGTGTGGTCGTGGATCTGGCACGCCTCCCCATCTACCTGACGGCACAGGGGCGGGAGATTCTTGCGGCGTGGCCCCTCGTTGCCGTAGCAACTGGAGCCACGCTGACGGGCACCCTCGCTGGCGAGAGCATCTTGCGGCGCATTCCGGAGCGGACGTTTCGGATGGCCGTATCGCTCATCATCCTCGGCCTGGGTATCGCGGTGCTTGGAGGGGTGGCCCACTCATGAGTTGGGGCCCCTACGCTCCTCTAATTATTTTTTATTTGGTATATCGCACTTCATTTGTGCGGAGACGGTATATTTCTGTGAGTTGCCCGGTTCCAGATTCGTGTTGATGTTCACGTTGGTTACCTGAAGCGAGCCAGCAACGGGCTTTCCTTTAAAGCCGTCCCTGCAACCGTCCTCTAGCTTTTTCTTCACCGCTTCGGTTGCCTTTTCCCTCGTAGGGCCATACGCATCGTTGTTCATCGTGCCGTAGTCCGCCAAGGCCGCCTGACTGATCCCCAACACAAGCGCTATGAGTGCAACGGAATAGAATCTCTTCATAATGATAGCTCCTTCGCTCTTCGACAGTGCCTCAATCCGATATTCAGAAAACAGGTCCTATTTATCCGACACGTCGCACTTCATCTCCGCTTTGACTTTGTATTTCTTCTTTAGGTCAGATAGATCCGGGTTGGGGTCAATCGCGATGTTTTTTACCTGAAACGAGCCGGCAACGACCTTCCCTTTCCTGTCCTTGCAAGAGTCCTCTAGCCATTTCTTCACTGTTTTGGTTGCTCCCTCCTCTGTGGGACCGTAATCTTCATATTCGATAGTTTTGCGTTCCGCCAGAGCTGCGTGGCTGGTTCCCAACACGAGCGCCATCACTACAGTGGAGTAGAATTTTTTCATGATGATGGTTCCTTAACCTTTCGACAGGGGTATTAGACGATGTTCTTTCGTGTGCATTCACGTCTACTGCGTCGCGAGCTCCATCACCGTAATCGAATACGGAGCAAGCTTCGTCTTCAAAGTCGTTCCCTCGATTTTCGCATCACCCGACACGAAGCCCGCGTCACCACCCGTGTACACGAACGATTTCAGCGCACTCGGAGCCGCGCACCCCTTGAGCTCGATGTTCGCGTCGAAAGGTCGATCCGCGCTGAAATTTAGCGCCACGAGCACCCATTTCTTCCCGGAGCCGTCATGCGATGCGAACAGTGACGTTCCGCTCGGCGAGCTCGACGGCACGATCCGTTCGAGAAAGTGCCCGCCCGCACCATCATAGTTGCGATATGCGCGGAATGCCCAGTACGCCGGTGTCGGCTTTTTCGGGAACGTCCAGTAGAACGCGTGGCTCACCCCGAAGAGCGCGAAGCGCCCGAGTGCTTCGGCGAGCGCAACGCCTCCTGCGATGTGGTGTTCCGCGCCAAAGTTGTATTCGCCTATTTGAAGTCCGCGCCCCGGATAATTCTCCGCGATAAGCTCCTTCATTCGCGGGATCAGAAAAACCCTGTCTTTGATCCACGACTCATCCTCGTAATTCCGATCCCAGAGCGAGCGCGTCGTGCGGAAGCGTACGTCGTTCGTCTTTCGATCCGTGTCGCCGGCGCCGTCCCCTCCCTGCCCATCCGGGCCTTGCACACCGTCGGCCTGCGGATAGATGTGTACGTCGAGCACGTCGAGAATTCGAACGCCGGTTTTTTTCTCGTGCTCGGCGAGCTTTTTCAAATACCACGCAAGCAGCGGCGTATCGTCGTGCGCCCGCCGATCCGGTTTGAGCAAGAATCCCTTTTCGTGGTCCTTCGCGCTGTAAAAGTATCCCCACCAGCCCCACGCGGCGGGCCCCGCGATGAGCGCATCGGGATCGGCTTTGCGGATGGCCGTTCCATACGCAATCGTCTTTTCTAGGAGTTCGTCGTACGTCGATGGCTCGGGGTGCACGTCGCGATGCGCGGTCATCCAGAGCCCGGGTTCGTTGTCGAGGATGTATTGGTAAATAAGCCTCTTGCCGCGCTTCAAATCATCGGCGCGCATTTGGGTCACCCACTGCCCCACTTCCTCGGGTGTCAATTTCACGCTGGTGCGCGTCGGATCCCCTGGCACGATGAAGGCCTTGCCGTCAGGCTTCTTCCCGTCGCCGAAATCCGGGTTATGCGGATCGGTCTGGTTTTGCGGACCGAAGACGGACACCGGAAACGATGCGCTCGACGTGTCCTTCGCAACCCATCCCATGATGGGTACGGTGATGGCTACTTTCCCTCCGAGCTCGCCCGCCTTACGCAGGAAAACATCATGTGAGTCAATTTTGACATTTTCGAAAAACCACGTGAACGTCGTATTCCACGCGCCAATCTTTGGATTGTAACGCGTTGTCGTATTGCCGCCCCAGCGGTGCGCGGCGGCATTCAAATCCTTGTCATTGTCGGCCCACGCAACACCGAAGATCGTCTCGCTCACGGGCTGGCCAGGGCTCGTGCACTCGACGGCCATCGGCGTGGCCGCCATGATTTTGCCGCTCGTTGGCATGGGTCCCGCAACCTTCGATGCCATGGCTTCCGTGATGACGGCCTGCGCCGTGCTCCCGTCCGCCAGCACAATCACCGGGCTTGACGTCGTTGCGCCGCCGTCCGCGGAAGGCCCGCTCGTCTTCGAGCACCGCGCACAGCCAGCCGTCCCCCACGCCAAAGCGCCGAGCGCAAAGGGCGCCGTGAGCTTCACGATTTTCGAGGTCGTCTTTGTCAAGGCCGCTCTCCAGAGAAAGATTGTTCATTTCCGCATACGCGCGGAGGGATGCATCGAGCAAGTCTAAGCTTCACTTTTCTCAGAGCGTGTTTACCAGCCTGCTGCGCGAATCGATTCGTCGGTTGGGCGCTGCGGTGCCTGCGCACGTACGAAGAGTACGCTTGCGCGGGCTCCTCGCGCTCCGCCCTAGCCTCGATTCGCTCGCGACGG
>WQYX01000172.1 GCA_009781005.1 Polyangiaceae bacterium | reverse complement strand
CTCCATTTTCCAGAGGCGGCGCGGGGCGGAGCACGCAGACATCCGGATCAATCCCAATTTTGGGATTGCTCTCATCCCAACGAATGGCCAAATCGCGCGCAATTCGCGTGTTCGGCCAACTGCGCGCCCGAAACGAGAGAATCTCCTCTATCGACCCTGTGGATTCATTGTGCACGATGGACTGGGGCATGGTCTCCTCGGAGAGCTCCCAGCTACGCCGGCTTCGCGGTCTCCGGTCGACGACGAGTTTGAGGTGACGCGCGGTGTTCATGGATTCGAAGCGTAGCATCGGGCTCGGCACGACTAAAGAGCACGGCGTGCGCCATCGATCGCACCTCGGGATTTCGCGCGGTTCGCGGGATTTCGCGGTGCCCGCGCCCCTGTCGCCGACGGAAGCGACCAGGCCGCGGACATCAGGACGCGCGGGCGGGAATTCCTCTCCTACTCCTTCGTGGCTTTGTGAAGAGCCGCTTCAAGCAACGCGATGCGCGCAAGAGCCTCTTCTTTCGCTGCGCGCTCCTCCTCTTTGGCCTTCCGTTCGACTTCTTTCTCGGCGCGCGCGGCTTCTTCCGCGGTGGGCCACAAGTGAAGGCCTGCCTCATCGTCGGCAATTCGCAACTTGCGACCGCCCTCGACGGGCACCAGATAGCCATTGAGCGCAGGGGAATAGACCGGGCCGCTGCCCGCATAAATTCGCCTGAATTCCCCGTTTTCGCCGCGGCGCCAAAGCTGGAGTCGATATGGCCCGCCGTGGCTTTTGGGGCCCGCAAGCATCGGATCGAAGATGCATAATTCTCCTGTTCCGCTCGCCGCGTACTTCTCAGGCGCCATCTCATAGTCCTTGCGCGGATTCGTATTGCTCACCACTTCAGCGGCAAAAATCGGTGCCTCATGACCTGGTATCCACGTGCGAATGCTGCTCAAATTCATGCCGTCTTTCGGTGCCGGGCGGAGCACGCAGACATCCGGATCAACGCCAACTTTGGGATTGTTCTCATCCCAACGAATGGCCAAATCACGCGCAATTTGCGTGTTCAGCCAACTGCGCGCCCGAAACGAGAGAATCTCTTCTATCAACCCTAAAGCGTTATTGTGCGGGACGGACTGGGGCATGGTCTCCTCGGAGAGCTCCCAGCCACGCCTACTCTGCGGTCTCCGGTCGACGACGAGTTTGAGGTGACGCGCGGTGTTCATGGATTCGAAACGTAGCATGGGGCTCGGCACGACTAAAGGGCACGGTGTGGGCCATCGATCGCATCTCGGGATTTCGCGATGTTCGCTGCGTCACAACCCCTGTCCGGCGACGGACGCGACCCGGCCGCGGACATCAGGGACACCGCACGCATTACGGCGAGAGTGTACCCCTTCGTGGAGTACAAATGCGTCGTTGGATCCCCAATAGGGAGTCACAATTGCTTACATAGGATTACATCTGCCGACCTTAGAAATGCGATATTCGATCGCATGCAGAAATCACATGACACTTCGCCGCCGCAGATTGTAAGCTGCGCTTTCATGGTGCGAGAAGTTGCCCGTCGAACGAGGTTAGGCCTGCGGGAAGTGCTTCGAGCGAGGGTGCTCCAATGAGCAAGAGTGATCCCATTGTCCTAGAGGGCAACACCCTGCGATACCATGAGCAGGTGTACGACGTTAAGGAGATCCTTGGCTCGGGGGCCTCGGGCCAGGTGTTCCTCGTTGAAAATCGCAATCTCAAAAATTTGTCCGTTTTCAAAGTTCTCCGCCCCCATTTGGCTCGCGACGAACGCTACGTGAAGCGCTTCGAGCACGAAGCCCGCGTGCTGGCGGGGTTAGAGGACCCGGGCATTGTCAAAGTTTTGCAACAAGGTCGCTTGTCCAGTCCTGCGGGTCTTCCCTTCATGCAAATGGAGTACGCGAGAGGACAGACGTTGCGCGAGGCTCTCCGCATGCGGAAAAAGTTTCCGGTTGCAGAGATGCTCGTCCTCGTGGCTCAGATCCTTTCTGCTCTGGCCAGGGCCCACAAGGCTGGTATCACTCATAGGGATATAAAGCCTGAAAATATCCTCGTCATCCAAACTCCAACGGGTCTCATCACGAAGATCTTCGATTTCGGTATTTTTCTGCACGAGGAACGTACTCCGGATGCGGGTTCGTTCGTCGGGACAGTATGTTACGCTTCGCCCGAACAGCGTCGCGGATTTGATATCGACGGGAAGTCCGACGTCTACGCGGTCGGGGTCATAGCCTATGAGATGGTGACGGGCAAGCGACCGTTTGCCGACGAATACGACGGCACGTTCATTAGCCTATATAAGACCATCGGCATCAAAGTGCTTTCCCTCATATCCGTTGATCCGAGCATTCCTATCGAAGTCAGCGAATTCGTCGACGCGCTGCTCGAACAAGATGCTTCGTTGCGGCTGTCGGCAGAGGAGGGTATGTGGAGGGCAAGAGAGGTTCACGAGCTTTACGTCTGTCACTATCTGCCGGAGATGGAAGACGGGCACGCGGCCGACGTGCAGCGGATCGACATCGACGTGCAGCGGATCGACATCGAGGAAGTGGAGAATCGAACGTCGCCGGACGGGAGAGTCTCGACTTTGATGAAAGAGAATTTTGGGAAAGCCGAGACCGAGCGCGATACCGCTCATCGCGTTCAACGAGCCGATACCGACGGTGCGAACGAACACGATTCAGGAGAGCGCACCAAGAATCCTGAGTTGTCGAACCCTCAAGAGTCATCGAGCTCTATCGATGCATACTTTGATTCTTTAGGGTCTTCGGTACCCTCGAATCCAATCTCGAGCGCCGACGAAGCCGACGTGAACGGCCGAGTCAGATTCCCGACGACGGAGCGAGTCGAGCCAACGGCCGTATCGCAATCCGAAGATCGAGTGTATGGCAAAGATAAGGATATGGTGGTTGCCCAGCGGGGAGACGGGACGTTGCGCCGGGGTAACGGAAAAGCAAAACTGCCCGATCCCCCGCAAAACGACGAGGAAGAAAAATCGTCAGAAAAGTACACGACGATCCGTTCCCTTCGCGCCCAAATCGAAGAAGCGGAAGCGACGCTGGCTGCCGAGTCCTCAAAACGCCTCACGGACGAAGAGCTGCGGGCTCTAAGTAAGGAGCTTACGGAGGACGCCATACGCGCGTTCCGGCCGGACCTCCTGGGCGAGAATATGGGGGAGAAGTTGCTCGCCTTCCGACGAGATCGCGAGACGACGATCCTGAATTTCCTTCGAGAGTACCCGTCCAGAGAGACCGTCCGCTCCATGCGAGCCTGTATCGCGGAAGAGGCCGAGGAGATGGCCGCCGAGCGCCGAGCCGGAGAAGGCCGTGCGGATGCGGTGTCGGGACCGCCCCAGCAAGAGGCCGACGGTCAAGAAGACGATGAAGACGACGACCCCTCGGAAGGTCCCACGGACGAGGAGGTGCGTGCCATGGCGGAGAAACTTACGGAGGAAGCCGTGCGCGAGCTGCGCGTGGACCTCCTGGGCGAGGAGGCGGAGCTCACCTTCCGTCGAGATTTCGGGGAAGCGGCCCTGAGCGAACTTCGCGAGGGCCCCTTCGATGAAATCGTCCGCTCCATTCGAGCCGACATGGCGGAACAGGGCGCGTTGCGCGCCGAGAAACGCAACGCGGCCGCGCGCGCGAAGGCCGCCGCGGAATCGGCCCAGAAGCCGCCCGCCGTCAGCCGTACGGGGATGACGTGGAAGAGCGTTGCAATTTATGGCTTGATTTTGGCGGCCTCTTCCGTTCTAGCTCTATGGGTGCTCTACGGCCTCGGTTACTTCGACCCCGCGTCACTTTTACCCGCCCGGCCCGCCGTTCATGCGCCTCTCGTCGAACCGGCAGCACCCGCGGTGACTCCGCCTTCGCCCGCACCTCCCGCCGCGAGACCTCCCGCCGTGAGACGCCCCACGTCCCCTACCCCCTCAAGTGCCGTGGGCGATACGGTCGAGTTTCGGTAGCTTATAGAGAGACTTAGAGACTTATAGAAGAGAATAAATAGGAGCCTCCCATGACGGACCACCGACAGAATCCCACGACGGACAATCGAGAGAACGAAGTTCCAGAGGATGAGATGTCCACAGTGGAGGAACTGCGTACTGAGGAGGCGGGGGTGCCGCAGGAGGTGTGGGGGCAGAGGTGGGAGGACTTTGGCAGGCAGTGCCAGAGGGCGGGCGAGGAGCGAGGGGGCGCGGGGGCGGGCGGCAAGACCAACAAGGGCGCGCG
>WQYX01000171.1 GCA_009781005.1 Polyangiaceae bacterium | reverse complement strand
CCGCTTTCAAGTTGACGCGAGGTCGAGGCGGGGCATGGGATGCGACCGGACTCGAACTGTACGGAGTCCACGAAGTGGACGGAGTACAGTGAGAGCGACGGAGCGAAGCGGAGTGAACAGCCTTGTATGGCTTTGAGGACCGCAGCGCAGGCCCCAACGATGAGATCGCGTCAAATCGAAAGCGGTCTACTGCGACGGAGCCGGCCACGGGATGCCCGGAAAGGCGCTCGGAAACGGGAACGCGCTCGGCAAAGGGATCGCGCTCGGCAGCGGAAAGGCGCTGGGCAACGCCGCCGGGAAACCGAAGGGCGGCGGTGGTCGCGAAGAAGGCGCGGATGGAACCGAAGAACTCGGCGCCGGCTTGTTCGAGGGTGCGGCGGGCGCCGCCGGGTGCGGCGGTGCAGGCACGCTCGCGGGCTTGAGCGACACCGCAGCCGCGGGGGGCGCGCTGGGCTCCGCCGCGTGCGGCGGGGCTGCGATGGGCGGCGGCGCGGCAGTAAGGGGCGGCGGCGGCGCAAACGGCTCGGTCGCGGCGGGTTCGCTCGGTCTCTTTCCGAGAACGTACGCGACGACCGCTCCCGCAACGAGCAGAAACGCGACGACCGCAAGGACGGCGATGAGCCCGGACCCTTTGCGCGGGCGTGACGCGTGCGACTCGAAAGGCGCACGAGCATAGAGCGGTGGCCCCGGCATGGGCCCGGGGGGCGCGCCGTACGCAACATCGCCGGGCGGCGCTAGAGCGCCCGAGAAACGCTGAGGAGCGCCCTGCGTGAATGCCGACGCCGCGGGGGCTCCCATCACGGTGCCGCCACGCTCTGCAGTCTGCTCTATGTGTGCATTCTGCACGGGTGCATTCTGCACGCTTACCTCGAGCGGCTGCGTTGCATTCTGCACGGGTGCATCCTGCACGCTTACCTCGGGCTTGCGCTCGCCCTCTTGAGCCGCCGCGAGCTTGAGCGTGGCGCGGCTGTCGCTCTTCATCGTCAGCGCCTCGAGCGCGAGACGCATCTCGGTGGCCGATGAAAAGCGCAACGCAGGTTGAGGCGCCATGGCTCGATGCACGAACCCCGCAAGCTCCGGCGCCGTATCCGGTGCCGCGTGCACGAGCGGAGTGATCTCTCCGCGTTCGACCTTGCCGATGACCACGCGCGGATCGTCGCCGTGCACCGGCGGGACGCCGGCAAGCATCTCGTAGAACATGACACCGACCGAGTAGAGATCGGCCGTCACGTCGACCTTGTCGGCCGAGTATGCCTGCTCGGGCGCCATGTACTCTGGCGTGCCCATGAGCGTGCCGGCAGCGGTGAGATCTTTGTCACCCTCCGCTCGCTTCAACTTCGCAATGCCGAAGTCGATCAACTTGAGGACCGCGTGCCCGCCTTGGAACGTGACGAAGACGTTGTCGGGTTTCAGATCGCGGTGAATGACGCCGAGCGCGTGCGCCGCCTCGAGCGCTTCGAGGATCTGCAACGTGTATTCGCGCGCCGTCGTGCTGCCAAGGCGCCCTTGGCGCCGAACCACGGTCGACAACGTCTCGCCCTCGAGCAACTCCATGACGAGATACGCGAAACCGTCTTGCGTGCGATCGACGTCGACGACCTGCACGACGTGCGGACTCCGGATCTGCGCCGAGACGCGCGCCTCCTGAAGAAAGCGCTCGATCAAACCGGGTCGACGTAGAAGAGCAGCGTGCAAAAACTTGATGGCAACGCGAGTTCCGAGGCCGAGGTGTTCCGCCTCGTAAACCGACGCCATCCCTCCATCACCGAGGAGACGGAGCAGTTTGTACTTCCCGTTGACGATCTGTCCGATGCCGAGCACCGCAAGCGTTTTATCACAGAGTGGTTTTTGAAAACTCGACGAGTTCGATGCCGATGCGCTGCGAAGAGAAGTCGACGAGCTCGATGCCGATGCGCTGCGAGACGTCGAAAATCTTCGGGTCGCGGTAGAACTCGCCGAAGACGATCTTCACGATGCCGGCGTTCGCGATGAGCCGGAAACAGCCCCAGCAGGGTGACGCCGTGACGTAGATCGCGCTGCCGTCGATGCGCATGCCGTTGCGTGCAGCTTGCACGATGGCGTTCGCCTCCGCGTGAACCGTGCGGACGCAGTGGCCATCTTCGATGAGGTGCCCCTCGTCATCGCAGTGCGGAAGCCCGCGGATCGAGCCGTTATATCCCGTGGCGAGGATCGACTTGTCGCGCACGATGACGGCACCCACGTGCTTTCTGTCGCAGGTTGCGCGGGTCGCGACTTCGTGCGCGATGTTCATGAAGTACTCGTCCCAAGAAACGCGGCGGCGCGCGCCACCCTCCGTCGACATGGGAATCACGTTTACGGTGCACGCCCAACCGCGGCAAGGGGTGCCTTCTTGCTCCTTCGCGCCGATGGCTGTAATCGGCACTCATGATGAGGATCCGCGCGTTCGCGGCGTTGACGCTCGTGGCGGCCCTTGTGATCGGCGGCTCCGCGGTCGCAAGTCCCGATGATCGTTCTCTTGCAGAGGCCACGCTCAAAGAGATTGAGGCGTCGCCGAAGAAGGACGTCGCAACCGAGCTCGTCGCCAAGTCGCGCGCGGCTCTCGAGCGCGCGGCAAAGCTTCGCGCGGCCGGTGACGAGCCTCACGCGCGGCTCGCCGACGGTCTCGCCCTCACGTGGGCCACGGCGGCAAAGGGCGCGCTGCGAGCGGTCAGCGCGGAAGAGAAAGCAGCAAGCGTGCGCCGATCGGCGAACGACGCAGGTGCCCAGGCCGACCGCGAACGCGCCTTGCTCGAGGAGAGCATCGCGCAGAGCGGGCGATTGCGCGCAGAGCTCGACAAACTCGAACGCGAATCGAAAGAGGCGCCCGCGCGCACGAGCAAGAGCGCAAACGAGCCCGCGGACGCGGGCGCGCCGAAAGCGACCACGAAGATCAAAGACCGAGACGCGGCAGGGGACGGAGGCGCACGATGATTCGGGGCTTGCCTTTGCGTGCACTCTGCATCTTTTCGCTTTCGCTCCTCGCTTGCGGTGGCCGAAGCATCATCAGCACGCGCGTTGCCGATGCAGAGAAAGTCCGCGGAACCCTCGTAGGGCGCGACGCGCAGAGCATGGCACCGCAAGCGTTTGCGATGGCTGACCAGGAGCTCCGTCTCGCGAGAGACGCCGCAGCAGGTGGCGATAAGACGGGCGCCGAACTGCATGCCGACCGTGCCGTTGCGGCCTACGCGCACGCCACGATCCTCGCGCGGCTGTCGCGCGCAACACAAGACGAAGCAAGCGCGAACGAAGCTCTCGCTCGAGCGAGCGAACAGATCCGTCGCTTCTCTGCGCAGCGCACCACGTTGGACCGCGAGTCGAGCGATCTCGAGAAAAAAATTCGCATCGCGCGTGAGATGGAGGTTCCGCCGTCGAGTGGCCCGGCCGATAGCGAACGCATGCGTGCACGGCTCGTCGCCGCCCAATCGCTCGCCATGCAGGCTCGTCTTCTCTGCAGCGCCGCGCGCCTCGTCTCACCGGACGCTCCCGGCCTCGCCGAAGCGGATGCGGCGGTTGAATCGCTCGAAAAGGACATGGAGACCGGCAAAGCGAAGGCGCCGATCGATGCGGCTGCTCGCGTTCGTGCCGCCTGCCTTGCGTCGCTCACCAAAGCACGACGCAGCACTGCGACCACGTCCGACGATCAAGGAGACGCGCTTCTTGGTGAGCTGTCGCAATCGGTCGCAGCGCCAACGACGGCAAGCCGCCCGCGTTCCGATCTCGCACCGTCTCGAGACGAGCGCGGCGTCGTCGTGACCCTGCACGGAGCCTTCCAGGGCGACGTGCTCTCGCGTGACGCCGAAGCTTCGGTCAAGGAGCTCGGACGAGTTTCCGCCGCCCACCCAGACTTTGGCGTGCAGGTCGTCATCCACGATGCCCATTCGCCTTCCGCGTCCGGGGACAAGAAGCACGGCGAGGCCGTCGTGCGTGCTCTCGTCGACGGCGGAGCGCCGAGCGCGCGCGTGAAGGTCGAACAGGCCGGGACGCGCGCGCCGCTCGTCGATCTGCGGGATGCACGTGGCCGCGAACACAACGCACGCCTCGAGATTGTGTTCGTCGTCACCGGCTCTTGAGGGCGTCTCTGCAAACCTGCTGCGCGCCACGATCTCTTCGTTTTTTCCTGCGGTGCGTGCTCACGTACTTCAAGTACGCTCCGCGCGCTCCTCGGAAAAAGCCTCGACCTCGTGTCGCTCGCAACGGTTTG
>WQYX01000170.1 GCA_009781005.1 Polyangiaceae bacterium | reverse complement strand
TATCACCCTTGGACGGAGAGACGCTTTGCGACCCGTTGACCCGAAGTGGGAGCCCGGTGCGGGAAATCCGCTCGCCGGGTTCTGTCCGGGGGGCGGCCCAAAAGGGCCGTCCCTACCGGGACCTACTCTAGACGATGACGTTCGAGCGGTCGGCGGCGCGCTCCGCGGCTTCGATCGAGAGCACGTCGGCGTCGTGCATCAAGTCGGCGCGATGCAACCCAACGGTTGCGAGTAAGGCGCGCGACGGAGTGAGCCCGAGATCCGGTGCGTGAACGAAAAGCTTGCCGAGCTGTTCGGCGTACGCGCGAGCGAGCGTGTCGAATGGGATGTTGTCGAAGACCTTCGTGCGACGCCGGCTCGCCGCGGCCGACGCCATCAGGCTCGCCGTGAGCAGGTGGTAGAGCCCCGCGAGACGGAGCTTCGCGAGCTTGCCCTCGTTTGCGAGGACGCGGCGGAGAAAATGCGCGTTGAGCGGCACGTGGAAAGACTCATCGCGCGTGAGGATCGTGAGCATCTGGCGAATGGCCGGGTGCTGCTTCGCGGTGCGCAGCGCGATGCGGTACGTCGTTGATCCGATCGTTTCGAACATGAGGTTCGTGAGCACGATGGTCTCGTGACGCTTGGCGCGCGCATAGAGGTGATAGAACGTGCTCGTGGTTGGCCCCATGGGTCGAACTTCGCCGCCGATATAGGGGAGAAACTGCGTGAGCAATTCGCGATGCCAACCTTCTTCATCGCCGTAGAGGCGCAGCGTTTCGGCGAGCTCCGGATCTGAGCTCTCCACTTCGGAGGCGATCTCGTGCGCCTGACGCAGGCCCGATTCTTCGGCGCGAAAAGCCGCGTTGAAGAAAGCAATCGCGCCGTTCTGTTCCTCCGTGCTCGCCCACGCGATCGGCATCGAGAGATCGAGCGCATCGTCGTACATGCGCTCTCGGCGCTTCTTCAGAAGCTCGAGCCAGCGCGAAGTCGGGAGATCGGGTGTGGCAGCCATGAGAACGAGCATTGCCTTAACATGCCCTTGCGCCGGTGACCATGAGAGCGCTCTGAGGCGCCTTTGCGTGCTAGGGAGGCGTTGCCATGACCGACGAGAAAGAAGACTCCTTCGCTGTGCTGTTCGAACGTGAAAGAGTCACGCCCAAGAGGCGTCGCACGCCGCGCGTCGGCGAGCGGCTCGAGGGCGTCGTAGTTCAGGTCGGACGCGACGCGGTCTTCGTGGAGCTCGATGGCAAACTGCAAGCATTTTTCGAAGCGGACGAACTGCGCGATCCGGAGGGCACCATTGCGCTCTCGGAAGGCGACAAGATCGTTGCGCACGTGGTCGAAGTCGACCCGCAGCGCGGCGTCATCCGCCTCGGTCGATCCATGGGCAAGCCGTCGAGCATTGCCGCTCTCGAACAAGCGAAAGCCGCGGGCCTCAGTGTCGACGGCAAAGTGACGGGGGTGAACAAGGGCGGTCTCGATATCGACTTTGGCGGCACGCGCGCCTTCTGCCCGATGTCGCAAATCGATCAGGTTCGCGTCGACGAGGCAAATGTCAAAGCCTTCATTGGCCAGACGCTCCAATTTCTGGTCACCGACATCCGCGATGGAGGGAAGAACGTCGTCGTCTCGCGCCGCGCGTTCTTGCAGCAGCAGGCGAGCGAGATGGCGGCGCACGTGATGAGTCAGATCGTCCCGGGCGCCGTTCTCACCGGAACGGTCTCGGGCGTGCGCGACTTCGGCGCGTTCGTCGATCTCGGCGGCGTGGAAGGTCTGATTCCTCGCTCGGAGATCGCGCACGATCGCAGCGTTGCCGTGAGCGACGCGCTCAAGGCCGGCGACGCGGTCGAAGTGCAGGTGCGCGAAGTCAAGGACATCGAGCCTGCGCGCCCGGGTGCGCCCACGAAGAAGATCACGCTGTCGCTCAAGGCCCTCACGGTCGATCCGTGGGCGGAGCTTCCCATCGTCGAGGGGCGCGTGGCTCAAGGCACGGTCACGCGCAGCACGGAGTTCGGTGTCTTCGTACGGCTCGCACCTGGCGTCGAAGGGCTCGTCCACGTCTCGGAGATCGGCCGCGGTGCGAAGATCGCGGACGGCGAAGAGATGCGCGTCGTCGTCAAGAAGATCGATCGCGCGTCGCGCAAGATCTCGCTCGTGCCTGCACCGGACGGCGCGGAGATCGGCGCCACGGTCGTGATGAACGCGTCGATACGAGTCGGCGCGATCGTGAGCGGCGTCGTCGAACGCATCGAGTCGTACGGTCTGTTCGTGCAGATCGACGGCACCAAGGGGCGCGCCGGGCGCGGTCTCGTTCCCAACGCCGAAATCGGCGTGCCGCGCGGCACCGATCTTCGCAGGGCGTTTCCCGAGGGCACGAAGGTCACCGCGAAGGTGCTCGAAACTGGCGAGGGCCGTCTCCGTCTCTCCATGAAAGGCGCCCGGGATGCCGAAGAGCGCGCCGACTACGAAGCCGCACGCGGCAAAGCGGCCGCACCCACGTCGCTCGGCACGTTCGCGGATCTGTTCAAAAACCGAAAGCTCTGATCGCCGCGGAGGCCGTTCGCGTTGTCGCTGCGAGCGTCACCGAACAATAACCAAAGTGTGACGGCATCGTGCGTGCTTTCGGGGCATGCAGGATGCGCGTGAGTCCCTCGCTGTCCGAGTCCGAAAGCCTCCTCGTTTTCTCTGACGTCCATCTTGGGAGCGACATCCTCGATGGCGCCGAGAACAAGGCGCGTCGTTCCGCCTCGATCGATCTCGATCTCGTGCACCTGCTCGCGCACTATCGGCGCATGCGTCCGCGCGCCGCGCGGTGGCGAATCGTCATCGCTGGGGACTTCATCGACTTCGTCGGCATGACCATTCCGGCCGAACCAACCTCTCGCGTCGCGCTCGAGACGCCGCCCACCGAAGAAGAGCGCGAGCACGGTCTCGGCAATGCAGCCGATCACGCGAGGCTCAAGCTTCATCGCGTCGCAGAGCGACATGCGGATGTCTTTCGCGCGCTCGGTTCGTTCGTTGCCGACGGTCACGCGCTAACGCTCGTGCACGGCAACCACGACATCGAGTTCTACTGGGACAGCGTGAAGAACGACTTCCGCGAGATCCTCTTTGGCCTCGCCTCTTTGGAAAATTCATCGCTCGATCGAGAGAGTTTCTTTTCGCGCATCGAGTTCAATCCATGGTTCTTCTACCGCGACGGTGTGGCGTACATCGAGCATGGGCATCAGTACGATGCGTTCTGCGCAACGGCCCACGTCATGTCACCGCTCTCGCCGCTCGATCCGCGCCGCGTCGCGCGATGCTTCTCCGACACCTTTCTCCGTTTCGTCGTTCGGCGCACCGTCGGCATGAAGGAGTACGGCCACGAACACGTCGGCCTCCTCTTCTACATCGGCTTCGGTCTCAGGCTCGGCGTGCTCGGCATGGTCAGGCTCGTTTGCCGCTTCACGTTGGCCGTGATGGCGCTCTTTCGCTTGCGGCGCGCATATCTGTCGGAGGCTGCCGCGATCCTGCGCGCCGAGCACGAGCAGCGCATCATGAAGCTCGCGGAGGCCACGCGCATCGGCAAAGACAAGCTGCGCGCGCTGCTCTCGTTGCAGGTTGCACCCATCTCGTCATCCATCCGCGGGATCCTCGCAAGCGTCCTGCTCGATCAGCTTGCGCTCGCATTGCTCTCGGCCGTCGCGTTCGTCGCGCTCGCTACGTTCTCCGCGGTTCGCGGCCATATCGTCTGGGGCACACTCGGTGTGCTCGTCACTTGGTCGCTGCTCAATCGCTACTTGTCGGCGCAGCGCGCGGTCGATCCTGCACAGGTGATGATCGAGCGCGCTGCCCATCTCGCGCGCCTGTTCCCCGCAGCGTTCGTCGTGATGGGACACACGCACGTGCCAACGGTGTCGCCCGCGGGTGACGCCACGTACGTCAACGTCGGCTCGTGGGCGGAAGAAGAGCCGGACGCCGAGTTCCACTACCGCGCTGCACGAACGCACCTCGTCATCGAAGTAGGCGAACATGGGGCCGAGGCAACGTTCTGCGCATGGGATGGTTCGGCGCCACGCGCCGTCGAACTCGCGCTGCCTACATCGAAGAAGGGCGGCCACGGAGGGCAGCCCCTACCAAATGCGTTTGTGTAGGGGCGGGCCCCCGTGCCTGCCCTTCTGATCGATCCGTCAAATGCGTTTGTGTAGGGGCCTGCCCTCATCATCGATCGGATCTTTCGCTTGCTTTTCGGAAACGCCAACCCGCAGTGAGCATCTCGAGCTTTTCGAGACCTCGAGCGAGTACGAGCCAGCCCGGGTCTGCGTTACGT
>WQYX01000169.1 GCA_009781005.1 Polyangiaceae bacterium | reverse complement strand
CGCATCGCTTCGTTGCTCCTCCTCAAGCTGCACAAGCAGCTCTCGTCGGAGCGCCTCGCGCTACTCGCAACTCGGCCAAAATACTCGGTCCGCAACCTGCTCGGGGTTCCCGGCGGGGCCGAGGAGCGGACCGGAATAGCCTTGAAGGGCTTTGAGGACCGCACCGCAGGCCCCCCTGAGGTCCCGCCGTAGGCGAGGCCGACAGCGCCGAAGGCGCCGTCGATGACGAGATCGCGGCAAATCGAAAGCGGTCTAATTGACGAAGATGGATTCGATCTCGTCCTTGACCTGATCTTCGGTCTGCTCGCGTGCAATGGCGATCTCTTTCACGATGAGCGTGCGCGCCGTATCGAGCATGCGGCGCTCTCCGAACGAGAGCTGCTTGTCCGTCTTCAGGCGGTACAAATCGCGCAACACCTCCGCCACGTCGTAAATCGAGCCGGTTTTGATCTTGTCCATGAAACCGCGATAGCGACGGTTCCACGTCTGGTTGTCGAATGCGATCGTGCGTTCTTTCAGAATGTCGAAGATCTCGCGGATCTCCTCTTCGCTGATCACTTGGCGGAGCCCGACTGCGCCCGCGTTGGAAACCGGAACCATGATTTTCCGATCGGTATCGAGAATGCGAAGGACGTAGAAACGCTGGCGCGTGCCGGCGATGTCCTTCTCCTCGATCTTGATGACCTCGGCAACCCCTTGAGCGGGGTACACGGCCTTGTCACCAACCTTGAATTTGATGTCCGTTCCAGCCTGCATAGCGTCTCCTTCGTTGAGCCCGTTCCGATGAACCGGACTCCGTCGCGCGCAGTGACGCATGCAAATGGTACATGCAACATGCACGCGATACGCGACATTCGAAACACTCAAAGAATCGGCCGAGCGAGCCCGACCATGATCGCGACAGTGACAAAAACAAACAGAGCTACCTGTCTGGGGATCGGCGTCTCCAAACGATGAGCGCCTACGTTTATTCCTCCATTAACGAGGCACCTGCAGCGACATGGGCGGCGCGGAGTACGAGCCGCAGGCATTACTCCAAGCGCGGGTACTTTAGTTCTTGAACAGCTTACTTGTCAAATTATTTGTGTGTAGAGTCCAAATGAGTTCGCGAGATCGTGTCAAATCGAAAGCGGTCAGTCGTCGCTTGCGAAGACGACGCGGCCGAGGCGAGCTTCACTTTCGGATGCTTGCGCGCGTTCTTCTTCGAGAGCTTCGGCCTCGGCTTCGAGATCGGCGAAGCGATAACGCACCTGTCCCTCGGGTCCGGTGTCGACGTCGCCACCGAGCTCCACGACGCATCTCGAGATCTCTTTCGAACTCGGCTCGTCACCCGTGGCCACGCGATAGACCGCGCGCAGCGCTTCGTCGGGCACGGGTTCGCCCTTGGGCGCGCGCGTGAGCACCTCGCGCAGGATGCCGAGTCGCGCGTTCTCTTGCGCCACGTGTTTGGCTTTGCGCGTGCGAAACGCCGCGCGAAGTGCCGGCAACACGAAGAGCGCAAGGGAGAAGACGAACGGCACGAGACCGAGCACGAGAGGCAAGCCGTCGTCGGGCAGCACGGGCGGAGGCTTCTTCGAGAAGAGCAGCAAGAGGTTCGAGAGCGTGAGGCCGTTCGCCATCACCCATGCGCTCGCGAGAAGGTTCAACCCGTTCAAGAGGATGATCCCCACGTTGGCGCCGCCACCGTTGCCGGTGAGCGGCGGGAGCACCGCGGGTGAGTCCCACGCGGGTCGCGGTGAAGGCATGACGTCTTCGCTTGCGGCGGTGCGACGAAGTGTTTCGAAGCGGTAGACGATCCCGCCGCCTTCGGAGACGTCCACTGTGCCGTCGTGATCGAGCATCAGTTTCGCCATCAGCGGGTCGGCTTTGTCGCGAGGCAGACCCGTGACGCGCATCACGTCGGAGAGCCCGATGCGTCCCTTCTTCGCGCGGATCTCCGTGAGGATGCGCGCCCGTGCTTCTTGTGGATCGACGGGCGGCGGCGTGGGGCCGAAGACGAAGCGATTGACCTTCTCGTAGAACGGAATCGATGGAGGTTCGTTCGCGCGCATACGCCGCGCATGCGTACGTTGCCGCGCGCGATCATCGGCGTACGCGTAGCCGTAGCCGCGACCGACGTAGAGCGGCGAGAATGGATGAAACATCCAGAAAAAAGCGTCGCCGATCATTCGCAAGAGACCGCCGAGAATGGCGAGACCGGGCGAGCGATCGTCGCGGTCGTTCGATTGCCGCGAGAAGGTGAGGGCAAGGAGGAGCCCGACGAAGATGACCGCGTAGGCGACCATGACGATGAGCAGCCATGCGCGCACGATGAACCTTCCGGCGCCAAGCAGGCTTTTTCCAACCGCCGCAGCGATGCGCGCGAAGGTCTCGCGCGTCTCC
Organism: Polyangiaceae bacterium; assembly: GCA_009781005.1. GTDB lineage: Bacteria > Myxococcota_A > Polyangia > Polyangiales > Polyangiaceae > Labilithrix. Next base: position 1,918 of record WQYX01000169.1, on the reverse strand, counting down.
CACGGCTTTTCGAATCCGTAGGGGAACAGGCGAAGGAGATCGCCGTCTTCAGTGACGCGCAGGTGGCCGCGGTACTCGGCGGTCAACCACGTGAGCCCTGCTTCGGCGTCGCGTTCGGGCAGGCCGCTTGCGACGGAGGCGTCGGCCACGGTCATTGGCTTTTTCGGGTCCTTCAGCGTTCGCCGCAAGATCTCGGCGGCGGTCTTCGGTTCCATCCTGGTCCCGTGCTCCGTTGGGGGAAGGTAGGCCGGCAGCGTGCCGCGTGCCAATCAGCTAGACCGCTTTCGATTTGCCGCGATTTCATCGTTAGCGGCTGCGGTGCGGTCCTCTGCTGGAGCCGTGCGACGGCGTGTGCGTGTGCTACCAGCACACGCACCAAAGCCGAAGCAGGCTGTTCCGGTCCGCTCCTCGCCGGCCGCCTCGAACTCGCGTCAACTTGAAAGCGGTCTTGCGCCGTGCGAAGCACCGCTTGCAGTCCCAGCGCTAACCTGATGTCGTTCGGCATTGCAGCGATGGTACGTGAGCCCAACGATGATGATCCGTCGATGCAGCTCGAGTTGCGGGGGCCTTCGTCACGCAAGCCGCCTTTCTCCATGGTGCGGACGTTTGCGCTTGCCGATCTCATTACGCTCGGCAATGCGGCGTCCGGTACGGGCGCCGTGCTCGTCAGCATGAGCTACGTCGCGACTGCGGATGCTGGGAAAATATGGGCAGCGTTCGGGCTCTTGCCGCTCGCACTCGCGTGCGATGCGCTCGACGGAATGGTTGCGCGCTGGCGTCGCAAGTCGTCGCCGCTGGGCGCCGATCTCGACTCGCTCGCAGACATCGTATCGTTCGGCGTTGCGCCCGCGGCTCTTGGTTTTGCGCTGGGCCTTCGCGGCGGCTGGGACGCGGTCATTCTCTGTTACTTCGTCGCATGCGGGATTAGCCGCCTCGCGCGTTACAACGTCACCGCCGCTGCCTTATCGGACGAAAAAGGCAAGGTGAAATATTATGAAGGGACACCCATTCCAACCAGCCTCGCCATTGTGCTCATGCTCGGCATCGCATTTTATGGCGGGCACGTGGGTGATGCGCTCTGGTTCGGCGCTTCCGAGCTCGGTCCCTTCGTGCTTCATCCCTTGTCGCTCGTCTACGTATTGAGCGGCTCGATGATGGTCAGCACATTCCGTATTCCGAAGCCCTAAGTGGATAAATGGGAATGATGAAAAAGACATTGCTATCGGCTTTGGCCATGATCTTGGCATTTTCTGCATGCGGAGGTAGCGGTGGGATGACCGTCGCACCCGTTGTCCCAATCTCCAGCCGTGTTGACGGGGGCTCACGGAGTCCTCCGGTGAAGAATTCGCTGCCGAGCCCGAAAAGCTATGTCGTCTCAACGCTGGCAGGTGGGGATAACGATTCCGGGTCGCTGGCGAGTTTCTGTACTCTAGCCGGAATTGCACTCGGACCAAATGGCAACCTCTATGTTACCGACATTGGTAATCATACAATCTTCGAAGTCGATGCCGAGGGTGCGATCCGCATCTACGCCGGCCAAGGCAATAGGTCCTGTTGGTCCAATCCCGTGATCGTCAAGACGGAGACCGCGGACTGCAAGAGGGCCACCTTTGACCGTCCCAGTGGCATTGCCGTGGATATGGCCGCCAACGTCTATGTGTCCGAAGTGCATGGCCATGTGATCCGCGAGATCGAGCCCGCCCCCTGCCGCGTCAGTACGCTCGCGGGAAAAAGGGATGAAGCGGGGGACTCTGATGGCAGCGGTTCGGCGGCGAAGTTCAATGGCCCGATGGGGCTAGCCGCAATGCCGCTCCATTAGGCGGAGAGAGCTCGCTCATGCAGAGGACAGCGGGAGAGACTTTCCATCGGGGTGGATGTCGGCGAGAAAGAGGGCATGAGCTGGTTAGAGGCTGCCCTT
>WQYX01000168.1 GCA_009781005.1 Polyangiaceae bacterium | reverse complement strand
GTAGAAGGCCGAGACCGCAGCGAGAAGGGCGCACGCCGTACCGCAGGACCGAGGCGTACTGTACGTACGCCGCAGGTCCGAGGAGCGCCGTACGCCCTTCGCAGCAAGAGGATCGGCTCTTCTCCGCGGAGTCGTCGTGAATGATCCGGGCTGTGCCGTTCGGCAGAAGTTCGGCTGGATTCGCCGAACTTCTGCGCGATGCGCTGCTTCGCAGCGCCCGAACGGCACTATCCCTTCTTGGGGGCTCCGCCCCCCGTCCCCCGAAGCCGCTCCCGCGGCTTCTCCTCGTGCCGCCCTTTCCGGGCAAGTCCAACAAAACTTCTGCCGGGCGGCACTAGGAAGTGCTCCCCTGGCGGCGCGCAGGAAGGCGCGCACTGAGGTGCCGCCGAAGGCGGCCGGGCAGCGCCGAAGGCGCCGAAAACAGCGGCGCGCCTGACGAGCACCGCCCAAGGGGAGCCGCAAGGCGAGCGAAACGAAGTGAAGCGAAGCCGCGCGGTGGGGTCCGCTCGAACCCGCTCGAAACGTGCGCCGTTAAATGGCGCAGCCCGCGACGAGTTCTCGCGGGCTGCCATCTAAGAGCATGTTTACCAGCCTGCTGCGCGAATCGATACGTCGGTTGGGCGCTGCGGTCTGCGCACGTACGAATAGTACGCTTACGCGGGCTCCTCGCGCTCCGCCGAGAGCCCCGAGCAGATTGCGGACCGAGTATTTTGGCCGAGTTGCAAGCAGCGCAAGGCGCTTCGACGAGAGCTGCTTGTGCAGCTCAAGGAGAAGCAACGAAGCGATGCGACACAAATCGGCAAAAAGACGATGGGAACAACCTGCGAGGGGTTCGGCAGCCTCAATTCGCTCGCGACGGCCGGTAAACACGCTCTAACAGTATTTCGTGTGAAAGAGACGGTTACTCGCCGTGAACCACGGTGCAGTACTTGGCGTAGATGCCAAGAATGCTCATGACCTGCGTGTCAACAACGGAGATCTTCGTGATGCCACCCGCGGCGGCAGCGCTGGCGGCCGAAGCGTCGCCCATAGCAATCCAGCCAACGATTGACGACGAGCAAGACTCGCCCCTTTTGGCGCCAATGTTGTTGCTCGTTGAAGACTGATGTGCCTGGCTCCCATTGTAGATGAAGCCGGTCACGGGGCTCGCGGACATGGCGCAGCCCGATGAAAGGGCTACCAAACCTGCCAGCGCGACGAGAGATGTGAGCTTGTTCATTTTTGCTTCCTGACGTTCCTTTTCGCCTGTCACCGATTTCTCACGCAGAATGCATGCGACCCGTTAGACAAGGGCGATGCGTATAGCATCGCGGACGCATGACACGGGAGTGCGGCTCTCTCGTCAAGTGTTTCATTTGGGTTCATTCGTGCCCTGCCGTGCCCGGCGTCTCAGATGACGCAGACTTCGGACACCTCGTCGTCTACGTAAGTACGCGTCTTGCGTTCATGGGCATGAGATGCGACCGGAGGCCTCAAGCGAAAACCGTGTAGCCTGCGCGCACCATGATCGCACCATCCCGATTCTGCCTTTTCTGGGTAGCCTCACTCATCGTCGGCACCCTCGGGTGCAAGGAAAAGATCGGCCCCTTGCGGTCGCTGCCAGCGGAGAAGATCGAGCCCACAACGTCGGCGGGATCCGCAGACAAGGTGGAACCCGTGGCGTCGGCGCCACCAGAATCAGAAAAGGTCGAACCTTGGGCTCCGCCCAAAGCAATGAAAATGCCTCCCGCCAATGAGACCCGCGTGCTCGCGAAGGGCGCGAACGCCTTTGCGGTCGACCTCTGGGGGCATGTCGGCCGGACGCCTGGCAACCTCGCTATATCGCCAGCAAGCGTGGGTGCGGCCCTCGCAATGGTCGCCGGGGGAGCCAAAGGCGAAACCGATTCTCAAATACGCACTGTGCTCCACATGAATGGAGACGCGCGAACGGAAGGTGCGCGATGGGGCTACCTTTTGCGCGCGCTCGAGAGTCCGTCGCGCCCCATCACCCTTCGCATCGCCAATCGGCTTTTCGGAGAAAAAACACTTGCATTCGATAAATCGTACATCGAGTGGACGGATACGTCGTTCGGGGCAAGCCTCTTAGGCTTGAACTTCAAGGGCAGTGCGGAGTCATCGCACACGCACATCAACACATGGGTCGACGAGCGCACCCAGCATCGCATCAAGGATCTTCTCCCGCCAGGTTCGGTCAATGAGCAAACGCGACTCGTTGTCGTCAATGCGATCTACTTTCTTGCTACGTGGGCCAACCCCTTCGAAAAAGAAAGCACTTATCCGCAAGCGTTTTTCGTCACGCGCTCGCAGAAAAAGAAAGTCCCGATGATGCATGATACGGGCTATCCGCGCGTGGCCGAAGTGGGCAAAGTCAAACTCCTGGAGTTGCCTTACGAAGGCGAAAGCGCATCCATGCTGTTCGTTTTGCCGAAAGCTGTCGACGGGCTCGCCGATGTCGAGTCGTCGCTTACGGCAAGCAAAATTGACGACTACGCGAGAGCGGTCTCTTCCATGTACGCGGAGGTGTCTCTCCCACGCTTCGAGATTCACACGAAAGCCTTGTCGCTCGGCGAAAATCTCAAAGCACTCGGCATGCCGCTCGCGTTCGATCCCATCCGCGCAGAGTTCACCGGAATCGCAGCAAATGGGCCGACACCGGAGCAACGTCTCTTTATCAGCAACGTGTTTCACAAAGCCTTCGTCAAAGTCGATGAGAAGGGCACCGAGGCCGCAGCCGCTACGACCGTCGGCGAGGAGATTGGGTTGGACGGGGAGCCACCAGAACCGTTCAAATTTACCGCCGACCACCCCTTTTTGTTCTTCCTTCGCGACAACGTGAGCGGACTCATTCTCTTCATGGGGCGCGTCACCAACCCATCGATCGGCGACTGACAGTGCGTCTTCCGGAGCTGCTTCATACCGCGCAATAAGGGGAAGCTTGTTCTGGACGAGAGCATCTTGGGAGGCGAGCCGGCACGCCGCTCGCAGCCGATCATGGTCGCGCCATCCGTCGTCCATCAGAGAGGACGAAACCAGACTACGGAGAATCCTCCTGGTCGCGCAGCCGGTACAAGCCGACAACGCCGTAGCCTGCCTCAACGACCTGGCCGTCGACCATGAAGTGCGTGCCACTGACATCCATATATTGAACGTCGACCTCACCGGCCAGTTCGTGCTTCAACACCTTGGCGATAACGGCCGGCGCCGTGTCTGCCCTACCGGCTCCCTTTCCTCCACGCCCGTACGTCGCGATGAGCGTCGAGCGTTCTGGTGCTGGGAGGCGCTCGACGATTTGGTAGGAGGTCAGGTAGTGTGGGCGCGATCCCTTCCCGCTGCTGGCGCTCTGGAGAACCTGTCTGATGAACGGAGCGAGCGCCTGTCGTTCTTTCGCATCCATGGTGAACCTCAACGAGCAGCGTAATCTAGGCCGCTCACGGTTTCCACGTCTGCCGACAGGTGTTAAATGTGGAGTCTCACTTTCCCTCAGATGCTCGCTCGTCAGGGATGCCCGCAGGATCAGGTGCGATCCTCGTGGTACCCAGCGTTCCAGCGACGGCGGCTCCGTACCAGCATGTTTCTTTTTGGGAGCGCTCGTAAATCATCCACGGCGAACACTTGCATACGTCGGCATGATCGACGCGGAGGGGCAACGTGCAAGAACGATAGAAGGGGCACGCTGCATCTTCTGGGTCCACCTGCTCTGATGGGATGAACTTGGAGCCACAAAGGTGAACCACGATGTAGTGCACCTGGCACTGAAGCACCGGAACGACGCGCTTGGTCATCCCCGCTGCTTCACCTGCTGGACCGAACGCGAGCATCAAATCGTGCTGCGGCCTATCTGCGTCATCAGGATTGTCTTCATTGTCGGGGAGCCGTTGAAGCACGAGACATGGCTCCACTTCGTGTAGGAGCCGTGTAAGTGCGTCCCCATCAAGACCATTCCCGGTGAAACTGCGCACGTCCCAGAGGGGTTCGTCGAGCCTTCGTTTAAGAAGGGTCGAAAAGAGCTCGACGACCTGAGCCATCGCCGAAGAGGAAGCCCCGCGCTTTTCGTGCATCCTGCGCAGTCCACGAAGATCCTCGAGAATCGTTTCGATGCTCCTGACACGAGTTGCCCGGAGCGCCTCCTCCACTCCCCCCAGCGCCTCCTCCACGGATGCGCCACCAACTCGCCGGGTGTTGACGTCTTCCAGCACGTGGACGCGTACCTGTTGCTCGAGTATCTGCTCGAGCACAAAAAGCGTTTCGTCGTTCGCGCGACACACAAGCGCAAGGTGACCAACACGGATGGAGATCGCGAGCCACTTTGCCAGGTTGTTTC
>WQYX01000167.1 GCA_009781005.1 Polyangiaceae bacterium | reverse complement strand
GTTCATCCCCGGCCGCTTTCGCTTCTGCCTTCGCTGCGGCGCGACGCACAGCACCTCGGCCCGTGACCGCACGCGCCTCGCGTCTCTCTCGGCGGAAGGTCGAAGCTCGGCGACCACGGTGCTCGTGTCGAGCGCGCTCCGGTGGATGCACGGCAATGATTTCATCTTCGTGAGTCTGACCCGGCATTCCTGGGCGCGCTCGACGCCGCGAAGGACAAGGGCCTGCGCAGCGATGAACTCGGGATGGCCCAACAGCGTGCTCTCGGCTTCAACCGCCTCGAGCTGCGTAGCGAGTGGCTCCGCGAGGACGGCAGCCTCTCGCGCGTGAACTGGCGCGATATGGGTCCTGAGGAGCTGGGGTCGGTTTACGAGAGCCTCCTCGAACTCGTCCCACAGATAGCAAGGACGGGCGGCAGTTCGGCTTCGCGACGGGCGGCGAGACCAAGGGCAACGCGCGCAAGACAACAGGCAGCTACTACACGCCCGACAGCCTCGTGCAGGTGCTGCTCGACAGCGCGCTCGAGCCGGTCATTGCCGACACCATTGCGAAGAATCCGAGCAACCTCGTTGAGGCGCTGCTCGGCCTATCGATCGTCGATCCCGCGTGCGGTTCGGGACACTTTCTCCTCGCCGCGGCGCGCAGGCTTGCGGCGCACGTCGCGCGCTTCCAAGCAAACGGCACGCCCTCGACCGAAGAGTACCGGCACGCGCTCCGGCAGGTCGTCGGCCGCTGCATCTTCGGCGTCGATCTCAATCCGATGGCCGTGGAGCTGTGCAAGGTCGGCCTGTGGATGGAGGCCATCGATCCGGGCCTCCCGCTCACGTTCCTCGACTCGCACTCCAGCACGGCAACGCGCTCCTCGGCACGACGCCCGAACTCATGGCGAAGGGCATCCCCGACGCGGCGTGGGACCCGATCGAGGGCGACGACAAGAAGACTGCGAGTGCGCTGAAGAAGCGGAACAAGAAAGCCTCCGAGGGACAACGCTCGCTCGACACGCTCTGGACCAAGCCCACCGACACCGAGGCGCAGACGGTCACCCGCGCGGTCACCGAGCTCGACGCGGCGAGCGACGCGAACGCCGAAGCACTCGCGAAGAAGGAGAAGCGCTGGGGCGGTATCCTCGGCTCGCCTGAGTACTGCCATCAGAAGTTTGTGGCCGACGCCTGGTGCTCCGCGTTCGTGTGGCCAAAGCAGCCCGGCGAGCTAACCGACGCTGCGCTGACGAACGATCTGTGGCGACAACTTCGCGACGGCCAAGGGAAGGCACCCGCGCTCACAATGCAGACGGTTGGCGACCTCACCAACCAGTACCGCTTCTTCCACTGGCATCTTCAGTTCCCGCAGGTCTTTGCCAAGGGCGGCTTCGACGTCGTCCTCGGCAACCCGCCGTGGGACTCGCTTCTGTTTCGAGAAGAGGAGTTCTTCTCTGATCTGCGCCCCGATATCGCGCAAGCGTCGACGGCTGCCGTGCGCAAGAAGCTCATAACAAAGCTCGAGACAGATGATCCGACGCTCTTTGTTTCGTATCGTTCCGGCCTTCGCGAGGTCGATGGCATCAACGCGTTCGTGCGCTCCGGCGTGCGCTATCCCATTTGTGGCGTCGGGCGAGTAAACTTATTTGCTTTATTCGCTGAGGCGGCTCGTTCGCTGGTTAGCAAGCGCGGGAGAGTCGGGCAGATTCTCCCGTCGGGCATCGTTTCCGACGACTCCACCAAGCTGTTTTTCCAGGATGTCGTCGAGAAGCGAAAGCTCGTCTCGTTCTTCGACTTTGAGAACCGCGAAGGGATCTTCGGTGCCGTTCATCGATCGTTCAAGTTCGGCATCCTCACGCTTGCCGGAAATCGCGCGCCGAACGCCGAAGCCGCGTTCGTCTTCTTCGCAACTCGCGTCAACCACCTCAAGGACGAAGAACGAAGGTTCTCATTGTCCGCCGAAGACATCGCGCTCCTCAATCCAGTCACGAAGACCTGTCCGATCTTTCGCTCGCGGCGGGATGCATCGCTTGCGAAGGCGATCTACCGCAAGGTTCCCGTCCTCGCCGAGTCAGGTTGGAAACTCACCCTGCGAAGACTCCTAAACAGCGCTGACGATTCCGCGTCCTTCCTCGACGCGCCGGGAGACAGTCGGCTTCCGCTCTACCAGTCCAAGTACTTCCACCAGTACGAACACCGCTGGGCGACTTCGGATGGCGGTTCGGATCGTTCGGTCACCGACGCCGAGCGAGCGCCAATTTCTTTACGCGCACCGGCTACTACTACCCGACCGACGACGCCGAGGAGCGATTCGGCGCCACTTGGAAGCACTCGTGGGTGATTGCGTGGCGCCGTATAGCGCGCTCCACGGACGAGCGGACCTTCATCGCAACGGCGTTGCCGTCGATCGCAATCCCTGACACCGCCCGCGTGATGCTGGTACCGGAGCCGAAGGTTCGAGCGATGCCGGCATTCCTTGCGAATGTTGACTCCTTCGTATTCGACTACGTGACGAGGCAGAAGGTCGGCGGCACCGATGTAAGTGCATTCATCGTCGAGCAGCTTGCTCTCTTGGTCCCTCAGTCTTCGATGAGGCGGCGGAGTGGGACGCAAGGACGACGCGAAGGGAGTGGCTCGTCTCGCGAGTCCTGGAACTCGTCTACACGGCATGGGACCTCGAATCGTTCGCTCGCGATGTTGGCTACACGGGCACTCCGTTCCGCTGGGACAGCGACCGTCGCTTCCAACTCCGCCGCGAACTCGACGCCGCATTCTTCCATCTGTACGGCCTCTCGCGCGACGATGTCGACTACGTGATGGACACCTTCCCGATCGTGCGGCGCAACGACGAGAAAGCCCACGGAGAGTACCGCACGAAGCGCGTCATCCTCGAGACCTACGACGCGCTCGCAGAAGCAGTGCAGACGGGCAGACCGTATCGCACGCCCCTCGATCCACTACCCGCCGCACCTGGGGCGAGTCACGGCGTCTTCGCGCCCGAAGGCACGCCGAAGGACTACGCAGAAGCCCTTCGCATGGGGCTGGTCTTCGCGCTAATCCGCCGCGGTGGAGAGGCAGGAATCTCGCAGGGGGCACTCTCTCGTGCGCTTTTCTGGCTCGAAGACAAAAAGCATGCGGTCACGGGGCTTCAAGGTACAGCGCTAGCCAACTTCGAACGCCTCCACGAATCCGATCCGCTCCTCGCTCAAGGCACCAGCCAGGCCCCCAAGCTGCTTGAGGCGCTCGAGAACGAGAAGGCAATCACGCGCGATCCCAAGGGCATCGTGCGTCCACGTGTTGGAGGTTCGATTCCTAATTGGCTCCCGCAGACGCCAACACTCACCAAGCTCGCAAGTGTGATGCGCGAAGGGCTCGATCGCGCTGATGCTGGTGCATCGACGCCTGCGGTCGAAAAGCAGACCGGAAGGGCGAAGCGCGCGTGACTAAGAACGCCCCTCGTCTCTGCGTTGAACGTCTCGTGATTGTCGAGTCACGCTCTCCACTCACGTTCATTCGCGACGTTCGACTGCATGCGGGGCTCAACATCGTCTGGGCCGAGGAGCTGGCGGCAGCAGGTGGTGGGAGTGAAGTGGAGCGCGCCGGTCACGGCGTCGGCAAGAGCACGTTCTGCCTCATGCTTCGCGCCGTACTCGGAGACGATGGGGCAGCGGTCAAGATGATGCGGAACCATCTCGCTGAGTACTACGGCAGCGGGGGCATCGCCGCCGAAGTCGTCGCTGGTGTCGATCGCTTCCCTGTGTTTCGCTCCTTCGGCACGCAGAGTTTCGCTCTCCGAGACGCAACGGTGGAGCGTCTTTTCGAGGAAGACGCGAAGGCTCAGACTGTCGACTTCTCAACGTACTTGGCGACGATTGGCGAGCGGGCGTGCTTGCAGCACGTGGCGACGCGCGCGCTTCCCGCCACCGGCCAGTCCGTCGAATGGGGCCACGTGCTGTGCTGGCTGGCACGAGACCAGGCCCTCGGCCTACGCCAGTACTTCGAGTGGCGGAATGACGATGGGACCGGCCTTCGCCGCAAGGTGAAGGACCCGCCCGCGTTGATGCGGCTGGGGCTTAGCCTACTCAGCGACGCCGAGGCGAAGGCCGAAGCCGCGATCGCAAACATCAACGGAGAGCTGACGATCGCTCGAGACGCGCTCCGGGGCGAGGAGCAACGGGGCACGAACACGCGCACCATCGTCGAGACGCAGCTCCGGCTCTGGGCGAAGGTGAGTCCGTCGTTGAACATGTTCTCCGATGACCTCTTTGCGCCATCGGTGGAGAAGGTCGTCTCGGAAACGGTGAAGCGGATCGAGCGTGAGATCGACGAGGCCCGGATCTCAATTGAAGTCCTCGACCG
>WQYX01000166.1 GCA_009781005.1 Polyangiaceae bacterium | reverse complement strand
CGGGCTAGGGCGAATGCCGCTCACTTAAGCCTCAAACTTCAGGGCAAGCTACAAGATGGAGTAGATGCGTGCTCGCTGGTCCCCAATATGGAGCATGTCGATCGCGCTAAATGAGCGGCATTGGGGCTAGGGCGGAGCGCGAGGTGCGTGTGCAAGTAGCACACGCACACGCCGTCGCACCGCGAAGTCAGGAGCCCGCGTAAGCGTACTATTCGTACGTGCGCAGGCACCCGAGCGCCCACCTGAGGTCCCGCCGTAGGCGGGCCGACAGCGCCGAAGGCGCCATCGAAGCCGAATCGATTCGCGCAGCAGGCTGCCCTCCACGCTCTAATTGAGGTAACGGCGCGAGAGGTGGCGCACGGCCTCCGCCGTTCCTCGCTCGATCTGCGCCTGGATCTCCGGCGGCGGCGCCGCATCATCGACGAGAATTCCCATCTGACCCTCGTCAGCGAAGAAGCCTCCAGCGCTCTTGAGCCCGTCCTGATCGACCGTGATCGCCTGGACCGCGAGATCATGAACGCGACCTCCGATGAGCACGCGGACGAAACCGAGCAAACGACCCGCGCCACGCGTGCTTGTTTGGGTTCCGTTTTGCATGGCGGCAAAACTAAGCACGCACCCCAACGAGGCAAGGGGCGACAAAGCAACCTCCGCACCACGCTCGAGCCGTGTATGCTCGGGCTTCGCAGAGGTGCGGCCGCGGTGTGAACGGCTGAATGACCGATGTTTCAAGACATCGCGCGCCCTTCTGCACAACGACGTCACGAAGGAGTCAATTGATGCAGATTGCAATCGTTGGGCTGGGCAAGATGGGCGGCAACATGGTCAAGCGCCTGCTGGGTGGTGGCCACCACGTCGTCGCGTTCGATCGCGATGCAGCCGTCGTCGACAAGCTCGCGAAGGAGGGCGCAACGGCGGCCTCGTCGCTCGCCGATATGGTCGCGAAGCTTGCGGCGCCGCGCACGGTCTGGGTGATGGTTCCATCCGGTAAACCAACCGACACGACCATCGAAGAACTCGGCAAGCTCTTGTCGCCGAACGACATCGTGATCGACGGCGGCAACTCGAACTTCCACGACTCCATCCGTCACTCGGACGAACTCGCGAAGAAGCAAATCCGCTTTCTCGACGCCGGAACTTCGGGCGGCATCTGGGGGCTCGAAGTTGGCTACTGCCTCATGGTCGGCGGCGACAAGAGCGCGTTCGATCACGTGGAGCCGGCGCTGGCCACGCTCGCGCCGAAAGACGGACTCGGTTACTTCGGCAAGGCCGGCGCCGGTCACTTCGCGAAGATGGTTCACAACGGCATCGAGTACGCAATGATGCAAGCGTATGCCGAGGGCTTCGAGCTGCTCAAAGCAACGGAGTACGGCTACGACCTGCGCCAGCTCACCAAGGTGTGGAATCGCGGCAGCGTCGTGCGAAGCTGGCTGCTCGAACTCGCCGAGCACGCATTCAACGTCGATCCGGAGCTTGCGAGCCTGAAGCCTTACGTCGAAGACTCCGGCGAGGGGCGCTGGACGGTGACCGAGGCCATCGCGCATTCGGTGCCAGTTCCAACCATCTCCGCGTCGCTCTTCGCGCGCTTCGTATCACGGCAAGAAAACTCCTTCGCGATGCGCGTGCTCGCAGCTCTCCGCAACGAGTTCGGCGGCCACGCCGTGCGCAAGGCTTGAGTCATGCACGCTGGACCTCAAAATCCGCTCCGGCAAGGTTTGATGGAAGACCGCGCGGGCGACGCATGTGCCGTCGTCATCTTCGGGGCCTCCGGCGATCTCACACGCCGCAAGCTGATACCTGCATTCTACAACCTCGCCGTCAGCCGATCTCTGCCGAGCGGCTTTGCCGTGGTGGGCGTCGCACGGCGCGACAAATCACAGGAGCAGTTCCGCGCCGAGATGAAGGAAGGAGTTTCGAACTTCTCACGGCGCCCCATCGATCCCGGCGTGTGGGCGGACTTCGAACGCAGCATCAGCTACGTGACCGGAACGTTCGAGTCCGAGGAGACGTACACCAAGCTCCGTGCGCACCTCGAAGAGCTCGACGCCGAACGAGGCACGCGAAAAAGCCGCCTCTTTTACCTCGCGGTGACGCCGGATCAGTTCGGCGTCATCATGCGCAACCTAAAGGTTGCAGGCCTCGTCTCACCCGCAGCCGCGGCGCCGGGCGATCCCTTCACGCGCGTCATCATCGAAAAGCCATTCGGCCACGATCTCGCGAGCGCGCGCACGCTCAACGACACGGTGGCCGAGACCTTCGACGAGAGTCAGGTCTTTCGCATCGACCACTACCTCGGCAAAGAAACGGTGCAGAATCTCCTCGTCTTTCGCTTCGCCAACAGCATGTTCGAACCGCTCTGGCACCGCGAGTACATCGATCACGTCCAGATCACCGTCGCGGAAGAAATCGGGATCGAGGGGCGCGGCAACTTCTACGAGCAGACGGGCGTGACGCGCGACATCGTCCAGAACCATCTCATGCAGCTCCTTTGCCTGACGGCGATGGAGCCGCCCATCTCGCTCCGGGCCGATGCGGTGCGCGACGAGAAGGTCAAGGTGCTCCGCTCGCTCCGGCCCATGGAACCATCCTTGGTGCAAACGAACGTGGTGCGCGGTCAGTACGCGCACGGCTACGTCAAAGGCGAGGAGGTCATCGGTTACCGTGACGAACCCAACGTCGACAAGAGCTCGCGCGTCGAGACGTTCGTGGCCATGCGCATGTTCATCGACAACTGGCGCTGGGGCGGCGTCCCCTTTTACGTGCGCGCCGGCAAACGCCTCGCGCGGCGCGTGACAGAGATCGCGATCCATTGGAAAAAGGTGCCTCACGGCCTGTTTCAAGCGCCGGACGGCGGCATCGCGCCGAACGTGCTCGCGATGCGCATCCAACCCGACGAAGGCATTGCGCTGCGCTTCACGACGAAGGAACCAGGACAGCACACGATCCTCCGCAACATGGCGATGGACTTCCGCTACGGCGCGGCGTTCGGCTCGAACACACCGGAGGCCTACGAACGGCTCTTGCTGGATGCGATGCGCGGCGACGCAACGCTCTTCACGCGACGCGATGAAGTCGAGGAGCAATGGGAGTTCGTCGGCCACGTGTTCGATGCATGGCGCACGGACGCGAACGCCCCACCGCCTCTGTACCCCGCCGGCTCGTGGGGCCCCGAACAGGCCGACGATCTCATTGCGCACGGCGGACGCCGGTGGAGAAAGCCGTGACGGACATCATCGCGCGAATCGACAAAGAGCTCGCGGATCTCTGGACGCTGCCCGCGGATCCGACCGAAATCCCCAAGTCGCGTGTCCGCACGATGAACCTCGAGGTCGTGGCCGAGTCACAAGACTTGCGCGACCGCTATACGTCCGTCGTCGACGAGGTCACCGCCGCGATTCCATCGCGAGCGATCCTCGTGTCGATCGAGCCGGACGCCCCGGGCGACGAGCTCGAGGGATCGGCCACCGCCGTCTGCTCGCTCGAAGGCGATCGGCAGATCTGCTCCGAGCGCATCACGCTGTCCGCGAAAGGTCGTGCGTGCGCGCGATCCGCGAGCGCAGTTCAGGCGCTGCTCGTACCAGAGCTCCCGACCGTGCTCGTGTGGCTCGGTCGCATCAACGTGTACAATACAATCTTCGAAGATCTCGCAGAGAGCGCGGACCGCATCGTCATCGACAGCGAATACACCTCGCTGTCGTCGCTTCTGCGCGTCGCAGCCTGGGCGCGCAAGCATCGCGCGAGCGGCGGCCCCAAACTCGCCGATCTCGCGTGGACGCGACTCGGGCCATGGCAGGAGTTGCTCGCGCGGCTCTTCGACGACGCGCAACACCTCGCGACGAAGATCACGCGGCTCGAGCTCGTGCAAGTGTCGGATGAAGGCGCGCCTCTCGGTCCTGAACCCGGGCTGCTCATGGGATGGATCGCGACGCGGCTCGGATGGAAGATCTCGCAACGAGGCAGCACCTTGAGTTTCACGCGACCCGACGGCGACCTCGTCGCGTTCAAGCTCGGCGCCATCTCACGTCCTCTTGGCGTTGCCCCAGAGACCCTCGCGGCGCTGATCATCGAGGCGCAAGACGGTGATCTCAAGGCCACGGGCAGAATCGTGCGCGAGCTCGCGAGCGGACGTGCGGACGAGACACCCGACGCGGACATGGTGCTCTGGCAAAGGGAGATCACGGGCGCTCGACCCATCGAACAGCGCGTGCGACTCGGTTCGAACAAGGCAGCGATATGGCTCGAACAAGTGCTGCATCGAAGGCCACATGATCCCGCGTTCGACGAGTCGGTTGCATTCGTCGAGCACGCCGGTCTGGATGGACTCGTCGTTGGTGGCTAAGAGCGTGTT
>WQYX01000165.1 GCA_009781005.1 Polyangiaceae bacterium | reverse complement strand
GCACCGCATGCGAGGCGGCACGTCGTCGAGGCCGCCGAAGCCGAATCCATCCATGCGCGCAACCGGCAAACCCGCGCAGCAACGAGATCACGCGCGCGGCAGTTTCTTCGATCGTCTTTTCAAAAAATGATGCGCTGACCACACCGCAATCAACTTCTCGCCAACCGCCGCAAAGATATCGATGGCCGGCAATAGCTCGCGCCCGAGATCCGTCAGTACGTATTCTGCGGAAGGCGGCGAACTCCCGACGAGCGCGCGCCGTACCACCAAGCCACGCTCTTCGAGTTCGCGAAGACGCAAACTCAGTATGCGCGCAGATATGCCCGGAATATCTCGTCGCAATTCGCCAAAACGGCGCGGCTGGTCTCTTAGCTGCCAGATGACGTTGAGTGCCCAAGCTCCCCGTAAGAAGCCCAGTGCATCCGTGACCTGGCAGGTCGGTTGGGCAGGGGCTCTGCTCTTGCGCACGGGCAGACTCATCGTTGCTTCTCCTTTGAACACAGACAGGTAACTATCGAGTTACTGGATTCTTCGGTGACGGGCTATTCGAAGATTTTGGGTGGTGCTAAATCGATTCATTCAAGAAAGGAAAGAAATGAAGCTCTATTGCTCTCCGGGGGCATGCTCGTTATCGACACATATCGTTGCGAGAGAATCTGGAATCACGCTGCAACTCGAAAAAGTGGATCTTCAGGACAAGCGTACGGCAAGCGGTGCGGACTTTTACCAAATCAATTCGAAGGGTCTGGTGCCCGCGCTCGCGCTCGACAACGGCGAGATCCTGACCGAAGCCCCGGTCATCATGCAGTACCTGGCGGACCTGAAGCCGGAATGTGGGTTGGTGCCTGCCCACGGCACCTTCACACGCTACCGCCTGCAAGAAATGCTCGGCTTCCTGAGCTCCGAAGTGCACAAGAGCTACTCGCCATTATTCAACCCTTCAACAACCGACACCGTACGGTCAGAGTGCAAGGATAGGTTGCACCGGCACTACGCGTGGTTGGAGAAGATTTTGGCGAGGCAGCCGTGGCTCGTGGGCCAACGCTTCACCGCGGCCGATGCTTACCTATTTACGCTGACGAATTGGGCGAATTACTTTGGTATCGTGTTGTCGGAGTTCATCGCGATCTCAGTATTCCAACAACGTGTCGCCAGCCGGCCACATGTCCAGGCCGCCTTGGAGGCCGAATCGCTTAGCCGCGTTGCGCAGGATGCAGCTGAGAGGCTTGCGCGCGCCGGCGGCACCGCAAAACGGGCCCGTGCACCAGAGTAATCTTTTCGTGGAAAGCGAGCGCGAGGAGAGGGCGGGCTAAGTCCAGCCGGCGCGCGTCGCCATGACTCCGAGTTTGAAGGACAGATCCTCTTCGGAGAGATTCGGTATGAAGTCGGCGACGCCGAGTTTCGCGAGGCGCGCGACGGCGTTCTCTCTCGCTTTGACGGCGAGCACTTGCGCATCGCGCCCGCCGGGGAGAAGTCGCAGCATCGATAAGGTTTGCGCGCCGTCGAGCATGGGCATTTCACAGTCGAGGACGACGATGTCCGGCAGATTTTGCTCGAAGAGCAGGAGCGATTCGGGGCCCGATGCAGCGAGAAGCAAGCGCACGACGCAGCCGTGCGCGGCGAAGGCGCGTTCTGCGGCGTGAAACATCGAGCGGCGCGCGTCTTCGTCGTCGTCGATGATGAGCACGGAGCGACCCATGGCCGCCGGAGGCAGCGAGCTCGTCATCCGCACGCGCATGGAAAGCCTTTGTGAAGACTCCGGCATCGTGCCGACGGCTTCTTCGAAATTGGCGACGAAAGCCTCGCAGTTTGGATATCGTTCGGCGGCATTCTTGGCGAGGAGCTTTCCGATGACGCCGTCGAGCGGCAGAAGTTCGGGACGCCGCGACGACAAGGTTGGGGGCACGGCGGACAAGTGTTGGTCGAGCAGCTCGTTCACGTCGTTGCCGGAGAAGACCGGCGCACCGGTGAAGAGCTCGAAGAGCGTGCAGCCGAGCGAATAGAGATCCGAGCGCGCGGTGGTCGTGCTGCCGTCGATGTCGAGGATCTGCTCTGGAGACATATAGAGCGGCGTGCCACAAGCGAGTGCAGCCTTGAACGAATCGTGCTCGCGCGCGAGGCCAAAATCGACGAGCACGGGCCTGCCGGTGCCGTCTTCGAGCACGATGTTGTTTGGCTTGATGTCACGGTGAACGAGGCCGCGCCGGTGGACGGCGGACAGGCCGCGCGCCACGTTCCGTGCGACATCCATCGCCGCGGAGAGCGGCATCGTTTCGCCGCGCTTGGCGTACTCCTCCATGACGACGTCGAGGTTCTTGCCGGCGACGTACTCCATCGCGAAAAAGTACGACTGCTCGTCGCACCCGAAGGCGTAGATCTGAACGACGTTGTCGTCGCGAACCTGCGCGAGCGCGCGTGCTTCCTTCCTGAAACGTTCGACCGCACGCGGGTGCCGCGCCTGCCCTTCCGCGATGATCTTGAGTGCGACGAAACGACCGAGACCGAGATCTTCGGCGAGATAGACCGCGCCCATCGATCCCTCTCCGAGCTTGTCGATGATGCGATAGCGATTGTCGATGAGCGGCTCGAGCGCAGCGGATGGTGTCTCGCTCGACGCATCGAGTTCGTCGGCCGTCGGTGTCGACGAAGGCTGTCTTCGAGAGCGCGTCCCGGACAGGACCGCCGTGTCCTTCTCCCATCCCACGTTTCCGTTCACGGTAGCGGGCAGGGTCGACGCCATATCCGGCGAAGCAAGTGGCTCGAGAACCATTGCCCGAGCGCGAGAGCACCCGACGTGCCATGAGCAACTGCGTCCATCGTGCGAGATGCGTTCGCGTGAAGGACGCTGCCCGGAATGCGCGGATGCGGACGCAGTGCAGATCACGTTTCGGTTTTTGTCGCCGCGCGGTGCTCGCCGCTCGTGCGCGCGGCGTTCGTCGTGTCCCGGCGCAGTCCGTCATTGGAGTGGTGCGTAACGCCTCGTGGGGCGATTCTTCAACATGGAGAGTGTGTGCAAGCGATGCGGCGCGCCCTTCCGCATCGCGCCGTGCCTTGCAGGCCTTTGCGCGCGGTCCAACTTGTCACCTGATGGAACAGAGGAGCGAGCGCATCGCAACGACGTTCTGGATGACCGTCGAGGGCATCGATGCCGTGCCGGTCCTGCGTGAGGGTGACGTGAGCGTCTCGGGCATCCGTTTCGAGACGGACGTCAGGCTGGGCAACGTCGGTGACGTTCATCCGCTGACGATTCTCTCGTCGGACGGAGTCCACGGCCTTCGCGTCTTCGCGAAGGTCGTTCGCAGCGTGGTGGCCGACCACGGACGGCGCGCGCTCGTCGCCTTCGCATTCTTGCCTGCTAGTTCCGTCGAAGTGGCGGCGTGTCAGGACTTCGCCGATCACGCTCTGGGTGCCGGTCGGCACCACCGGTCGGGCATTCGACCTCGTATCGCGCCAGAACTCGCGACGGCGCTGCGGCGTGAGCCATCACGTCGCGACGTCGACCTCGTCGGTCACCTCTCGCGGATTTCATTGCCGACGATCTGCGCGGTGCTCGACATGGATCGATTGTCCGGTGCGCTCGTCGTCGAACGCGGCGGTGAGACGGCAACCCTCCGTTTTCGCGATGGCCGGATCTTCGATATCGACCCAATGGGCAATGCGGAGTCTCTCCGGGCGCGTCTCGCGATGCTCTTCGCGTGGACGGAGGGCTCCTTCGAATTCACGGCGCATCCGATCGACTCGCTCGACGGGATTGCACCGCGCACGTCGAGGCTCTTGCTCGACGTTGCAGGTGCTGCCGACGAATCAGATTGGGAAGCCCGCAGCGAAGGATTTTGAGTAGACCCCTCCGCGCGGCTTCGCTTCGCTCGCCGCGCGTGCTCCCCTTGGGCTGGTGCTCGTCAGGCGCGCCAAGGCGCGCGCCTTCCTGCGCGCCGCCAGGGGAGCCCCCGACGGCGCGGTATGACAATTCATACCATCGCGATCCCACAAATTCGGGCTCGGCGGAGCAGCGCGCAAGCGGTAGATGTTTCGTTATGTCGGCGACATCGTCATTACCTAATAACCCTACCCAATTGATTACGGTGCATGGCGCATGCCCCATTCCAATCGGACACCGCATCGAGGTGTGCGTGTTCTATGATGAAGGCCTTCTCCCCGACATAGGGTCGTTCCTCGGCATGGAAGCCCCCGCTCCCAGGCTCGATGATCCAGTGATTACCGATCTAGAAACGGGGATTTGCTTCGGATCAAGGTGGGCTCGCGACCCAGCTCGCAAGGAGCACTCCCGATGGGTCGGGAAAGTTCTTGCGTGCAACATTTGCGATGACTTCTATTGCGTTAATGGCGCGCATCAAAACACAACGCACCCTGGGACGCAGCTCTTAGAGCGTGTTCTACAGAAACTTGGCCCAGAAGAGCAACAAGTGGCACTGGGCCGTGATGGCACGCGAATCCTATCTTTCGGACATGACAGACGCACAATGGGAAGTACTCAAGGATTATATTC
>WQYX01000164.1 GCA_009781005.1 Polyangiaceae bacterium | reverse complement strand
CCTCGTCAACGCCATCCAGCGCGATGGTCGCCCCTGGACTCCCACTCTACTTCCCACCCCCGCGTGAACAAAATGGCCTTGACTCCAATCACACCTGCTTCCCCCGGCCTCGTGCTCGTCAGGCGGGCGAAGCGCCCGCCTTCCTGCGCGCGGGCTGGGGAAGGCTATTGCTGTCCGCTGCTCGGCCCCGCCGCGAACCCCGAGAAGGTTGTGGACCGAGTATTTTGGCCGAGTTGCGAGCAGCGCGAGGCGCGCCGACGAGAGCTGCTTTTGCAGCTCGAGGAGGAGCAACGAAGCGATGCGACGCAAATCGGCCAAAAGACGACGGGAGCAACCTCCGAGGGGTTCGAAACCTCGCGTCAACTTGAAAGCGGTCTCCTAACCACGCATCTCAATGTCCGCGCATCGATCGCTCCTTCGTCATGATTCGCCCGCAGCGTCGGGTTTGCGCTCGTCATTTGCTCTTGGCGAAAAAGGGTTTCGCCCATTTTTTCTTCTCGCCGCGGTCTTTGCCGCGTTCGTGCTTCCGCTCTGGCTCCTCGTTCTCGAATCCTTCATTGGCCTGCACGCAGAGTTCATGCACCCGTACTGGCATGCCCATGAAATGGTGTTCGGCTTCTCCGTTGCGGTGATCGCTGGCTTTCTCCTTACGGCCGTTGGCAACTGGACAGGGCGCGAGACCGTCGTGGGGGTTCCACTCCTCGCGCTCGCAGCGCTCTGGGCTCTCGGGCGCGTCGCCATCGCGCTCTCGTCATTCGTTCCTCGCGGCATTGCCGCCGTGATCGATCTCGCGTTCATCCCCGCGCTCATGGTGGGGATCGGACGAGCGCTCGTCCTTGCGAAGAACAAACGCAATTACGTCATGCTGGCCTTGCTCTTCGCGCTGTGGCTGTCGAATCTCGCCTCGCACGCTGGGGCGCTCGGCATCGCGGGAATGTCTGCGTGGCAGCGTCAAGGATCGGTCGTCGGGACGGACATCGTCCTTGTCCTGATTCTCGTCGTCAGTGCGCGTGTCGTTCCCATGTTCACGCGCAATGCCACGCGCGTAACGTCCATTCATTCTTTGCCTTGGCTCGACAAGGCAAGCGCCATCTCGATGGCGATATTCACGATCTGCGATATCGCGATCCCAGCGCATCGAATGACGGCCGCTTTGGCAGCCCTCACGGGCGTGTTCGTCGCCGCGCGGAGCATTCCTTGGGGTACTCGTCATACCGCACGCGATCCGCTTCTTTGGATCCTTCACGTGGGCTGCTGGTGGATCCCCATCGGTCTCGTTCTTCGCGCGATCTCGTCTTTCACGTCCGCGGTTCCGAGCTCGTTGTCGACACACGCGCTGACCGTTGGAACCATTGGCTCGCTCACGCTCGGGATGATGGCGCGCGTGGCACTCGGGCATTCCGGCAGAATGTTGGCGGTGTCGAAACCTACAACGTTTGCTTTCGCCGCGCTCACGATTGCCGGGCTCGTTCGCGTCACGGGACCACTCTTCGTATCAATGTATACCGCATCTATTGTCGTTGCGGGCGTGCTCTGGAGCCTGGCCTTCGTGCTCTACCTCGTTGTCTACGTGCCCATCCTCGTCGTGCCACGCGTCGACGGGAGGCCGGGATAAGAGCATGTTTACCAGCCTGCTGCGCAAATCGATTCGTCGGTTGGGCGCTGCGGTGCCTGCGCACGTACGACAAGTACGCTTACGCGGGCTCCTCGCGCTCCGCCCTAGCCTCGATTCGCTCGCGACGGCTGGTAAACATGCTCTAAGAAGAGCGCGATGCCCCATCTCCTTTATGTAAGCTGTGTCGCGCTCCATATCCTTGCCGCCGCGCTCTGGGTGGGTGGCATGGGCTTCTTTGCGCTCGTCATCGTCCCCGGTTTGCGTCGTCTGGACGATGAGTTGCGTCGCGCTATTTTGCGCGATGTCGGCGCTCGATTCGCCATCGTTGGTTGGTATAATCTCGGTGTCCTCGTCCTCACCGGGATTGGTAATCTCACATTTCGTGGTTTGCTTTCATCGACTCTGACAATGGTTTTTTGGACAACACCATTTGGTCATACCCTCGCCCTGAAGCTTCTGCTCGTCGCGCTCGTCTTCGCGCTCACGTATGCACATTACAAGGATGCATTGCGCCCAGGCCCGGAGACTCCAGCCGATCGTAGGCGCGCCTCGTGGCTTGGCCGCTGGACGATGATTGTCTCCATCGTCATCGCCATCCTCGGCGTGAGGCTTGTGCGCGGTTAAGGGGCTCTACTTTAATTCGATCTTGCGGATTTTGTTATTCGCGGAATCGGCAATGTATATCACGCCATTGGAATCAATCGCCACGCCGTTGGGTTGATTGAAGGTGGCTGTATCGGCTGGGCCGTCGTTGGCGCCTTTCACATCGGTACCTGCAATCGTTGTGACTTCGCCAGCCGGTGTGACCTGGCGTATCGCGTTGTCGTAGGCGTCAGCCACCAAGAGGTTGCCGTTTGCGTCGATCGCTATGCCATTCGGATAATAGAACGCGGCGTCGGTACCCATACCGTCGATCATGGGTCCAGTGGCACCCGAGCCGGCCAGCGTGGTGACCTGGCCATCGGTGATCTCGCGGATGTCGTTGTTTATTTCCTCAGTCACGTACAGAGTACCTACCGCATTCATGACGATCCCCTGTGGCCAGGAGAAAGCTGCACTCGACGCCAGGCCATCGGTGTGACGACCTTGACCGGTGCCCGCGATAGTCGTGACGTTACCTTCCGGCGTCACCTTTCGGATCCTGTTGTTGCTAAAGTCAGCAACGTAGATATTGCCCGAGGTGTCCAACGTCAGCCCAGTTAGACAACCAAAACTCGCCGCAGTCCCCGCGCCGTCGAGAGCGCTGGAGGTGCCGCCCCCAGCCAGCGTGATGACCTTACATGGTGTGGGGTAGATTTTCCGGATAACCCCGTTCCCCCACTCGGTCACATAGAGATTGCCGACCGCGTCAACGGCAACGTCAGTAGGGTTGTTGAAGATTGCGGTCGTGCAGGGGCCGTCAGCCAGGCCCCTATCGCCCGTGCCTGCGTAGGCACTGACCGTACCGTCAGCAGCGATTTTGCGGATCTTGTGGTTTCCATTGTCGGCGACGTAAAGGCTGCCATCCGGTCCGATTGCTATCCCCTCCGGATAGTAGAAACTCGCCTCTGAGCCAGGGCCGTCCGCAGCACCCGCGGCACCCGTGCCGGCCAACGTTGAGACCACATAGCTTTTGGGGCCAGCGTCCGACAGTCCAATATCGAGTTTATCCGACGCATCCGCTGATGCCTCTGCGTCCGACACGCCAGCATCGTCATCCGCCGACACATCCGAAGGCGGTTGTCTAGCCTCCGACACGTCCGACAGTTGAAGATCAAACCCCGTACACCCCACGGCGAGCAGCGCAAAGAAAACAATCCCGCGAACGTGATTCACTTGACCCTCCTATTGGCAATTGGTGAATGCCCACGAAATGGGCGTGCACCACGAACGCGCCGTGATTCTAACCCCCATCTTGGTCGGATGCAATTGCCAATTCTGTCGAGACAACTGGCACTGCTTCACTGTACTTACTCAGGTAGTACAATACAGTGAATGACTCGGGGATGTCGCAGCAGGGGGCCCCCTTAAGGGGCGGATGGGGCCCCCCTTGAATCAAATCGAAGGCGGTTGTTCTTCTTGTTCTTCTTGCTCTTGCGCGGGGGGCTCCGAGGACTCGGGAGGCGTTCGCGCGACGTAGACTGCGCCGGTTTTGCCGGCGGCGATGGCGCGACGGAACCCCGCATCCGTAATGTCACCGCTGCGCAGGAGTTCGTCGATGAGTCCCGCGGACGGTACGAAACCGAGCGATGCAAGATGCGTTTCGAGTTGATGTACGGTTGCGCCCTTGTCTCGACGCTCCGCGAAGTACTCGAGTGCGGATTGCATCTCGGTGAGTCCTTCGGGTGGCGCTGGCGGCGGTGCGCTTAAGGCGGCATTGGCCTTCGGCGTTGCCTTGGGGCGTGGCGGGCGGGTTTGTGCCGCAGTCGTTGCGGCTGTCTTCTTCGCGGGGGTTTTGGGCGTTGGTGACCGCGAGCCCGCGGATGGCGGCTGCGCAAGCGCTGTAAGCTCCTCAAGAGAGATGTTCCTCAGCGCCGCGAAGACCTGAGAGGTGAACTCCGATACCAGACGAGCAAGCTTCTCGCTGAGCATGAGCGCGACATACTCCGCCCTACCGAAGCGATGCAAGATCGGTCGCGATCGATCGTTCGGAAACGGTTCGCCGCACCGCACGGCCCGCGCGATCCCTCGTCATCATTTCAAGCGCAACCGACCTGCAGGGGGACGTGTACTCCGGTGCGCAGGACACGCACGACGCACCTCTAGCCCGAATAATTCATGACGACTCCGCTTAGAAGGGCCGATCCCTTTGCTGCAAAGGGCGTACGGCTTTTGTCGGACCTGCGGCGTACGTACAGTACGCCTCGGTCCTGCGATACGGCGTGCGCCCTTTTCGCTGCGGTCTCGGCCTTCTACCGCAAT
>WQYX01000163.1 GCA_009781005.1 Polyangiaceae bacterium | reverse complement strand
TTCCGCTTTGAAGGGGACGCCGCTTTATACGTTCGGGTACGATCCGACCTCCCACCAAGTGACGTCAGTCACAGATACCGCGAACAACGTGACCACGCTGGCACGAACGAATGGACAGATCACGATCACGGCGCCGCAGGGCCAGGTAACGACGCTCGCTCTGGACGCGAATGGATATCTGGCGAGCGTGACGAATCCCAATGGGGAGACCACGCATCTTGCGCATACCGACAAGGGGCTTTTGACAGACTTGGTGGATGCGCGAGGAGGAGCGCACCATTTCGAATATGACGCTTCGGGGCGCTTGACAAAAGATGTGGATGCGACGCCGGGCTCTCCGGGCACCCGCCTTGCCTCGTCGTCGGATGACAATGGATGGACCGTGGACATTACGTCGGCGGCCGATCGTGTGACGCGGCATCGAGTGGACCGACAAGGCGATTTCGGCGATACAGCTATTATCGAACGGCGCACGATTTCCCAGGGCGGCCTTTCTACGGTCATCAATAAGAAGAGCGATGGTTCGAAATCGAGTGTGAAGCCCGACGGGACGAAGATATCGGTCTTGGCAACGGACGCGGATCCTCGGTGGGGCGTGAGTGCTTCCTATGGCAAAACGGTACAGATGGATGTTGGGTATCCGAATCCCACGCATTCGATGACGCGAAGCGAGTCACGCACGGCCACCCTGACCGTCCCGGGAGACCCGTTCAGCGTCACCGATCAACTCATCACAAGCACATTGAGCGGAAGTGGGCTGCCAGATTCCGTCGCTACAAGCGTATACGCGGCGGGTCCACCGGCAACATGGACGACGACGTCGGCGACGGGAAGGCAGGTGCGCCAGACGCTGGATGGCCTTGAGCGTGTGACGGAGGTCGCGGTGCTCGGGACGGACCCAGTGGCGCTCTACCCGGTGCAATATCAATACGATACGCAGGGGCGGATTAATCAGGTGACGCAGGGGGCGCGGACATATACGACAAACTTTGACCCAGTGACAGGGGGAATAGAGAGTACGAACAATCCTGCGGGATTGATTATGAGCTACCCATCACGTGATGGAAATGATCGAGCGCTTACGGTGAACTTGCCCGGAGGTCGTGCTCTTGGGCTGAGCTACGATGCGGATGGTAACTTGGTTTCTGTAACACCTCCAAGCAAGCCTGCGCATGACTTCTCGTGGGATGCATCGAATCGCATGTCGACGTATGCGCCGCCGAACTTGGGGTTTTTGCCCAAGGATACGGCATATGCGTACGACTTTGATGGCTTGCTGTTGTCGATGTTGCAGCCGGAGAAGCCGACGACGTATGCGTATGACGAGTTGGGGCGGGTTGCCCAAGTCTCCGATGCCGTCAATAAGACGTACGCGTATGATGGTCAGGGTCGGCTGGCGTCAATTATGACGAGCGATGGAGTCACGATCACGAATACGTACGATGGATCCTTGCTATCGCAGCAGGCGGTGAGCGGTCCGTTCGGTCATGCGGTGCACAAGACGTATGACAATTTCATGAGGCCGTCGGCGTGGGATGTAGATGGTGTGGGAGCGGTGACGCTGGCTTATGACGGCAACGGCTCGGTGACATCCGCGGGCGGGATGACCGTGACGCGGGGGAACACGGGGCTTTTGAAGAGCACGGCGATTGGTACGGTGACCGACTCATTCTCGTACAATGGATACGGGGAAGCCATTGGACACACGTCGACGGGTTACAATGCGACCTACACGCGGGATGCGGCAGGTCGCATTGAGACCAAGACGGAGACGATTGGTGGGGTGACGGATAGCGAGAGATATACGTACGATGCGGCGGGGAGACTCTGGCAGATCTTTGTGAATGGCGCGGGAATGCCGTATCACGAGTGGACGTATGATGCGAATGGCAACAGGTCAGACGGAGTCTACGACGGCCAAGATAGACTGACCTCGAATGATGCCGCAGTCTTCGCATACGGTCCGAATGGCGAGCTGTCCACGAAGACTGACAAGGCCTCGGGTGCGCAAACGGGGTATTCCTATGACGCGCAGGGCAACTTGCGGAGTGTGACGCGCCCGGTGCCGATGGCATCGATTGAGTACATCATCGATGGCTTGAATCGGCGCATTGGCAAGAAGGTCGGCGGAGCGCTTGCGCAGGGCTTCCTGTACGATGGCTCACGTGTCGTGGCGGAGCTGGATGTAGCGGGCGCGGAGGTTTCGCGTTTCGTGTATGTGACGGGTGGAAACTCGCCAGACTTGATGATCAAGAGCGGAGTGACGTACCGCTTCGTGAAAGATCATCTGGGAAGTCCACGACTGGTAGTCGATATGGCGACGGGCGCCGTGGCCCAGCGGATGGATTATGACGAGTGGGGTGTGGTAACTGCGGACACGAATCCAGGGTTCCAGCCGTTTGGATTTGCGGGTGGGATTTGGGATAGAGATACGGGACTCGTGAGGTTTGGGGCCAGAGATTATGATGCGAGCACGGGGAGGTGGGTGAGTAAGGACGCATCTAGGTTTGGGGGCGGGTTGAATTTGTATGGGTATTGCAACAGTGACCCGGTCAACTACATCGACGTGGATGGACATAACCCAATCCTCGTGGCTATTGGGATCGGTGTTTTCATTCTGACGATGGGGATGGAGGTCCCATCAGATACGGCGCAGGCTCCAGCAAACGTGCTCGGGATGGGCCTTGCTGTCTTGGGCCTTCGTGGTCTTCCAGTGGGAGGGCCGTGCTCGGAGGAAGCGGCGGCAATCGATCCGAATAGGCTGAACCACATCTTCGGTAAGGCCACACACAATCTCGGGCCGCTTGTTCAGGAGTTTGGATCGCAGGAGGCCACGTTCGCTGCCGTCGAGAACGCGACGCAGGCTGCAATCAATGCTCAGGGCTTGACAGGCATATTTGAGACGACGGTGAGCGTTGCAGGACAGAATGTCGTCGTCAGGGGTAACGTTATGGATGGCATTGTGCGCATTGGCACATTCTTCATCCCGTGAGGTGAGGTTGCTGTGGAAGGTTTTAGTGAGTTCGAACATGCAGTGCTCGCGAAGCTCCTCGCCGGGGACCATGCCGTATTGGGTGTGCTACGAGCGCAAGCTCAGATGGCACGCCTTGCATCGCGCGAGTATACGGGTGCTGGTTTCTTTCTGTCGTTCGATGTCCCGCCCGAGGCGCCAGCGTTGGCTACGAAGAACTTTCATTTTGGTGATGTGACTGCGGCTATCGACGGCTTGCGGTATGGAGCTGGCTTCGTGGTCTTTGTTCGGAACGGACGCCTCGATACGCTAGAAGGCTATTCCTACGAGGAACCCTGGCCCAAAGAGATCCGCAGTTTCAAGCTGTCCTACCAACATGAGCCGCGGGGGCTATCGCTTCCGGATCCATTGACATCTGCGACTTGAACGAAGTAGCCCAGGCGCCGCCCTGCTGCGATCACAGACATTCAGGAGGAATTGGTTGCAAATGCAACAGCGTGGATATTCCAAAGGATTGTTCCCTTGGGCGGAGGGTGGTAGAGGGACTCGATTGCGGGCGACAGTCCTCGCAAGTAAGGGCCCGGTTGGCAGCGATGCGGGCATCCTGCGCGGCAGCTCGCGCCCTGGCGAGCTGGTCGGGAACAGAGGCACCGGAGCCGGAGTACATCTCGTCGGGCGTCTGGCCGTTGAAGGCGGAATGGGGAATGACGGAGTTGTGCTGCTGGACGTAAACGGCAACCAAGCGCTCCACGGTGGCGAAGATGTCGAACGGATGGAGGTAGAGCCACCGGTGTTTCAGAGAACGCCACCAAGACTCGATCAGCGAGTTGGACAAGGAGATTTCGATCTGGGCAAGGATCCATCGGAGCTGACCGAGACCAAGGAGGCTGCCGATGAAGCAGCGAGAAGAAGCCTTCCCTGCCCCGCGCGCAGGAAGGCGCGCGCTTTGGCGCGCCTGACGAGCACGAGGCCAAGGGAAGGCGGCCATGGCAAGCCGAAGGCGAAGCCATGGCGGATGGGTCCCCAACTGATGAACCAGCGACTCGCGACGCGCGCGACGAACGAAACGAGCGCGAGCACCAAGATGAAGAGCACAGGACGCATCGCGCGCTCAGGCATCGCCGTGAAGACCGCATCGATCGCGGCCTTTGACAGCCAGTCGATCCGATTGAGCGACAACTGAAAGATGCCGAGCATCGCCGTGCCTGCGACGTAGCGAGGCAGGTGCCGGCGAAACTGCCCTCCCAGCGTGACGGGGTACAGACTTGGTGCGATCGGCGATACGACAGGAGCCAACGGAGAGCGCGCTTGATAGCAGATGACCCAACCGCGCCGCTACGCGGCGCCGCGGACGCTGCGCGGAGACCGCGGCGATCCAACATCCAGAGGGGTGTTGGAAGATCCTCAACCGCAAGATCCCCCGGTCAGGACTCCCTATCGAGGATCCTCAAGTTGCAGAACACCCGGTCGGGAGTGGTCTCGGAGGATCTTCAACCGCAGGACCCCCCACTCGCGACCCCCCTGTTCAGCGGTTCGAGTTCGTCGACGTGCCACTCGCGACCCCCCTGTTCGGCGGTTCGAGTTCGTCGACGTGCCACTCGCGACCCCCCTGTTCGGCGGTTCGAGTTCGTCG
>WQYX01000162.1 GCA_009781005.1 Polyangiaceae bacterium | reverse complement strand
GGACGTACGGCGTTTCTCGGACCTGCGGCGTACGTACAGTACGCCTCGGTCCTGCGATACGGCGTGCGCCCTTTTCGCTGCGGTCTCGGTCGTCTGCAGAAATCGCGTCGTGAATTATCCGGGCTAGGGCGGAGCGCGAGGAGCCCGCGTAAACGTGACTTGTCGTACGTGCGCAGGCACCCGAGCGCCCAACCGACGTATCGATTCGCGCAGCAGGCTGTCGAACATGCTCTTAGATCGGTGAGGAGTACGCATGTTTGTAGGTTGCGCGGTACGTGTTCTCTTCGCGCTCCCAGCGTGCGTCGTCCCAACCGAGCTCGGGTTGCGCAATGGCTCGGATCTCAGCGATGTGATGGAGGCCACCGTTCGGAAGAAGCAACCCGAGGCGCACGCGTCGCAAGAGCAGATCGCTCAGCGTGACGACGGCTTCCGCCCTCGCGGCGTGACGCAATTCGCTGCAATATACAATTGAATCACCGATGCGCGTCGCGCCCGCCTCATCCGACGCGATCTCACGCGCGTCCGCACCGAGGCGGCCGAGCAGCCGAATGCGCGACAGTTCGTCGATGGCCTCGGGCCAGGCCATCTCGGTGGGCACGTCGTCGAAGATGCGCGTGCGCGGCCCGAGCGCGCCCAGCTCTTGTTCGGCTGTTGCGAGCGCATCGCGCGCCATCGCCACGAACGTGGTGAGCTTGCCGCCGCTGATCGTAAGCAGGCCATCTTCCTTCCAGATCGCGTGCTCGCGCGACTCCTTCGAGGGATCGCTCTTCCCCGTGTCGATGACCGGGCGCACGCCGGCCCACGTGGAGAGAATATCTTTCGGCGTAAGCTTCAGAGATGGGAATGCTTTCTCCAACGCCAAAAGGAGATATTCGGTTTCGTCTTGGCTAATCGACGGCTCGTCGTCGAGGTCGCCGTGGTCCACGTCGGTGGTCCCGAAGATTGTCACGCCCTCCCACGGGACCACGAAGACCGCTCGCTGATCTCGTGGATGAAGCAGACTTACGGCTTCTTTCAGCGGAAGACGTGCGCGGCGAAAAGCAATGTGGCTGCCGCGAATCTTCCGAAGGCGTTTCTCATGGCCGAGCAACGTGCGCAGATCGTCGGCCCACGCGCCCGTTGCATTGATCACGATCTTCGCTTGGACTTCGATGGTTCGTGAGGCATGGGGAGCCACGTCACGGAGCACGACGCCGCGAACGCGTCCGTCGTCCGTGCGCAAAAGACTCTCGGCGCGCACGTAGTTGATCGCCGTGCCACCGTGGCGCACGCCTTCGTCGAGCACGCGAAAAACGAGGCGCGCATCGTCGGTCAGCGCGTCGAAGTAGCGGTACCCGCCGAGGACGTTGGAGCCCGCGAACGCGGGGATCCTCGCGACCAGGTCGTCCTTCGATTGCGCCTCGTGCGCCCACTTCCACGCGAGCGCGTCGTACATGGCGAGGCCAACGCCGTACATCCACTTGGGCATCTCGTCGCCTGGGAATGCCGCGAGTGAGAACGCAAGCGGATCGACGAGACCCCTGCCCTCATCCATGAGGCGCTCGCGTTCCCTCACGGATTTGCGCGTGACGAGAAACTGACCTTGGCGCAAATAGCGAAGTCCGCCGTGAACGAGTTTCGTCGAGCGACTCGACGTTCCGGAAGCGAAGTCCTGTGCGTCGACGAGCAGCGCCTTCTTTCCGTGACGCGCAGCTTCGTTGAGAATCCCGGCTCCGGTGATCCCGCCTCCAAGGATGATGAGATCCCAAGTCCGGTCGAGCCGACTCCAAACCTCATCACGAAAACCACGACTCCACATCGTCGGCATCGACTACCAAAGATAGCATCCTGCTAAGCTGCCTCGGCTTGTCGGAGGGTGAGGATCATGTCGCTCGTCGAAAACGTCGCTCGGAATGATGCAGAGTCCCCCGCGGTTGCGGCGCGCACGAGCGACGCGTCCGGTCGCATTCGCACGGAGCTCTCGGCGCTCTTTGGCAGGCTCAAAGCCGCACAGCAAAAGAGCGGCGCGCCCGATTACGACGCGCGCATCCATCATCTCAATAAGCTCGAACGCGGCGTCCTCGCGCGCAAACACGATATCGCCAAGGTCCTTGGCCTAGACTTCGGCAATCGGTCCAAGCACGAAAGCTTCATCGCCGAGGTGATGCTCGTCTTGAACGAGATCAAACATGCGCGCACGCACTTGCATGAGTGGATGGAGACCGATCCGCGCGAAGTGTCGTGGATGTTCATGCCCGCGCGGGCCGAGGTCATCATGCAGCCTCTCGGCGTCGTCGGCGTCATCTCGCCGTGGAATTATCCCGTACAGCTCGCGCTCGCGCCGCTCGTTGGGGCCCTGGCCGCTGGCAATCGCGTCCTCTTGAAACCGTCCGAGCTCGCGCCGAACACGGCCAACCTGCTAAACGAGCTCGTTCGCGAAACCTTCGCGGAAGACCACGTGGCCGTCGTCACCGGAGGCGTCGACGTAGCCGAAGCTTTCTCGCATCTGCCGTTCGATCATCTGGTTTTCACCGGCTCCGCGTGTCTCGGCAAAATCGTCATGAAGGCGGCGGCCGAGAACCTCGTTCCCGTCACCCTCGAACTCGGCGGCAAGTCACCCGCGATCGTTGGCGAGGGTTACAGCGTGGCTCAGGCCGCACAGAAGGTCATGATGGGCAAATGCTTCAACGCCGGGCAAACCTGTATTGCGCCTGATTACGTGCTCGTGCCAAAGGGACGCGCGGACGCATTCGCTGAAGAGTGCCGTGCCGCATTCAAAGAAATGTATCCAACGGTGACGGAGAATCCAGACTACACGTCCATCATCAACAATCTCCACTACGAACGCCTTCAAAGCTATCTCAAAGAGGCGCGGGATCATGGCGCGAAACTGGTTGAACTTTCGACCGAGTCGCCCAATCCGAGCGCACGCAAAATGCCGCCTGTCCTCGTCATGAACGCGCAAGAAGGCAGCCTCGTCATGCAAGAAGAAATCTTCGGACCGATCTTGCCAATCGTTACTTATGAATCAATGGGGGACGCCATTGAATATGTCAACCGCCGCCCGCACCCGCTTGCACTCTATCTCTTCGAATACGACCATTCTCGCATCGACAGAGTATTGCGCGAAACCATCTCCGGCGGGGTGTCCGTCAACGAAACCATGCTTCACATCGCACAAACGGATTTGCCATTCGGCGGTATCGGACCAAGCGGGATGGGGCAGTACCATGCGCGCGAAGGCTTCGAAACCTTCACGAAGAAAAAATCCGTCTTTTATCAGAGTCGCATCAACAGCACGGGGCTGCTCAAACCGCCGTACAGGTCGCGAATCGACTTCATGCTGAAGTTTTTACTGGGGAAGTGAGCCCCACGTTCTTCGGACGAGTTCTAAGAGCGCTCTAAGAATGCCGTGATGAGTCGATCGAATATGCTAGCGTCGGCGCATGCAGGTTCGCACTCTTATTCTCGGTCTCGTTCTTGGTCTCGCAGCATGCGGTGGACCATTGAAGTACGAAATTCAGGGCTCGTCGCGCGCGCCCGGAGCGGATGCGCGTATCGTCGCCGACGTGCAGAAGGATCACGGGCAGACTCGCCTCCAGATCAACGCTTCGAACTTGGCGCCGCCCGATCGCGTGTCCGAGGGCTCGAAGGTCTACGTCATCTTCCAGCGAAAAGACTCGGGCCGTCAGTGGACGCGTGTCGGTGGCCTCGATTTCAATGAGAGCTCTCGCGTGGGCAGGTTCACGGGCACCGTGCCCGAAACCGGTTTCGACCTCGCAATCTCGGCGGAAAAGGATCCCACCGTGGCCTCTCCATCAGCCGATGTGGTCTTTAGCCAGCGCGTAAACTAAGTTCCGTCCGCCTGCCGCATGCGATGAAGGTGCATCAAGAGAGAGTCGCTGTCTCAACGCACGGGCAAGGCCTCTACGACATCACCGAGCCGGTAGCCCATGTCGTCACGAAGGCCAATATCAAGACGGGCCTCTCTACCGTCTTCATCCAGCACACGAGTGCGTCGCTCGTCATTCAAGAGAACGCCGATCCGTCCGTGCTTCGAGACATGGAGGCATGGATCGCACGCATGGCGCCGGAAAACCCGAGGGCGTACGAGCACGACGACGAAGGGCCCGACGACATGCCGGGCCATCTTCGAAGTATCCTCACGCGAACAAGCGAGAATGTGCCGGTGGTTGACGGCCAGCTCGGACTTGGCACCTGGCAGGCGATCTACTTATGGGAGCACCGCCGCGCGCATCACACGCGCGGCGTCATGGTCGTCGTCATTGGCGAATGACGACCGCTTTCGATTTGCCGCGATCTCAGCATCGATGGCGCCTTCGGCGCTGTCGGCCCCGCCTACGGCGGGAACCTCAGGGGGGCCTGCGCTGCGGTCCTCAAAGCCCTACAAGGCTGTTCACTTCGCTTCGCTCCGTCGCTCTCACTGCACTCCGTCCAGCAAGCTGGACTCCGTGCAGTTCGAGTCCGGTCGCATCCCGGGCCCCGCCTCGACCTCGCGTCAACTTGAAAGCGGTCTAGCCCGAATGCCGCTCACTTAAGCCTCAAACTTCAGGGCAAGCTACAAGATGGAGTAGATGCGTGCTCGCTGGTCCCCAATATGGAGCATGTCGATCGCGCTAAATGAGCGG
>WQYX01000161.1 GCA_009781005.1 Polyangiaceae bacterium | reverse complement strand
TACCAGCCGTCGCGAGCGAATCGAGGCTAGGGCGGAGCGCGAGGAGCCCGCGTAAGCGTACTTTTCGTACGTGCGCAGGCACCGCAGCGCCCAACCGACGAATCGATTCGCGCAGCAGGCTGGTAAACATGCTCTAAGGCGTTACTTCCACCATTCGGATTCGTGGCCGGCCGGGCACGCCTGGACGCCAGGGGCGGCGGGCGCGATCGATTCCCAGGCGCGTTCCACGGAGGAATCCTCGCGGAGGTAGCCGTCGCGTTTAAGGACGGAATAGGGCAACAGCGGGCCCTGTCCATCGGGGGGGTTGAGCCTAAAGATTGGATGACCGTCCGCGATGAAGTCCTCGATGGCGGACTCATTGAGGAGCTCCTCGACGAACCCCTCGGCGAACTCCGCGACGAACCAAACGCCTGTCACGGACAGGTAAAAGAGCCGGCGTAGGAAGCCGGCCGACCACGCTCTCTCCGATGGGATCGCCCAATAGCCCGTCGATGCCGGGGGAAAGACAGTCCCACTCCACAATTGTCTTTCGCGGTCTTCAGTGCCTGCAACGTGTGCACCTACCCGTTTGGCGCATGCGAGGATGAGCGGCAGCGGATCTTTGGCAAAAACATCGGCGAAGTTGACGACGCGGCCAGTTTGCAGATCGTAGGTCTGGAGCTCCACTGTTTCGAATCCGTCTCCACCGCGGGCAACGGATACGAATTGCCGAAATGTGCCGTCGCCGATCACCACCTCTGACGTCTTGGCCACGAAACCTCTGTACACGTTGCAGGTTCGGACCCTTTCGGCGGTCTCGGGCGCGAGCCATGGCCCGGTGGAAGGCTCGAAGAAGCCTCCGCGATTCATTCGTCGCTCGACGTCGCCATTCTGAATGCCAAAGAACTCCAAGGTCGTTTCGGTATACGTGCACGTCCATGGATATTCGCCGGGGGCGCCTGGGCGTTGCTTTTGGATGGAGAAGTGCTTCTCCGCCACGATGGGCGGATCTTGTGGTGCGATGGGTTCGAGCCGGAATGGGCCGTTGGTGCGTGGCCCCGTCCAGCTCCCCTCGAGGACTCCGGTCGAGGGTTGGCACGATCCCTCGAAGCGGCCCGAGGGGGCGCGAGGATCTCCTTCCACGAGGGAGAGTGTGCCGTCGGGCTGCAGCGAGCCGCGCAACGCGATATCGACGCCGATCTTCTCGTAAAAGTAGCGCCCATGCACCTCCCCACCTTGGTCCGCGAGCCGCGCGAAGACCGGCTGTCCGACGACCCGTCCTTGGTATCCGCGCGCCAGATCGCACCGCGGAAATTTGCTCTTGTCGGTCGACGACGCATCCACCGCGGGTGCGGGTGCTTGGGTGACGGGAGTGGCTGCATGATGGGCGATGCAGTCCGCGGTGACGGCGGCGATCACGATCACCGTGAACACCGCAATCGCAAACCCTGACTGAGTTCTCATGCTCGATTCCCCTGAACCGGAACCGGTCAGTCCGCAACAGTTTCTCAAATTTCACGTGAGTTGGTGCTATTCCCTGTCCCGTTGAAAGATCGCGTTCGAGGACTCGTCTTTGCATTGGTCGACCTCGGTGGGCGGTCGCCGTTGACTGTGCTCGCCGTCGCGATCGCGATCTTCGGCGCGTGCTGGGCGTACGCATCGAGGTTGGAAGTCCGATCCGACGTGATGGAGCTCCTCCCTCGCGACAGCCCGGGCTTCAAGGCGTTCGAGCATCGCCTTCAGCGAGCCGGAGGGCGGGCGACGATCTCCGTCGTCTGCGAGTCGCCGGATCGCCGCGCAAACGAGCGCTTCGTCGACGCGCTGACCGACGCGCTCCACAAGACGATGGATGAGCGGCAGCGCTGCCTCGCGGCGTGCGCCGGCGACCGAACGTGCGTCGATCGATGTGGGGGGCCCGAGCAGATAGCGTTCGTCGAGAGCGGGACGAAAGAAGCGCGTGCGTTCTTCGAAGCAAACAAGTGGCTCTACGCCGATCTGAAGGAGCTCGAGGAGGCGGACGCGACCATCGACCACCAGATCGCGATCCAGAGCGGCCTCGTCGAGGATCTGGAAGGCGGAGAAGCTCACCCCGAGTCGTCGCTCGGGATGGAGAAATATCGCGCGAAGTGGAAGGCGCGCGCCGACGAGCAGGATCCCTTCCCCACGGGATACCTCGCGAGCCCCGATGGGACGCAGATCGCCGTCTGGATCATCTCGAACGGCGCCGGGATGGGCGACGCGAGCGATGACGCCCTCCTGGCGCGCGTCCACGGGCTCGTCGATTCGCTCGATCCGCCGTCCTTCCACCCCGCGATGAAGGTGGGCCTCGGCGGCGACATCCCGAACGCCAAGGCGGAGAAGGACGCGCTGATCGGGGAGGCCGTCGTGGCGACGGGCGCCGCCACGATCCTGATCCTCGCCGGGATTGTCTGGTTCTACGGCTCGCTCTGGGCCATTCCCCTCGTGTTCTTCCCGCCCCTCTTTGGTGTCGGTTGCGCGTATGCGTTCGCTACGGCGCGATACGGGTACGTCAACTCGTCCGGCGCGTTCCTCGGCGCGATCATCCTGGGAAACGGCGTCAACTATCCGATCGTCCTCTACTCCCGGTACCGCGAGTTCCGCGCTCGCGGCATGCCTCCGGACGTCGCGCGGCGAGAGGCGGTCTGGAACGCCTTCCGCGCGGAGCTCGTCGGCGCGACGGTCGCCAGCATCGCGTACGGGTCGCTGACCGTCACGCGGTTCCGCGGCTTCAGCCAGTTCGGGATCATCGGCTTCGTCGGGATGCTGATCGTCTGGATCTCGATGATCCCGTGCTTGCCCGCGCTCGTCGTCGTCGTCGAGCGGATCCAGGCTCGGCTCCCCCAGTGGATGCGGCCGGCGCCGCCGCGGGTCGCGGAGGATGGGAGCCGTGGCTTCGTCTCGCGCTTCGTCGGGGACGCTACCGAGCGCTGGCGCCGGCCGATCGTCACGGTGGCCGCGCTCGTCACGCTCGCCGCCGCGTGGCAGTTGCCGGCATTCCTCCGCGATCCGTGGGAGTACGACTTCGACAAACTCGGCTCGAAGGGTGCGCGGACGACGGGCGCCTTCCAGTGGACCGCGAAGGCCGACGCCATCGTCCGAGGCAAGAAGAACCTCGAAGGGGCGCTCATCCTGGCGGACAAGCCGGAGCAGGTGCTCCAAGTGAAGGAGCGCATCCTCGCGAACGACGCGGCCGACCCGAAGGGCCCGCTCATTCAAGAGGTGATCACGATCTGGGATTACCTGCCCGGGACGCCCGAGGTGCAGAGGGAGAAGCTCGAAGTCCTCACGCGGATCCGCGAACGAATCACCCCGCGCGTGCTCGCGCGCATGGCCGAAAAAGAGGCGAAAGATCTCCGCGAGATGATCCCGCCGGAGACGCTCCACGAACTGGCTCCGAAGGATCTGCCGTCGTCGCTTCGGCGCCGCTTCGAGGAGAAAGACGGGACGCTCGGCACGCCCTTTTATGTCGACTTCCGGCCCGGGATTTCGACCAACGATGGCCACGTCCTGCTCCGACTCGCCGCGACCGTCGACGGGATCAAGCTCCCCGACGGCACGCGCGTCGATACGGCGAGCCGCTTCACCGTGTTCGCGGAGATGATCCGCTCGCTCGAGCGTGACGGTCCACTCGCCACAGGAGTGTCGTTCGCCGCCGTCCTCTGCGTCGTCATCGCCGCGACGGCGTCCCGCCGTGGAGTCTTCTCTGTCATCCTCAGCCTGGTCCTCGGCGTCGTATGGACCCTTGGCTTTGCAGCGTTCGTCGGCCTAAGGCTCAACTTCTTGAACTTCATCGCGCTCCCGATCACGTTCGGCATCGGGTCGGAGTACCCGTTCAACATCTACGATCGCTCGCGCCTCCTCGGCGGCGACGTGACGAGCGCGGTGAAGCTTCACCTCGGCGCGGTGTCCCTCTGCAGCTTCACCACCGTCGTGGGCTACGGCTCGCTGCTCTTCGCCGACAACCAGGCATTGCGATCGTTCGGCAAGCTCGCGATCGCGGGAGAAATCGCCTGCGTGATCGGCGCGCTCATCCTCCTTCCGGCCGTACTTCACCTCCTCACGCCTCCACACGCGGGGCGCTCGGGGTCACAGCCTTTCCACTCGCCGGTCCGTTGAACCAGCAAACTGGCCTTTTTGTGCTGGACTTGGCCCATGTTCTGACCGAATCTCTCGCCGCTACAGCCTTGGAAGTATTCCCGATCGATCTGACGCCACGGAGCGACGCGCCGGCGGCGATCCCGAGCGATGTCCGCCAGGCCGTGATCCTGGCATGCCGCGCCTCGGAGCAGTGGCGTGAGCGCAGCTTTGCTGACCGCGTGAGCCTCCTGCGCACCGCCGCCAAGGCGATGTTGCGCGATAAGACCACGATCGTCGCCTTGGTGCGCCAAGAGATTGGCAAGCTCGAGATCGAGGGCGAGTTCAACGAAGCGCTCGGACACCTCGATGTGTTGAATGCCTGGATCGACGTTATCAAAGACGCCGGCCTGAGGCGGCAGGTAAGCCTCAATCCGCTCAAGTTTCCGGACAAGTCCGCCGAGGTCGACATGGTCCCGCGCGGCGTCGTCGGCATCATCGCGCCGTGGAACTTTCCTGTGGCTGGCTTGTACCGCTCGGTTTATCCGGCCCTTCTGACCGGCAACGGCATCGTCGTCAAACCGAGCGAGCACGCGCCAAGATCCGCCGATTGGTTCTTGGGCCATCTCGCGGCGGTGCTTCCCGAGGGGCTCATCGGCGTCGTGCACGGCGCCGGCGAGGTCGGCGAGATGCTCATCGACAGCGGCATCGACGCGTGCGTATTCACGGGGTCGACAGCAACAGGTCACAAGGTGCGGGTGCGCTGCGCCGAGCACGGCATCCCCGCGAGCGTC
>WQYX01000160.1 GCA_009781005.1 Polyangiaceae bacterium | reverse complement strand
TGAACATGTTCTCCGATGACCTCTTTGCGCCATCGGTGGAGAAGGTCGTCTCGGAAACGGTGAAGCGGATCGAGCGTGAGATCGACGAGGCCCGGATCTCAATTGAAGTCCTCGACCGCGAGCAGACCGAATTGGCCGCCGATATCAAGGCCCAACGCCGTGCCACGGACAT
The DNA here is from genome assembly GCA_009781005.1 of Polyangiaceae bacterium. Taxonomy (GTDB): domain Bacteria; phylum Myxococcota_A; class Polyangia; order Polyangiales; family Polyangiaceae; genus Labilithrix. Next base: position 4,739 of record WQYX01000160.1, on the reverse strand, counting down.
CGCCAAGACGCGGTGGGACGAGGCACTGGCGCTCAGGAACAAAGACGACCAGGCGCTCAAAGATGCCCGCGAACGGCGCGACAAGCTCCTACGGTTGGCCGGGAACTGCCAGTACGGCGCGGTCTCCTACGGTTGGCCGGGAACTGCCAGTACGGCGCGGTCTCCTACGACGAGTGCAGCTACGTTCAAAAGCAGCGCGGCACCGTTAGCCTCTCGGCGGAAAAAGGGATCGTTGTGCTCGAGAAGTCCGTCGAGAACCATGAAGAACGAGAGGCGAGCGACAAGGCCAACTACGATCGCGAAGCAGCGGTCCTTGAAGGGCTCACGAGGGAGCAGCAGCAGAAAACCAATCGTAAGAACGTACTGAAGAAGACCATCGACGACCGGCAACGCCAGCTCGGCGAAGGTGATTTGGTTCGGAAGACGTTCACGGAGTGGCAGGAGAACCGGAAGGCGCCGGAGACTGAGAAGCTGCGGTCCGCTCGATCGCTCGTGGGCAACCTCGAGAAGAAACTTGAGAACGCCAGGGGCTTGAAGGTATCAGCGCTACAGCAGGTCTCCGACCGAGTGCGCGCGGTGAACGTGCGGTTCGCCAAGCTCGCCGAGGTTTTCGGTGCGTTCGGGTGCTATGTTCCGGCGGATGAGAAGCGGCCGTTCCACATGCGAGCCGAAGGCGATGCGTACACGGTACTGGAGATCCTCCTCGGTGACCTCGCGTGTGCGGCCGACGGCGTGGACGGCGGTGGGGCGCATCCCGGGCTGTTGATCTTCGACTGCCCACGCGAGCGCGAGATGAGCCTGCAGCTCTACGATCGCTTCTTCAAGCTCGTGGACGAGGTCTGCAAGGCGGCTCCCGGTATCCAAGTGGTTCTCACGACGACCACGCCACCACCAGAGTCGCTGCGCGATGAACCTACGTGCATCCTGAAGCTCTCGCATGCGAGCGACGACGACCTTCTGCTCAAACGCCGCATCGAGAACCTACTCGAGCGAGCCATCCCTTCCTCGCGAGATCGAGATGAAGAAGAGGGCGCACGGTGAGCGCGCGGAGGAAGCCCCAGAAGGCGAGCCCCAAGAAAGTCTCCGTAGTGCGGAGACAATCCGGTTCGCTTGCTCCGACGGGCGATTTCGCTGCGCTCGTCGAGCGCGTCGTGGCGATCATCGAGAATGCGCGCTCCCGCGTCGTTCGCACCGTCAACAGCGAGATGGTGCTCTCGTACTGGCACATTGGCCGCGAGATCGTCGAGTACGTGCAGTGCGGTGAGGCGCGCGCCGAATACGGCGAGCAAGTAATCGAGGACCTGTCGCAGCAGCTCCTCACGCGCGTCGGGCGCGGCTACTCGACGAGAAACCTCTGGTACTTCCGCGACTTCTACCTGACCTACCGAGAACGGCCGCCGTCGATCCGAGCAGAGACATTCCGCACAACCCTTGTGCAGAATTCGAAGCGGCTCGACGAGGCCAAGATTCTGCACGAGGCTCGTGCAGAATTCACCCAGGGGTTCTCCAGCCGCCTCTCGTGGTCGCACTATCGTGCGCTGCTCAAAGTGAACGACCCGGCGGCGCGCGCTTTCTACGAGATCGAGGCGGCGCGCGAGAACTGGTCGACGCCTCATCTCGAGCGCCAGATCTTCACGCAGCTCCACCTGCGTTTGCTCAAGAGCCGAAACAAGGCTGGCGTCTTGGAGCTTGCCCGGAAGGGGCAAGCCGTCGAGCGGCCAAGCGACTTGATCAAGTCCCCCCTCATCCTCGATTTCCTCGGCCTGTCTGCCCATCACGAGTACCGCGAGAGCGACCTCGAGACCGCCATCATCAGCAAGCTGTCCCAGTTTCTGCTCGAGTTGGGCAAGGGCTTCGCGTTCGTCGCACGCCAGAAGCGGATCACCTTCGACGAGGATCACCTGTTCATCGACCTCGTTTTCTACAACATCCTGCTCAAGTGCTACCTGCTGATCGATCTCAAGCTCGGTAGGCTCACGCACCAAGACGTGGGGCAGATGGACAGCTACGTGCGGATCTTCGATGCGCACGAGCGCGCGCCGGGCGACGGACCGACCATCGGGCTTATCCTCTGCGCGGAGGAGAACCACACAATCGCGCGCTACTCGGTCCTGAACGAGTACAAGCAGCTCTTTGCCGCGAAGTACGTGACGTACCTTCCAACGGAGGAGGAACTACGACGCGAGCTCGAACGAGACCGACGCATCGCTGAAGCCACGGTGGATGCACCGCGTGCAGACAAATCCGCGACACCGAAACGTCCGACGCGAACAAAAGGGCGCAAGAAGTAACGATGTCGCTCTCGCCCATCGTCGCCTCGCGCTTGGAGAAGGCGGCCACGGACAACGGCTTCGACCAAGGGCTCGAACCCGAGGGCGACTGGCTCGTCTTCGCGAGCACACAATGCCCGCTGCGCGTGTGGCTCGGGGTGTTCGGCGACGTGGTCTTTCTCGCTGCGTTTTCGCAGCAGAACGTCGCCCGAGCGCTAGGAGAGTACGGGATGCCGATCGCCGCCCCGATGCCGAAGGGAGCCGCTGGCGGGCGTACCGTGCCGGATGTGCCCGCGCTGCACCGGCTGCTGCGACGTGCCTTCCAGCTCTCGAAAGCGCTCCCGAACGAGCTGCTTCTCACCTTCGAGAAGCAGGCGGCCGCGCTGCCGAGGACGACGGAGGCCGAGCGCCTCGTTGTTCAGCGTGTCGGGCAGAACCTGTTCCGAGATGGCCTCCTCGAACTTTGGGAGGGTCGATGCGCAGTGACCGAACTCGCGGTGCCGTCACTCCTGCGCGCGAGCCACATCAAGCCCTGGGCAGACTGCGAGACGGACGCGGAGCGGCTCGATGTCTACAACGGCATCCTACTCGCGCCGCACCTCGATGCTGCCTTTGACCAGGGCTTCATCACGGTGACCGACGACGGTGCGATCGTCGTGAGCGACGCACTCGATGCCGGCGCCCCGCGCGATCCTCGGGCTCGACCAGCCGCTGCGCGTTCGCGGCATCGCGGATGGCCACCGCGCCTATCTGCCGTGGCACCGGGAGCGCGTCTTCAACCGGAGCGCGACGTGAGCAGCCACGGGTTCGGACAGCGCGAACGGGCGCCCGCTGTCCCGAGTCTGCCACCGCACGCACGCCGTCGCCGCCGTATCTGCAGGCACGCTACGAGTGGCCCCCGCATTCGTCGCGGGCCAGTGCGAATCTGCGAATCCGTCCCGGCTTCGCGCTACTCGAGCCCGGATTCGCAGTGCGATTCTCTCTCCGGGTCAGTGCGAATTTGCGAATCCGTCCCGGGGAGAGCGCTACAAACGGGGCGTAAACCGCTCCTCGATCGCGACTCTGGGAGGAGGTCTCTGGCTTACTGGTTCACTCGGGCGCTCGAGGGCGCGGCGCGTCACACGCGCGCGGCTTCCGCGAGCCGCGTCGAGACCGAAGCTGGAACTGCTTACCTGAACGACGTGCGATGGCTTTCGAGCCTGCGGTTTTGGACGGAGTGCAATCCGACAGAAGAGGAGAATCACTCATCGAAGTGGCCCTGACCGACACCCTAACGAAGGCGAATGCTCGCCAGCCGCTGGGTGTCGTCGCGACGCTTGCTCGTGAGCTTGAGGCGTGGCGCCTGGCTCGATCACCCAACGTCATCCCGTTTGCCCCGGAGGAGAAGCGGTAGTCTCAGAAGCGCACGGCCGGCGTCCCTGGCAGGACCCGGTCGAGACGAGAGGAGCATCTCCCGTGGCGAAGAAGATAGCACCCAACGTGCAAGCGAGTGGCCTCGATGCAGAGGCTGACGAGGCTCTCGGTCGTCGCCCATCGAAGGCATCCACAGTGCTCGCGCGGTTCGTCGCGGGGCCAGTCGGAGAGTCACTCGACGTGAACGAGGTCGCTTGGGGGCTCGCTTTATGCGACGTCTCGAATCACCTCGACGTATTCGAATGCGCTACCCGTCTCGCGCTTGCGGCGCTGCACGCGCTTCGAATACGTCAATTGGACCATGAGCACGAGTCTCCGCATGACCCGTTGTTTCGTGGATGCGATGAACATTGCAATCGTGGCTCTGAGACGCCTCACGGGAGATACTTCGGCCAACCCTGAGGTCGAGCGAATGGTTTCCGCGCTCGAAAATCGAAAAGCCAAAGGGGCCCATCGACGCGAGCGAATCAAAGAGATCATTCGACAATACACACCGATAAAGCCGGCGAGTGAACGTGATGACGTGGCCAAACGTTCCATGCATGAACGATTTCTCAAACATCAAACTCTGAACCTAATTGTTGCTCTTGGCAGTATCGACAAGAGTCTCGAGCTTGAATATGAGACCGCGCGAAATTTGGTTGACCGCTTCGGATATCAAAAGAACGGCGCTGCGAAGCTCGCCGCGAATTGGGTGTGGAAAGCGGGACTCGAGCACGGCGGTGTTCCTCAGCGCGGTTCGGCGCCGAAGACCTTCGTGGAGCGGTATCAGCAAGACCCTGCAAAGAAGCGCGCGAAACGCTCGCACCGTATACCTCGATAAACACGGGGCACTAGCCCGGATAATTCATGGGTGTCCGACGCACGTTCGGGGGGTCGGGCGTAGCAAAATCGACGATGCGCAGGAATTAAAGGTCGGCTCGGTAGGTTCTAACCGGTTGGAAGACCATCGAGATGACTACCGAGCCGAAGACAGAGTGTATGCCGGAGTTGGCGTTCGATTTCCACCCTGAGCGCCGCGTGGAGTTGATGTTCGATGCGCCGCAGACGTCGAGC
>WQYX01000159.1 GCA_009781005.1 Polyangiaceae bacterium | reverse complement strand
ATCACCCTTGGCCGGAGAGACGCTTTGCGACCCGTTGACCCGAGGTGGGAGCCCGGTGCGGGAAATCCGCTCGCCGGGTTCTGTCCGGGGGGCGGCCCAAAAGGGCCGTCCCTACCGGGACCCCCTCTAAATGATGGTCACGAGGGCGCCGGCAATCATGAGTACCACCCCGAGCACGAGCTTCCAGGAGAGAGGTTCCTTCAAAAACACGACGGCGAGCGTGAGCGTGAAGGCTAGGCTGGTTTTGTCGATGGGAGCCACCTTCGACGCAGGACCGAGCTGCAGCGCGCGGAAATAGGCGAGCCACGAGGCTCCCGTTGCAATGCCCGAGAGAATCAAGAAAAGGAACGTTTTCCCGCTTACTTTGCTGAGCCCGCGAGCTTCGCCATTGGCAATCACGATGCCCCAGGCAAAGATGAGAACGACGCCCGTGCGAATGGCCGTGGCGAGGTTCGACGAGACGCCTTGAACGCCGATCTTGGCAAGAATGGCTGTTGCCCCTGCGAACGCAGCGGACAAGAGCGCGAACATCCACCATGTCATGGTTGATCTCCTTTTGGTGGCTCGGAGCGATAATTGCGCAATGCAACCGGATGTGGCAACGCGTCACCGCCGTGCTTTCGCCGCCAGAGGCGTTGCGCGGGATAGATGCCGCGATGCCCGGAAAGCAAATAGGCAATCACAGTGACGATGACGACGTGAGGCAGCGCGTGCGCGCCGAGCAGTTCAACGGTCATGAGTGAGAGCGCGATGGGCGTATTCGCCGCTGCGCCGAACACGGCTGCGAGGCCCATCCCCGCGCCGAATGCAAGCGGTAACCCGAGAATGCGCGCCATCACGCTTCCGAGGGTAGCGCCGACGAAAAAAAGAGGCGTGACCTCGCCGCCGAGAAATCCGCTCGCGAGCGTCACCGCGGTAAAGGCAATCTTCAGGGCGAAAGCGAATCTCGGCAGGGTCGGATCGTTGAAGGCGCGCACGATGGTGGGCACGCCGAGTCCGAGGTAGTCGCTCGTTCCAACCACCTTCCACATGACGAGGAGAAGGATACCGCCGGCGAACATCCGCCATGGCAACTTCGGAATGTGATTGGCAAAGAGCTTGGTGGTGCGATGCGTGAGCTCCACGAATGCCACCGTGGCGAATGCCATGGCAACCCCCATGACCACGAGTTTGGCGAACACGCCGGGCGTGAGTGCGACGTTCGGGACCTCGGGATATACCGTGTGCAAGATACCGAGTCCCCGCGTGACGTGATCCCCGACGAGCGAGGCGATGAGCGCCGGCACGAGTGCGTCGTACTCGACGCGGCCAATCGAGAGGACCTCGAGCCCGAAGATCGTGCCGGCGATGGGCGTGCCGAAGACCGATCCGAAACCACCTGCCATGCCTGCCGCGAGGAGCTTGCGGCGCATCTCGGGTGCAACCCGGAGGCGATGCGCGACGGCGTCTGCGAGGCTTGCACCCATCTGCACGGCGGTGCCTTCGCGTCCGGCGCTGCCGCCGAACAGGTGCGTGAGCACGGAGCCGATGAGCACCATGGGCGCCATGCGCAGCGGCAGGCGCGAACGTCCTTCGTGGATGGTGTCGATGACGAGATTGTTCCCGCCGCGGATCGAATGTCCCCAGCGGTCGTAGATGATGCCGATGACGACGCCGGCCACGGGCAGAAGGTAAACGAGTTCTTCGTGATCCGTGCGCAGCGCAGTCGCTCGTTCGAGGAGGGCGAGAAACAGAGCCGACGCAGAGCCGCATGCGATCCCTACGATTGCACCGAGCCACAGCCAGTTCAGCAGCGTCCACGCGCGCTGTCTCATCGTTCTTGCGCGAGTGCTACCCGATGATGCGGGCGTGCGCGATGCTTTTCGTCATCATGACTTCCGGGCTGCAACTTTCACACTGGCGACTTTCCCCGCGAGCAGAGGGGCCCATTTCGAAGCGAGACTGCCCTTTCCCCCGCAGCAGCCGGGCTGCAACTCAGAGCCGATGAAAGCTTCGATTTGCTCGACGTCGTAGACCAATCGCTCTCTCGCTTCGACATCGGTGAGTCCAGCCTGACGGAGCCCTTCGAGATAGGCAGCTTCCGAGATCGCGCCAGCAAGACATGAAGAATAAAGCTGCCGATTGCCGGCAATCTCCTCGGGCAGCGCTTCGGCGACGATGTCCGATACCAGCATTCGGCCGCCCGGTTTGAGCACGCGAGCGATTTCAGCAAAAACCTTCGATTTTTCTGGCGAGAGATTGATGACGCAATTGGAAATGACCCAATCCACACTTGCAGACTCGACAGGGAGATTCTCAATGATCCCCTTGCGCACCTCGACGTTCTCGAGCCCGGCAGCCGCAATGTTCTCGCGCGCTTTGTCGAGCATGGCATCGGTCATGTCCACCCCGATCACCCGGCCGGTTCGGCCGACCTTCTTGGCGGCAAGCAGCAGATCGATGCCTGCGCCGGAGCCAAGATCCAGCACGACGTCTCCAGGTTTGACCTCGGAGAACGCCAGGGGATTACCGCAGCCGAAGGAGTTGACCACGGCCTCCGCGGGAAGCGCGGCAACCTCTTCATCCGAGTATCCAGCGAGCTTGGCAACCACCCCCTTGGGAGTGGTCTTTGATGAGCAGCAGCAGCCGGCCGAAGGCTCTTTCACGGCCCGCGCGTAATCCTTGGATACGCTCTTGCGCTTGTCATCATGGGTCGACTGGGGCATTGAGATCTCCTTTTTGGTGTCGTTGTGATAGACTCTCGTTTACTCGTCTAGGCGGGTACATGCAAGCGTGAGGTGCAGAGTGCGTACGATAGCCGCTGTTTTCAAGGCGCTTTCTGATGAAACCCGCCTTTCGATGCTTGGGCTCCTGCTCCGGGAAGGCGAGCTTTGTGTCTGCGACTTCGTTGAGGTCCTAGGGATCACCCAGTCGAAAGCCTCCCGTCACCTGCGCTATCTCGTCAACGCCGGCTTGCTGCAAGATCGGCGGGAGGCCGTCTGGGTCCATTTCCGAATCACGGAAACACCCGGGGTGGTCCAGAGGCACGTCCTCGACAGCCTTCGACCATTCCTTCCTGGCCAAGTTTCTCCGGCACTTCTGTCCGCCCTCAATGCCTGGCGAAAGTCGAAGACGCAAGGTGCCACGCCTTGTTGTGAAAGCGATGCACCAGGGGCACGCCGGGCAACTCGTGCCGCAGTAACGTCGGCGTGATCGTTGACATTGACGTGAACGGCGACGGCGACGAACCGGTCGTTTCGTTCACGTCGCCGTCGCCGTCGAACGACCACGTCAACGTCAACGAGCGAGCGGTTCGAGAGCTTCGAGACGGTGCTCGCCATCGGTGCCGTCGGCGCCGTCGGCGCCAAGCGCGTAGGCATTCCGTACAACGTGGCGCTCAGTTGTGCCCCACCCCGCGCCGCTTGCTCCGCTCGTCGCGACGTCAGCGCGGAAGCGCGCGTCGCTCATCACGCTCGGCCTCGCGAAGAGAAAGTCGTCCAAGTCCAAGGGAGACGAAACTCCGGTCGCCGACGGCTCCGAGGTCGCAAATCCCGCGAAAACAGACGCGCTCTAAGCTTCCCTGATGGCCACGAAGCTTCCCAGATGGGCCGCGGAGTCTCCCAGACCGGATTTTGGCTTAAATTTTCGATCTCGAAGCCAGCGCCCAGCCATTCCAACCTCGAAAGTGCGTCTTTCTAGGCAAATTTTGGTCTGAGAAGCTTCATTCCCGTCTGGGAAGCTTCGAAGATCGTCTGGGAAGCTTCATTCTCATCTGGGAAGTGACGGTCCCGTGTGGGAGACTCGAATGCCCTCCAATCAATATGAGTGAGCAAGATTCAGGTGTGATGCAACCGAACGGTCCCGATTGGAGCACGTCGAGATTGGCGAATCACGTCTACCATCAAGCACCCACGGATTGCCGACACCTTCACCGTCGAGCACTTTGGACAACGAGATGCCTCTGTTGCCGTCGCAGTCGTTTCACGATTGATTCCCGGCCAGAACCTCGAAGAAGCAGTCGACCGTTTTCGGAAATCCAAGTATCGCGAGAAGCTATGCGAGGCATTCGTTGGCGAGATCGCCAAGGATCTCTTTGTCGCAGTCCGCGCTTGCCACGATGCGGGCTACGGCCATGGTGACCTTTCCGAGCGCAACGTCATGATCTCGGAAGGGAATTCTGCCGAAAAGCGAAAATTTTCTGCGGTCTTGATCGACTTTGACAACGCTTCGTACAAGCCTGAACTGTTGGACCTAGACGAGCAAAAGCTTATCGAGAAAGATGTTCGATCCGTTTCCAGGCTTCTGGGGCTCCTGACATTCGAGACGCGGTGGCACGAAAACATCCAAGATCTTCTTCGTTCGTGTTCATCCGTACGCGAGCTTCAAGAGGCATTCCAGTTTGCGCTCAGGGTCACCAAGGGAATACGTCCTCACGCCCCTTCGGAATACAACGAGAGCCATTGGTCCGAGCGCTTGCAAGAACACCTTGCAATCATGCTGGCCGGAGGAAGACATTTAGAGGCGATTGGTCTGTTCATGAACCAAATTGCACAGGAGCTGGATGTTACGAATACATTGGCGTCTGCGCGCAGCACAATGGAACATCGAATTCGTACGGATCGGAACTATCTAAAAGGATCGGTATCGATGCATGTTATATATGAAGACGTTGAAGAAGCGGCTCGAAGGCTTCTAAAGTAATTCCGCAAGACCGAACTCGTGCGGCAGTAACGGCTCCCCTGGCGGCGCGCAGGAAGGCGCGCTGCGCGCCTGACGAGCACCAGCCCAAGGGGAGCGCGCGCGGTGAGCGAAGCGAGACGCGCGGAGGGGTCCACTTAAGTCACGTCGGCTCGAGGCAACAAGGTAACGTGCGGCCGTGGGTCTTCGCGAGCGGTTCGAGAGCTTCGAGACGGTTCTCGCGGTCGGTGCCATCGTTGCCGT
>WQYX01000158.1 GCA_009781005.1 Polyangiaceae bacterium | reverse complement strand
CCTTTCACGCGGGGTGGGGGGCACCCGGACTATGGTGGGGTCTGCTCGTCGGACTCGTCCTCGTCGCCTTCCTCTTGACCGATCGCTTCCTCCGCATCTCCCGCGGCCTCATCAAGAGGGTGTAGGGGGCCCCATCCGCGCGCTTGCCTACCCGCCTTCCCACCTGAAGGCACTCAGAGTGGAGGTGCGCATAGACGATGTCACTCACCGGGTATTATTGCCGCTGGGAGGCTTTCGCGTAATCCTCACCCATGTGTGGCGGTATCCCTCGTTCGTGAGATGCAGGCCGTCGGCGGCGTACGGTAAGTGGTATTTCGGGCCGACGAGGATACCTTTCCTGGATCATCCACGTGCGTCGCAAGGCGTTCATTGGAATGATCTCGTCGCCGAGCCCATCACCGGCCAGCTACTCATATGCGTCTCGAAGAGCGGCACATCGATCGCCTGCCCCGTAAGTGCCTTGACGTCATTTTCGTAGTCCGATTGCCATTCCACCAAATTGGCTTCGTAATATTTATTATTATTGAGGCCGTTCGACATGGTCTCGACAGCGGTTGGTTTGCCTTCGATGAGCGGGACGAAACTCGTAAGCCCTGCGCCCCCGGCGATGACGCCCGTGTCGAACATCCACATCATCACGCGCGGTCGCTCCGTCATCTTTTTTTGACGTGCACGCAGCAGCAATGGCGATCGACGCGAAGAACCCTACTACATAGAAGACTCGCAGCACCTGCACTCGACGGGAAGGTATGTCATGGTCGTTCAGCATCTGCGCATCCTACAGTACGCCTCGATCCTGCGATACGGCGTGCGCTCTTCTGACGTTGCTTCTTTCGGCGTCGTTCGCCGCGCGTCAACTCATCGCGAGCCGACCTCATTCCGCACTACCGGCACCGGCTCGCCGATTGCTCCGACCCCCACGCACCTCGCCCTGCGCGAGGACATCGACGTGCGTGCAATGACGCAGACACGTTTCCTTTGAATTTCATAGGGAGTACGACAATGAAGTTTTCTTATTTGAGCGGGGTGATCCTTGGAGCGCTCGCTGCCGCTGTGGTGGGCTGCGGGAACCAAGGCTCGGCCGAAAAAACGTGTGAGTCCGTGGGAGACTGCACGAATCTATCGACCACGGCGGTGTCCGTAGACACCGAAGCCGCTCTCATCGAGGCCATCGCGAATGTCGCTTTTTCCTCAGCCAACGAGACTTGGCAAGCAAGCCTTCTCCTTGTCACGTGCTCGTCAGGCGCATCCAAGCGCGCGCCTTCCTGCGCACGAAACAAGGAAGGCTCGCGGAAGCTTATTCAATGATTCGTTTCATAATAGATCTGGGTTAGCCTCAGCGGTCATGGTCCGAACCACCACGACTCCCAGCGAAAGCGTCCTCGAACAAACCCCCGGCCGCGCACTCACGTTCTTGCGCGGTCTCACCAAATCGCGAGTGCTGTACGCGCAACTCGCTGCAGCTGGCTATACGGCCGACGACCATCAGGAGGGCTGGCACCTTCTTTTCAAAGCGAGCGGCTACGTGCCAACCGAGCCACCGCCTCGCATCGTGAGCACGCCTGCCTTCAACGCGCTCACCGAGCTCGATGCGTGGGACGAGAGCGGCTTTGCGCGCGTTCGGGCGGCACTCGACCGACTGCACCCGCATCAGGCCCAGTTCGTCTTCGCCGGGCCACTGAAGGCGTCGACCGGTGCCCACGCGGTGGTCGGCGTCAAGACGCTGCTCGATCGGCTCGACGCTCTCGAGTCGGGCAAGGGCCGTGACAAGTCCGACCAGAAAGGCGATGCCGCAGCCATCGCGACGCTCGACAAGCGCGGCATCACCAAAGCCGAGCGTAAACGCCTGCGAGCGCTCGTCGATGCTGCGCGCGACGTGGGGGAAGTGGAGCCCGAGGCGCCGCCGGCAGCGACCGATCCCCCGCACACCAAGGATCTCGCGAAGCTCTATGCATGGTACAAGGATTGGTCGACCACCGCGCACAGCGTGATCAAGAAGCGCGCGTCGCTCATCATGCTCGGCCTCGCGAAGAGAAAGTCGTCCAAGTCCAAGGAAGACGAAACTCTGGCCGCTGACGCGGATCCTGCGAAAGTAGACACGCTCTAAGCTTCCCAGACCATCGCGAAGCTTTCTCAGACCGTCATGAAGCTTCCCAGATGGGCCGCGGAGTCTTCCAGACCGGATTTTGGCTTCAATTTTCGATCTCGAAGTCCGCGCCTGGCCGTTCGAAGCTCGAAAGTGCGTCTTTCTCGGCAAATTTTCGGTCTGAGAAGCTTCACGCCCATCTGGGAAGCTTCAAAGATCGTCTGGGAAGCTTCATTTTCATCTGGGAAGCTTCGAAGATCGTTTGGGAAACTTCCCGCGCTCATGTCGGATTTCGGCCACAGTCTTTTATCTTATTAAACTGGGTGATCTCGGATGCAAATCCTCACATGGGATTACATGCGCCGACCGGAAATGTGACATTCACCATGTGAAAAATCCCATGACACCTCGCTGCCGCGGACGGTAAGCTGCGCCAACTTGGAGGGATATTCAGGATGCGACTCTATGCACTCGCTGCCATGATTGCTGTTGGTTCGCTCGTGTGTACTTCGGTGGGTGCACAAGACCGCCCGACCAAGGACGAGGATCCGCGAAGGGCACCGGGGCAGGTGCTGCTTGACGAAGCTCTTCGCCTCCTCGACAGTAAAATGGAGACCGAAGCGCTCGAGAAGTTAGAAAAGTCATATGCACTTTATCCGTCCCCGGCAGTCCTCTATGACATCGCGCGTGTGGAGCAGTTATTAGGGAGAAAGCTTGCGGCGCTTCGTCATTATCGCGAAGCCGTTCGCAATCCGCATCTGTCCCCAAAAGCTCGGAGTTTTGCCAAAGAGTTCATTTCGGAGCTCGAGCCAAGCTTTGCACACCTCAATCTGATAGGGCCCGCAGGCCTCGTGGTATCGCTTGGCAGCGAAGAAGTTAAGCTGCCGTTGTCAGAGCCGCTGGATATGGAGCCAGGGCCCATCACCGTAACCGGCGAGATCAACGGACAGCGTTATGAAGGCTCGGGAACCGCGGTTGCCGGGCAAGTTCTGTCGATTGAAGTTTTGAAGATTGAGATCCAGACTCCACCGCCGCCGACGGCGGTGCAGGAGGTGCTGCCGCCTCCAACGGAGGAAACGCCAAACCACAGCGCACGGTACGTTGTGTCTGGATCGTTGTTGGCGGCCGGTCTTGTGGGTGTCGGACTTGGTATTGGATTTACGGTTGGTGCCAACAAGGCATCGAACGACGTGACGAGGCTGTCCACCGGGTTGCCGGACGCGTGCTCCCGAGGAACAAACGGAAATTGCGATTCTCTCAAGAAGTCTGACGAGGCTCGAATGAGGGATTCAAATCTTGCGGTTGGTTCGTACATCGCGGGAGGTGCTCTTCTGACCGCGGGAGTGGCGACGTATTTGTTCTGGCCAAAGGCATCCACGCATTCAGCCAGGGTTGTGCCATGGGTTGGGAAGGATGTGGCTGGTCTCACGTATGGGAAGGAGTTCTGAGATGCGCACGATTTCGATACTTGCGATGCTGGGCGGAATCCTTGGTGTCGTCGCGACGCATGCTTCTTGCTATTCAACAAACTGCGAACGTACGGAAACCTGTCCCTCTCTCTTCAGCGAACAAGTGCCAGATACGGACGCGGAGGGGGGGCCGTCCGAAAAAATCTATATGGTCTCCACGCTGGCGGGCACGGGCGAGGCGGGGGGGTGGGATGGTCCCGGCTCGGAGGCGACTTTCTACTATCCGTATGGGATCGCCATCGGACCGGATGGCATCCTTTACGTCGCCGATACATTCAATAACAGGATCCGCAAAATCGCTGCTGACGGCGAGGTCAGTACACTCGCAGGCACGGGCGATGAGGGTTTAACTAATGGTCCCTGCGCGACCGCAACCTTCAATAGTCCTCGGGGCATTGACGTGGATGCGGCCGGCAACATCTACGTGGCCGACGACTTCAACAACGCTATTCGCAAGATCACCCCCAGCCCCACGTGTCAGGTCATCACGCTAGCCGGTGCGGGCCCAGACAACCCCGGTGCGGGCGATAGTTGGGGCACTTTCGCGACCTTTTATAGTCCCGCGGGGCTGACGGTGGATGCCTTGGGCAATGTCTACGTTGCCGACACAAACAATAACAAGATCCGAGAGGTGACCTCGGAGGGCAAAGTTACCACTATTGCGGGCACCGGCATTCCTGATCACATCGATGGCTCTACGTTGAGTTCAACTTTCTACGGCCCGACGGGGATCGTCGTGGACGCGACAGGCACGTTGTACGTGGCCGACTGCATCAACAACAATATCCGAAAGATCATGACCAACGGCGAGGTCATCACGCTGGCAGGCTCGGGTGCCGCGGGACTGATCGACAGTACAGGTGCCGATGCCGCGTTTAACATTCCGGTTGGCATCACGATCGACGCAAACGGCAACCTCTTTGTGAGTGACACTTTCAACAATGTGGTGCGCAAGGTCACGCCAGACGGCGTGGTCACAACGATTGCGGGGCAACGCGAGGCGTACACGAACAAGGGTGTGATGGGCGACACCGACGGCCCAAGCGACACAGCCACCTTCAATTCCCTCTCCGGCGTAGCAGTGGATACCAACGGCGTGATTTACGTCGCCGATACTGGGAACAACAAGATCCGCAAGATTGCACCCGTGCCGCAGTAACGGGGCTCCCCTGGCGGCGCGCAGGAAGGCGCGCGGCGCGCCTGACGAGCACCAGCCCAAGGGGAGCACGCGCGATGAGCGAAGCGAGACGCGCGGAGGGGTCCCCAACTCGCTCGGCGTCACGCTCCTGCGCATCGCCGCAGCTTTCGAAATCTTCGACGGTGTGCAAGTCGTCGCCGCGGGCGCTCTGCGCGGCGCCGGCGACATTCACTACCCCTTCCTCGCCACCCTCGGCGCCCACTGGACCATCGGTTTTCCGCTCGCCCTCTTGCTCGCCTTTCACGCGGGGTGGGGGGCACCCGGACTATGGTGGGGTCTGCTCGTCGGACTCGTCCTCGTCGCCTTCCTCTTGACCGATCGCTTCCTCCGCATCTCCCGCGGCCTCATCAAGAGG
>WQYX01000157.1 GCA_009781005.1 Polyangiaceae bacterium | reverse complement strand
CATGACGCGATTGCGGTAGAAGGCCGAGACCGCAGCGAGAAGGGCGCACGCCGTACCGCAGGACCGAGGCGTACTGTACGTACGCCGCAGGTCCGAGGAGCGCCGTACGCCCTTCGCAGCAAGGGGATCGGCTCGTCTGAGTGGAGTCGTCGTGAATTATCCGGGCTAGGAGAAGCCGCGGGAGCGGCTTCGGGGGAAGGGGGGCAGAGGCCCCAAAATAGGGTAGTAGCGTTCGGGCGCTGCATCGCAGCGCGTTCGGCGTCTGCGCCGAACTTCTGTCGAACGGTACTTGTGCCTTCATTGGGAAAGAAGCGCGCGTAATGGAACGGCTCTCTGCTCTTTGGCCATTGCTTCTCGCCAGCGGATCGCCGCGGCGCCGCGAGATCCTCGAGAACGTGCGCGTCCCGTTCGTCGTGTGCGCGGCCTCTGTCGACGAGTCGGCGTGTGCTCTCGAAGATGCCGACAGCTACCTTGCGCGCGTCGTTCTCGCAAAGCTCGAGGCCGCCTGCGCCGCCGCGCGCGATCTGCTCGCGCGTGTGGGCGCCGTGCTCGTTGCCGACACGACGGTCGTCCTCGAGGGCGAGATCCTCGGCAAGCCCGCGTCTCTAGACGACGCAGAGATCATGATCGAAAAACTTGCAGGATGCACGCATGAAGTCCGGACGCGCTTCGTCATCGGCTCGCCCGAGCCCGTATCCCGCGTTCTTCACGCCGAGACCGTGGTGACGCGCGTGACCTTCCGTTCCCTCGATGCCGCGCACGTTCGCGCGTATGCCGCGAGCGGCGAGGGGCTCGACAAGGCTGGCGCGTATGCCGTTCAAGGACTCGGTGCGGCGCTGGTCTCGCGCATCGATGGCTCGTACTCGAACGTCGTCGGGTTGCCCGCATGCGAGGTCGTCGTCGCGCTCGTCCATCTCGGGCTTCTCCCGTGACGCGCGTAACGCGTCGCGATCGCCTGCTCGCTCTCTCCGTCGCTCTCGTCGCAAGACTTGCGGTGGTCGCGTGGGCCGCTGACGCCATCCCTCCAACCGCCGACGGTACGTACTACGACACCGTCGCGCGGCGCATCGCAGAGGGGCACGGGTACACGTGGCTCTGGCCGGACGGCGCCGTCACGTACGCCGCGCACTATCCCGTTGGCTATCCGGCCATCGTTGCCGTCGCGTACGCCGTGTTCGGTGCCAAGCCCGTCGTTGCGATGATCGTCAACGCGCTCATCGGCACGCTCGGTGTTGTCGCCATCCATGATTTGCTCGCCTTCGCCACGTCACGCAGGCCTGCGCTCTTGGGGGCGCTCGCCGTGGCACTTCACCCTGCACTCGTCCCGTACACCGCGGCTCTCATGACCGAGGGCGTCACCGCATCGCTTCTCGCCGTCGCGGCCGCGATGGTGGCTCGCGCCGCGAGAGTATGCAACCAAAAGGTTGCGCATCCGTGGCGAAGTCCTTGGCTCATTGCAACGGGTCTCTGCATGGGCGTCGTCACGCTCGTGCGTCCTCAGTCGATCGTGCTTGCGCCCGTGTTCGGCTGGTTCGCGCTAGCCCGCTTTCGATTTGACGCGATTTCATCGTTGGCGGCTGCGGTGCGGTCCTCAAAGCCGCAGCAGGCTGTTCCGGTCCGCTCCTCGCCGGACGCCTCGAACTCGCGTCAACTTGAAAGCGGGCTCGAGCTTCGAACGAAGGTGCGCGCTCGCATCGCGGGTGCAGCGCTCGCGTCGATCCTCGCGCTCGGTGTGTGCGCTCCGTGGACCGTGCGCAACTGCGTGCGGATGGACCGGTGCGCGCTCGTCAGCGTCAACGGGGGCTGGAACCTCGCGATCGGCACCGAGACCGTCGATGGCAGTTGGCACGAGATGACGGTCCCGGATGCATGCAAGGACGTCTTCTCCGAGGCGGCGAAGGACGCGTGCTTTGGCGATGCTGCGAAGCGCGCCATCTTGCGCGATCCCGCGTCGTGGCTCGTGCGTATTCCGAACAAGTTTGCCGTCACGTTCAACTTTTTCGTTGCCGCGCCTTGGTACTTGCATTCTGCAAATCCAGCGCGCTTCTCCTACGGGGCGAAGGTCACTCTCAGTACGATCGAGACGTTGGTTTCACGTCTCTTGCTCGCGGGTGCGCTCGTCTCGGTCGTCAAGCTCGCAGGACCGCGCCGTCGCGCACGCATGATCATTTGCGGTGTCGGTCTCGTCTCGTGTGTCCTCGTAACGGGCTACGTCGGCTATCTCGCATGCGCGATCGGCATCGCACTGCTCGGCCGCCACGCGCTCGAAGAGCTCCCCTCCGTCGTGGCCGTGACCGCCGCCGTCGTGTCCGCAACGGCTCTTGCGCACGCCGTGTTTTTCGGGGCTGGACGCTACGGCCTCGTCGTCGTCCCGTTTGTTACGGCGCTCGCGTTTGTGCGTTGCGTCCCGCGCGAAGGTGCGAAAAAATAATGGGTGGTTGACGCCGTCCAGGCGATCGCTGGCTGCCTAGAAGGGCAGCGAGAGGAAAGTCCGAGCTCCACAGAGTGCGATGCCGGGTAACGCCCGGTCGCGGAAACGCGAAGGAAAGTGCAACAGAGAAAGACCGCCCATCCAGAGTCCAGTCATCTGGTCCACTCGATAGGCAAGGGTGAAACGGCGGGGTAAGAGCCCACCGCGTCTTCGGCAACGAAGACGGCACGGCAGACCCCATCGGGAGCAAGGCCGCGTAGGCGAGCGCGCGATGGCAACATCGCAAAGGGTGACTCGCCCGAGCTCGCGGGTAGGCCGCTCGAGGCGTCCGGCAACGGCCGTCCTAGAGGAATGACCGCCACCGATGAAGGGATGACCCTCCATCGGAACAGAACTCGGCTTACGAACGACGTTGACCTCACGACCCGCGCTGCACGTGCTGCACGCGGGCCGTGATCTTAAGGGGACCCCGTGCCTGTTACACTCGCGACGCCGATGAGAATGAAGCGTCCCACCAAGACGAACCCGAAGAAGGTCTCCGCGGCGCGGGAGCGATCGACAGCGCTCGTCTCCTCGCGCGAGATCGCGCCGTTGATCAAGCGCGTCGTGGCGATCATCGAAGAGGCGCAGACCCGCGTCGTTCGCGTGGTCAACAGCACGATGGTGCTCGCATACTGGAGTATCGGCCGCGAGATCGTTGAGTTCGTACAGAGCGGTTCGGCACGCGCGGAGTACGGCGAGCAAGTGCTCGAAGGGCTCGCATCGCGTCTGCGCAAGCGCGTTGGTCGGGGCTATTCGATCCGAAACCTAAGGAACTTTCGACGCTTCTATCAGGCGTTCTCGGATCGCTCACCGAGCATTCACGATGACCGTAGATTCGGCAGACGCCGTCTGCCGAATCTGCTCACCGGCTCATCTTCGAAGAAAGAGATTCGGCAGATGCCATCTGCCGAATCTCTTTCCATGCTTACCCGTACCGGATTTTCGAACAGGCTTAGCTGGTCGCACTACCTCGCGCTCAGCAAAGTCAGCGACCGCGCGGCGCGAGCCTTCTATGAGATCGAAGCAGCCCGAGAGTCTTGGTCAGTCGATCATCTCGAGCGGCAGATCCACACTCGGCTTCACCTGCGACTGCTTAAGAGCATGTTCGACAGCCTGCTGCGCGAATCGATACGTCGGTTGGGCGCTCGGGTGCCTGCGCACGTACGAAAAGTACGCTTACACGGGCTCCTCGCGCTCCGCCCTAGCCTCGATTCGCTCGCGACGGCTGTCGAACACGCTCTAAGAGTCGCGACAAGGAAGGCGTTCTTGCGCTCGCTCGAAAAGGCCAGACCATCGAGCGCCCGATCGATCTCATCAAGTCGCCTGTCATCCTCGACTTCCTCGACCTGCCTGAAAGCGAGGCCCTGCACGAAAGCGATCTCGAAACGGCGATCCTCAGCAAGCTCTCGCACTTCCTCCTTGAGCTCGGGAAAGGGTTTGCGTTCGTCGCACGCCAGAAGCGTCTCGTCTTCGAAGACGAGGAGTTCTACGTCGACCTCGTTTTCTACAACGTGATCCTGAAGTGCTACCTGCTGATTGATCTGAAGCTCGGGAAGCTCACACACCAAGATGTCGGTCAAATGGACAGCTATGTTTGACTGTTCGATGCGCAGGGGCGTACACCGGGCGATGGTCCGACAATCGGCTTGATTCTATGCGCGGAGAAGAACGAGGCCATCGCACGATATTCGATCCTTCACGAGCACAAGCAGCTCTTTGCCGCGAAGTACGTGACGTATCTCCCGAGTGTCGAGGAGCTTGAACATGAACTTGAACGCGAGCGGCGCATTGCCGAAGCGATTGTCGAGTCGCCGCGCGCGACGGCAACCACGAAGCGTACGCCGCACGAAGGGGCACAAAAAGCAATGAACGTGAGACGACGTCGTGGACTTTTAGAGCGTGTTGGACAGCCGTCGCGAGCGAATCGAGGCTAGCCCGGATAATTCATGACGACTCCGCGTAGGCGGTCCGATCCTCTTGCTGCAAAGGGCGTACGGCGCTCCTCGGACCTGCGGCGTACGTTACAGTATGCCTCGGTCCTGCGGTGCGGCGTGCGCCCTTTTCGCTGCGGTCTCGGCCGCCTATCGCAATCGCGTCATGAATCATCCGGGCTAGGGCAGAGCGCGAGGAGCCCGCGCAAGCGTACGTTGTGGTACGTGCGCAGGCACCGCAGCGCCCACCTGAGGTCCCGCCGCAGGCGGGCCGACAGCGCCGAAGGCGCCATCGAAGCGAATCGATTCGCGCAGCAGGCTGTCGAACACGCTCTTAGAACTTCACCGAGGAGCCGCAGCCGCAGCTTCCGTTCGTGTTCGGGTTATTGAACTTGAAGCCCGAGCCGTGAGCGCCTTCGATGTAATCAATCTCGGTGTTCTCGAGATACTGATAACTCAGCGGATCGACGTAAAGTTTCACGCCGTTCGACTCGAATTCTTCATCCATTTCGCCGATCGCGTCTTCGAAATAGAGGTCGTACGTGAAGCCCGCGCAGCCGCCGCCGATGACGCGAAGCCGCAGTCCCTGGTTGGTCAAATCCTCGGCCGTGGCGATCTCTTTGACCTTGGCCGCAGCTCGCTCGGTGATGCTGATCATGCTCGGACTATAGGCAAGCGCTCACGGCGCATCCAGCCCGAGCAGACCGCTTTCAAGTTGGCGCGAGGCCGAGGCGGGGCCGAGGAGCGGACCGGAACAGCCTTGGTGGGCTTTGAGGACCGCACCGCAGGCCCCAACGAAGGGATCGCGCCAAATCGAAAGCGGT
>WQYX01000156.1 GCA_009781005.1 Polyangiaceae bacterium | reverse complement strand
CTCCCAGCACGGGCTTGCCTCTTACACCACGCAGCGCGATGACCAAGTCGGCCCGGTGCTCGACAGGAGTAAGCTCGTTGAAGTCGCTTGGTTCAATCCGAACCTCTTGGTAGGCAGGCAGCGCAACCCCCAACGAATCCCGAAGCAGCTTCAGCGCCAGCTCGGGCTGGTTGCGAAACAGAAGCACCTGGGCCTCATGCAACGGCGATGGCATCGGGGTCTTTCTGACCTACGACCGCAAGCCAGGCAAGCCCTCTTCACGAATTTTGACGCAATGATTGAGGAGAATCATCAATGAAATCGAAGGTGTGGATGGCCATGGCACTCGCTGTGGGATTGGGGATGTACGCGGGCTCGGCGCGCGCCGACGAAAGCGAGCCATGACGGACGACCGCAAAAAGCGAATCGATACCCAGCCCTATCCACCGCTACCACCACGGCAAGCCCCGAATCGTGGCCAGCCGCCTCATCAATTTTCTCCAACAAATCAAACTCTTCAAGGCATTGGCCCTGCAACGCCACCGGTCCATCCAAAATCAGCCAAAGCGCCCCGACAGGTACATCAGCCCCGGCAGGAACAGAAAGAAGACGCCGAAGAGAGACGGCGGCATCTCATGGAGTTTTTAGGCAAATTGACAGCTGTCTGGGTCGGCACGCTCGTTGGGTTTGTTGCTATGCATTTTTGGCTGCCCTATGCCGCAAACAAGTGGGGCCACAAATCCAGTGTTGTGACCAGCACCAAACCCAGCGATGCTCCCTCGGGAAGTACGATGCCGCGAGGACTAGGAAATCCTGCGGGAACGGCGCCGCCGCGTGCGATTGCAGCTTCGGCATCGGCTCCATCGCCCATTCCAACTTCGGTGGCAAGCGAAGCACCGGCGGGTCAGCCGGCAACGCCACCAAAAGCGGCAGTGCCGGCAATACCAGCGATACCATAAAGGCCAAAGCCATGAACTTTGACGATTGGAGCCTTCCGTGACAGCCCGAAGCGAAGACGAATTCACGATACCGTGTTCCCCACCCGAGGACGTGCTGAATAAGTCATTGGAAGACTTGGATAAACCGTCAGGCCCCAAAAAGCTGCAAATGCACTACGCGCAGCCCAAAGCGAGCGATTTGGCGAAGCCAAAAAGGAGCCATACGCTGCCTATGGCGACGTTGCCCATGGTGAGGGCCGTGCCGCCTGTGTTGGCGGACAATGTAAAGCGTATAAAAACACTTCAAGGGCTTGGTCCTACGCTCCAACCACCGCCAAAGCAGAAAGAAAAAATCTCGGAGGAAATCTCGCGATCTGCAACGTGGGGGTGGCTGGCAGCGTCAAAGAAGTGGCTGGGAAAGAGTTGGACTACGCTGCTCGCAGCAACGATTGTGGGCACGATTGGCGGAATCGTCTTTTTGTTTTTGAGGCATAATCCAGTGTCCAATCCTATGGCAAGCACAACACCAGCCGCACCAGCAACCGGAAGCACGATTTCAACGCCGGAAAACACATTGCCGATTCCGCAACCACAGCCCGACGCTGCCGAAATGCCAATGATCATTCCAGCCCAAGTGCCCATTGAACCCGCAATCCCCATCGCGATTCAGGCCCCGAGCGAGCAGGCTGTGCGCCCAACTGCGGTAGTGCCACCCACGCGACCTATGCGAATAGCCGAGAAGCGGTCGGCAGTGGCTACGCCAGTGGCGACCGCGGAGATCGTGCCGTCGGCAATGAAGTTCAACAAGATGATTGAGGAAGATCACTAGTGCCGTTCGGCACTATCCCTTTCTTGGGGGCGTCAACGTTTTGCCCGATCCCCCGGTTGCCATGGTTGTTGCAGTGGTCGAAAACGTGCACGCCGCGCTTGTTGGGCCGCTTTTGATTTGACGCGTCACAAAGAAGATCGCTCCTCTTCACCGTCGCTCGGCGAGCACTCGAAGGCCATGCTTGTGATGGGGCTGTGTAGCCCTTGACAAGTTGAGACCTTGTCATACAATCAGTATGACATGTATGCTGATGCTCGTATCAATGCCCGCATCGATGCTTCGCTTGCTCGTCGTATCGCTGCTGTTCGTCGGCGCACGGGCAAGAGCCTGAGCGAGATCGTGAAAGAGTCCCTCGACCGCTA
This sequence comes from Polyangiaceae bacterium, assembly GCA_009781005.1. Taxonomy (GTDB): domain Bacteria; phylum Myxococcota_A; class Polyangia; order Polyangiales; family Polyangiaceae; genus Labilithrix. The sequence continues at coordinate 3,176 of WQYX01000156.1, read as the reverse complement.
TTGCACTTCGGAAGAGCAGGAGACGCCGTACGACGCTCTTGCGGGATTTGTCGGTTGTGCATCGGGCGCGAAGGATCTCTCCAGGTCGTACAAGGACGAACTTCGCCGATCGTTGGAACGGTCGAAGTGATCCTCGTCGACACAGGGTTCTGGCTTGCGCTCGCGAATGCGAACGACCTCTTTCACGCTGTTTCCGTCTCGACGCTGCAAACGATCCGAGAGCCGCTCGTAACGACGTGGCCCGTGATGACAGAGACATGTCACTTGCTTGCATCGCGGCTTGGGATCGAGGCAGAAAGATCGTTTCTTCGACGCGCGAACGAACACGCTTTTCAGATCTTCGACTTGACCGTCGCGCATCTCGACCGTGTCGATGCACTTCTCATGAAGTACGCAGATCTGCCGATGGATCTTGCTGACGCATCGCTCGTGATCCTCGCCGAAACGCTCGGCTCCGGACGCATTTTGTCCACGGATCGCCGCGATTTTCACGCGTACCGCTGGAAGACGCGAAAGCCTTTCAAAAACTTATTGCCGCTCGACTGAAGTTGCTCGCTCGGCGAGCTCCTGACGAGACTGACGAGAGACGACAGTCGCGATCGCGACGGCGATGGCTGCCAATCCGAGCTGCGCGATGCGGACGAGCAGGGCGATCGACAAGGAGCGCGCCGGCGCGTCGGCGAGGCCGAGCGCGTCGGCGAAGAGGCGGTATGCCCCGTCGGTCGCGCCGATCTGATTTGGGACAGCGTCGCCGACCGTCGCACCGATGAGGTGGATCCCCTGCGTCACGAGCGCCGACCGAACGCCTGCAGATCCGCCGACAGCATGCAGGGCGACGCCATACTGGATTGCCTGGATGACGCGGCCGACGACACAAAGAAGCGCCGCTCGCGCGACGGCCCCTCGCTCGATCGGCGCGGCGGGCGCACCTGGCACCGCCACGCGCGCACGTAGCCATCGCGCGAGGCGCGACCATCGCGAGAGCGTCAGGACGAGCACGCCAAGACCTCCGCACAAGGCAGCGTTGAGACCGAGCAGCAGCGCGAGCATGCGGTTCACGTTCGCTGACGCGAGAGCTGCTGACGCCGACGCCACGGCGTTGCCGAACAACACCGCCGCCTGAAGTGTAGACGTTGCGGTCGCTGCCGTTGCCCAGCCAACGTCACGTGAGAGCGCCGCCGCTCGCGCGGCCTCGCCTGCCGCTCTGCCAGCGGGCAAGAGGGCAGTCATCGCATACGCCAACGCTGTCGAGCGCGTCCACGTCATCTTCCGGACGGCACTCGCCGCGCCGCCAAGGAGCCATCGCGTTGCCAGCACATCGTTCGCGACGATGCCGAGCTCGAGGATCACGATGAGCGGTAGCCATCCGCCGGCCTCAGCGAGGATGGCCTTCACGCGATCGATGCCAGCTTGCTCGACGAGCCATCCGACGAGGAGCACGCCGACGACGAAGAGCGCGGCATGCAGAACGCGGCGGCTCGCGTTCGTCATCGTGCCGCTGCGACGACGTCGCCGCGCGCTCTCCACACTCGCCCGACGATCTCCGCATAGCGTTCGACGACGTCACGCGGCTGGGCGATGAGCGGGCATGATTGCGAGAAGAGCACGATCGACCCGTCGAGGAGCCTCTGCGTGCGCGGGAAGGACGCTACATCGTAGGCCGCCGCGAAGTCGGTCTCGGCATCCGTGCTCCACGGCCACGAGCTGCCGAACACGCCCTGCCCACCACTCTGGAAGGCCGGCTGCGCAGGGAGCGGCGCGGTCTGCCAGAGCACCACCTCGAGCCCCTCGGCAGCGAGCGCGTGCATCATCGCGTCGCGGAGCACGCGCGGCGCCACGTCGAGCCCTGCGGCGTTCGGATCGAGCTTGACGCGGAACTTGTGATGCACCGAGGTCGCGCCTTCAGGGACGATCGGCGGCGTGACGCCGGGTAGCTCGGCGAGCGCGCTCGAGAGGAGCGCAGCGTTCTGGCAACAGGCTTCCGTTCGCTCGGCGAGACGCGCGAGCCCAGCGCGCGCGATAGCCGCGGTCAGCTCGGTCCCGCGGTACATCCAGCCGACGCGCTCGGAGGCTGTGGGCCGCGCGGCGTCGAGGGGGCGCTCCACGTCGAAGTCGAGATCGATCGGCTGGCCAAAGCTCCGTAGACGGAACGCCTCGGCGGCGACTGCGTCGTCATTCGTGACGAACACCCCGCCTTCGCCGGCCCCGAGGTTCTTGCTCGACTGCAGGGAGAAGCCGCCCGCGCGACCGAGCGCGCCCACGGGTCGCCCTCGCCACATCGCGCCGTGGGCCTGCGCGGCGTCCTCGACGAGCGCGATGCGGCGACCTTCGCAGAGATCGGCGAAGCGCCCGACATCGAAGGCGCATCCGTGGACGTGGACGGGCATGATCGCGCGTGTCCGCGGCGTCAGGGCGCGCGCAGCGTCGTCCGCATGAAGGAGCCCTGTCGTCTCGTCGACGTCGACGAAGATGGGGATCGCACCTGCGTGGATCACCGCGAGGGCCGTGGCGACGAAGCTGTAGGCGGGCACGAGAACGTGATCGCCCGCGCGGACGCCAGCAGCTACGAGCGCGAGGTGAAGCGCGCTCGTGCCGGAGTTCGTGAGCAGCGCGTGCTTTGCTGACACGAACGCCGCCATCTCGCGCTCGAAAGCCACGCACTCTGGCGCGGCCGCCCCGGAAAGGACGCCGCGATCGAGCACGCGCGCCGTCGCGCGTCGCGCGTCGTCACCGAGAATCGGCCAGATCCGATGAGCAGATCGAGAGAGAGCTGGCTCGCCACCGAAAATCGCGAGCCGTCCGCTCATTCGCCCGCGTCGGCCACGGCGAGCCGTCCTCCGTTCGTGGGCGCGGGCTGCGTCGCCGCGATGCGCCGCGCGTGCTCGCGGACCCACTTGAGCAGGAGCGCCTCCTGCTTGAAGAGATCATGCACCGGCACCTCTCCCTCCGAGCAATAGGGCGACTTGAAGAAGAGCGAAAGCTGCCTCTGAATCCCGCGTTCTCCTGCGGTCTTTGCCACGTCGAGCAGGCGTACCAGGTCGATGACGAGCGGCGCGGCGAGCGCTGAATCCTGGCAGAGGAAGTTCACCTTGATCTGCATCGGGATGCCGGCAAAGCCCGTGATGTCGATGTTGTCCCAGGCCTCCTTCGAGTCGCCGCGCGGCTTGTAGTAGTGG
>WQYX01000155.1 GCA_009781005.1 Polyangiaceae bacterium | reverse complement strand
CCTGGATCCCGTTTGTGTCGTCGTTGTCGTACGTGATCCGAAGCTCCTTCGCGCCCGGCGTGGCCGTGAAGGTATACGTGGAGCTCGCGAAGGATGTATTGTTCACGTACCCGGAACCAATGGCAGTCCCTCCCACGCTCACCACCACGTGGGGCCCCACCCCGTTGAGCAACTCACCCCTGGCTTGCAGCGTGATGGTCGTCGCCCCACCCACGAACGGGTGCGTCGTCCAGATGCTCCCGTCGACCCAAAAATACCGGCTCACCGGCGGACCCGGATCTATCTCTCCATCCACGTTGTTCTTGCCGGACCACGACATCGCCTCGCCCTCGTAGTGCGTTGTCGTAGAAAGTGCGCTTGCCACTGCACCAACATTCTCTTCTTCCGGCGGCTGCGGATCGCCCGGCGCCGAGCATGCCATCATGGCAACCAGAAGCCCCACCACCACACGCCACAACGATCGGCTCACCGTTCGGACTCCCGCGCCCGGGCGCCGCCACTGCACGCCTCAGTGACACGCAGGCTACGGGGCAATCGGCCGCGCCGTCATCATCTTTTTTTCATTTTCGTCATTTCTCTTAATTTCCGCAGCAACATCGGCGCAAGCAAGTGCCCGGGCCAGAGGCGAGCGCGGGTCGTCGACGGATTCCGCAACGAGGCCGTCGAGCGTCCAGCGAACGAGCCGGCACGTGTCACCAGCACCTTCCATCTCGAGCAGAGGAGAATGCGACAATGGCGTGAGCGTCTCCCCCTCGAGCAAACCAATGGCAACGCGCACGACGGCACCTTCGGGAAGATCGCCCAGCACGACTTCGCCCAAAAGAGGATCGACGTCGCGATCGAGCAGAGAGACGATGGGGCCGTTCCACGAAGGCACGACGACGACGGCGCGCACGATGAATCGGCTACCGATTGCCTTTGCATGCGCCGCGGTCTCGCTCGATACGCGCCACCACACGAACGTTCTGCCCGCCGCGATCGGCAGCGCAACACATACATCTGACTCCCGGAACACCTCGGTGGGCGCGACGCTCGGCTCTTTCCGCTCTTCTGGCTCGGTGTCCGCAGCTTGCTCGATGTCGGCCGCGCGCGCGGCATCGACATCGATCTCCGGCTCCGGCGCAAGCGGAGGAGGGGGGGCCACGTACGCCGCGTCTTCGAGCTTGGAGAGCAGAGCGCGCGCTTCAACATGATCGGGCTCGCTCTCGAGAACCCGATGCAACGTTTCGATTGCGCGGCGCTTGTGACCTTGTGCGGCGTAAATCTCCGCGAGTGTCAGCGTGGGCATGGCTTCCGGCGCCACGTACGGCACGGCCCGCGCGAGCGTGCCGCTCCAGAGAATGCGATCGGCTGCTTCTGGCAAATGCAGTCCGCGCTCCACGACGCGCGCGAGCAGATCTCGCGCAATGCCGAAGAATCCGCGCGACTTTTTTAGCTGCGCTTCATCGAGCTTCGTGTCGCGCCGTAGGAGCTCGTCGATGAGCTCGGGGCGCGTGAGGATTCGTGCACGTCGGATCCCGGCGATCTCGGCGCGCTGCACGAGGCCTTCGCGGTCGAGTCCTTCGAGCTCGTCGCGGTCCATTCGATCCTCGTACCATGATCAGCGGTCAGCGAGCACGGCACGCGCGCGCGCGATGTCCTTTTTGATCTGTGCCTCGAGCTCGGGCAGCCCGTCGAACGCGGCCTCGTCGCGGAGCCGCTCGACGAGATCCACACGAAGCTTCGCGCCATAGAGATCGCGCCCGGCCTCGAGCAAGTGAACCTCGATGCGAAGCTTCGTCCCTCCAACGGTGGGTCGCACGCCGATGTTCATCACGCCCGCCTGCCGCAGATCATCCGGTGATGCGCGGCGGGTGACCCAGACGGCATAGACACCGGTGGGCGGCAACATCTCGACAACGCCGCCAAGGTTTGCGGTTGGAAAGCCGATCTTGCGACCGAGCTTGTCACCCTGTTCGACGACACCCGTGAGCGCGTGGAAGCGTCCGAGCACGGCGGCCGCGCCAACGACGTCGCCCGCGGCAATGGCCGCGCGCGCCCGCGAGCTCGAGAACCGGCCGCGGGCGTCGCCTGCAACTTCGGCGGCGACCGCGTCGAAGCCAAGCTCGGCACCGAGCGCGCGCATCGTCTCGAAACTGCCCGCGCGCTTCTTGCCAAAGTGGAAGTTTTTGCCAACCACGACGACGCGCGTATGGAGGCGCGCGACGAGAAGATCCCGCACGAAGATCGAAGGCGACGAGTTCGCAAGCTCCATCGTGAAAGGCTCGACGACGACGTCGCTCGCGCCGCTTGCCCGCAGAAGATCGACACGCATCTCGAGCGTCGTAAGGCGCGCGGGCGCGCCGCGCCCGAGCACTTCCGCGGGGTGCGGATCGAACGTCAGCGCAACGCACTCGAAGCCGTGCGCGTCGGCGAGTGCACGCGCTTGCTTGATGACTGCCTGATGTCCCTTGTGCACGCCGTCGAAGTTGCCGACGGCGACGACGGACGGGCTCCGTTGCTCTCGAGGCTCACGGCTCATTGCTTCTTTTGCCTTCCGCGTCCATGAGCTACCGTGACGCCCGCCATGCGCCTTCCCAAGACCGACACGCAATCCCGCCGTCCATCCTTCCTCGGCATTCTTGCTGCGTTGGCCATGCTCGCATTCGTCGCGACGTTCGCGCGCGACGCGAGCGCCGCGGGCAGCTTCAAATTGAGGTCGACAGAAGTAACCGAAGTGTCTGGCGCTTGGCACATCTTCGTGACCATTGAGCTGACGAAGGCGCCACTCGTAGCACACCAGTCGATGAAGTTCGTCTTCACGAGGACCGCCGTCTACGAGCGCGCGCTCGTCGACGGCCACGAGGGCCCCGTCATCACGCGCGTCGCGCTCGCAAACCAAACGCCAACGGTCGAAGGCATGGACGTCGACTTCGCCGACGCGACCGGCAAGATCTTCAAGGGCACGCACTTCGACTTCGGTCTGACGCGAACGCGCGGCTACGAAGCCGGCGAGTACAAAGTGGAAGTGAGGACGGCCGACAGCATCCCTATCGGCGGCACGCAGTACCTCACGCTCAAAGGCGACAACGAGATCATCGATCGGCGCGCCGTGACCTTCAACGCGAAGGACAAGTCGATGAAAAAGGTCAGCGCCTACGACGCCGGCGCACCGCCCGCAGACGGCAATCCTCCTCCTCCACCGCCGGCCGCCGGCGCCGGCCCCGTCACACCAACGGGCACCGCGCAACCCTTCGTTCCGAAGGAAGGCTTTGAGAAGACGCAGGAGGAAGAAATCAAGACGCGCCCGTCCGGGTGCGGCTGCTCGGTTCCCGGAACGGACGAACGGTCACCCATTCGTTCGCTCGCGTGGCTCACGCCCATCGCGGCCATCGGTCTCGTTGCCTACCGCCGCCGCCGCAACTGACGACTGGCGCATTGCATGACACCCGAAGAGGCCGTCAAGCGCGCCGAACGCGGAGATCTCCTGCCCGTCTGGTTGCTGATGGGCGAAGAGCGCTTCGTGCGCGATCAGGCGCTCGCGGCCATCGTGAAGAGCGCGCTCGCCGCTGGCGTACCCGAGTTCAACCTCGACACGTTCACGGCCGGCGACACGAGCATCGACAAGGTGCTCGCGGCAACGCGCACGGTGCCCATGATGGCAAAAAAACGCGTCGTCATCGTGCGCGGGCTCGATCGCTGGGATGGCGCGGCCGACGACGATACGAAGACGCTCTCGCCGCTCGATAAGATTGCAGAATACACGAAAGCGCCTGTCGACTCGACCTGTCTCGTGCTCGTCGCGCACAAACTCGACGGCCGCCGCAAGCTCGTTGCGCTCGCAAAAAAAAACGGCCTCATCGTCGACTGCGCAGCCATCGATCAGAAGAAACTCCCGGGCTGGATCCTCGCGCGCGCCAGATCCAAAGGCCACGCGATCGAGAGCGACGTCGCCGAGCTCATTGCAGAAATTGCGGGCCCGGATCTGTCGTACCTCGATGACGTGCTCGAGCGTCTGTCGCTCTACGTCGGACCGAATGCGCCCATCACCGAGGACGCGGTGTCCGTGACGGTCACGCGCGTGCGCCTCGCCGACATATGGAAGCTCGTGGATGCTGCGAGCACGAGAGAGCTCGGCAAGGTTCTCACGTTCTTCGCGGACGTCTACGATCCGCGCGATCGCGGCCTGCCTCTGGTGGGTGCCATCGCGTGGTCGGTTCGGCAGCTCCTCAAACTCGAAATAGCTTTGAGGCAGGGCGATAGTCTGGACGAAGCTGCCAGGCGCGCGGGGATCTTCCCAGCGTTTCGCGCGCGCGAGCACGAGAAGAAACTCCGGACCTTCCGGCCGCGCGAGCTCGAACGCTGGCTCCTCATCTTGCAAGAGACGGATCTTGCGCTCAAGAGCTCTCGCCGCCCCGCGGACGCGATCCTCGAAGAGATGTTTACGCGCCTCTGCCACCGTGCCGCTTGAGAGCGTGTAGGGCGACGGCGGCCCTACACGCTCTTGAGCGCGCGGCTCACCTCGCGACTTGCGCGCCGAGCCCATTGTCGTAGGGTCGAAACGAACCGGTCGACTCCGCAGTGTCCGGGTATTAGGTTTTGTTGGTTCTTTCGTCAGATTTTAGATGGAATCATCAGGAGAAGATGAGATGCACGTCCCCGTCAGGGTGATCCGGCCTCACACCGAATGGATCGCATCGGCGGATCTGCCGACGCGTTTCGGTCATTTCAAGACGCACGTCTTTCGGACCACGCAGGAGGCGAGCCTTACCGACGGCGCGCGAGTACAGGTGATGCACGAGCACGTCGCGCTCGTCCACGGCAACATCACGGGCGGCGCGGCCGTCCCCGTGCGCATCCACTCGGAGTGCATGACGAGCGAGGTTTTCGGATCGCTCAAGTGCGATTGCAAAGAGCAGCTCGACGCGGCGTTCGCCGAAGTCGTCCGCCGTGGCGCGGGCGCCGTTCTCTACCTTCGTCAGGAAGGCCGAGGGATCGGCCTCGCAAACAAAATCCGCGCTTACGATTTGCAATCGCACGGCGCCGACACGGTGGACGCGAACCGCCTGCTCGGCCTGCCCGACGACGCACGCGAATACCACGCGGCCGCGGACATGCTCGAACACTTCGCGATCAAAAGCGTTCTCTTGATGACGAACAACCCGGCCAAGGTAGAGGGGCTTTCCGCGCTCGGCATCGAAGTCGTTGGCCGCATGCCGGTCGTCATCCCGCCGAATCCGTTTTCGCGCGGATACCTCGAAACGAAGCGGGCGCGCATGGGCCATGAGCTTCCCGCACGGCTGCTCGACGAAGCAGAGGCCCTCCTTGGGCCGTTCGGCACGGCCGCCAACGGCGAAGCCGAATAACAGCGACCGCTTTCGATTTGCTTTGACCGCAAAGCACCGAATAGGGCGGCCACAGGGGGCCGCCCCTACGAAATGTGTTTTTGTTGGTTGTAGGGGCAGGCCTTGTTTTTGTTGGTTGTAGGGGCAGGCCTTGTTTTTGTTGGTTGTAGGGGCAGGCCTTGTTTTTGTTGGTTGTAGGGGCAGGCCTTGTTTTTGTTG
>WQYX01000154.1 GCA_009781005.1 Polyangiaceae bacterium | reverse complement strand
CGGATAATTCATGACGCGATTTCTGCAGACGGCCGAGACCGCAGCGAAAAGGGCGCACGCCGTATCGCAGGACCGAGGCGTACTGTACGTACGCCGCAGGTCCGAGAAACGCCGTACGTCCTTCGCAGCAAGTGGATCGGCTCTTCTAAGCGGAGTCGTCATGAATTATCCGGGCTAGCGGGGCACGGGTTGCCCCCAGTTGGCCGGATACCTCGTGCCGGCGGCAGCGCCTTTCGGAAACGCGGCTTCGATGCGGCTCATGTCCTCCGCTGTGAGCTTCACGGACAGCGCGCCAAGGTTCTCTTCGAGGTACTTGCGCCGCTTGGTGCCCGGAATGGGCACGATGAAATCCCCGCCTGCGAGCACCCAGGCAAGTGCCAATTGCGACGGCGAACAGCCTTTGGCTTTGGCGATGTCGGCCACGTGCTCGACGAGCGCGAGATTCTTCTTGAAGTTGTCGCCCTGGAAGCGCGGCGAATGACGGCGGAAATCGTCAGGCGCAAAATCCTCGAACCGCTTGATTTGTCCCGTGAGAAAGCCGCGACCAAGCGGACTGTAGGCGAGAAAGCCAATGCCGAGTTGACGGCATGTTGCGAGCACGTCGTCCTCGGGATCACGTGACCAGATCGAGTATTCCGTCTGCACGGAGGCGAGCGGATGAACCGCGTGGCCGCGGCGCAGCGTATCCGAATCGGCCTCTGACAAGCCAATCGCACGCACCTTGCCTGCGCGCACGAGATCCGCCATTGCCCCAACGCTATCCTCGATTGGCGTCTCCGGATCTACGCGATGGAGCTGGTAGAGATCGATGACATCGATCCCGAGCCGCTTCAGGCTGCCGTCGCATGAAGCCTTGATGTATTCCGGCCTCCCGTTGATGACGCGTGTATCAGGGTTCGGCCCGCGCACGATTCCGCATTTGGTGGCGAGAATGACCTTGTCGCGACGGTCTGCAATGGCACGGCCAACGAGCTTTTCGTTCGTATGCGGTCCGTACATGTCCGCCGTGTCGAGCAGAGTTACGCCGAGTTCCAGAGCCCTGTGGATCGTCGCGATCGACTCCGCGTCGTCCCCAGATCCGTAGAACTCGCTCATGCCCATGCAGCCGAGACCGAGTGCCGAAACCGAAAGAGTACCGAGTTGTCGCGTTTGCATTAGCGCCTCCAGAAAAAAGCGATGTAGCAGACCTCGCAAAACGCGAGAACGCGAAAAGCGTTCGATGCAGTGCTTGTCAGAATGGCAACGCGGACGTCGAGCGAAAGCATGATCTGCCAGCTTGGCGATCGCGCTTGTCTTCAATGACTGCGCCGAGCAGCGAATTTCAGCGTTGTTGGCCATCGCCAAGTCGCGTGCATGTGCTGGCACGCGCTATGCTGAGCACCACGCTCCGATGTCCATTCGTTCTTCGCGCGCAACGGTCGTTTCTGGCTTGGCAGTCGGTGCGTGCCTCGTGCTGCATCCGGTTGTCGCTCGCGCGCAGGAGACGATCGCCATCAATCCCACTTACGTCACCAGCAATGGGACGTCGCTTCCGCGTCTCGGCTCCGACGGCAACCAGGTCACAAAGCGCGGATTGAACTTCAACCCAGAAGGGGTGAGCCTTCAAGACTGCCTCGACGATCAGAGCATTCGCTTCCCGCTCACGCTCATGAACTTCGTAGCGAACGCCTCACTTCAGGTCTGGGCAAGCGCAGATGGCGACGACTGCACGCAGCAGACGGCACGCTCCGGCGGAGTACAAACGTGCTGGCAGCTTGTGTCGGGCGTCCCGCTTTCGACCAACCCGATTGTCGACATCCCGGTACGCGCCATCATGTCAGGTGTTTTGAGCGCGACGTCCCCAGACGCATCCCAGAGCGTGTGCGGAACAATCCCTCGTTCCACGGTAGCGGTGAACTTTCTCTATTTCGATCCTGGTAACGTCGCGACGGCTTCGGCGAACGTCGCCGTCACCATCGCGGTGAACACCATTGGGCCGGATGCGCCGACAGGGCTCATGCATGTGCCTGGCAACCAACGCATTTATGTCTCTTGGGATGCAATTGGCGAAGGCGGTATTAACGCCGTAACGGGCGTGAAAGTGTACTGCGATCCATTGCAGTCCACTTCCAACGATGCGAGCACGGATGCTGACGCGTGTTTCAGCTCGAATTTCGTCAATGCCAGCGGCACTTCCATCATCCCTAGCGCTAATTTCGACTCGAAGTTCGAGTGCGGAAGCATTGCCGGTAACACGAGCAACTCCGTCGTTGCATCCAGCGTCGACGGACAGCCACTCGTCAACGGGGAGACCTACGCCGTGGCTCTGGCTGCAACCGACGACTTCCAAAACGCCGGCCCGCTCTCCGCAGTCCAGTGCGAGACACCCGACGCCGGCGGCGGTGAGGGTGAAGGTGCTGGTGCTGGTGGTTGCTCGGTGAATGACGCTGGGGTGCCCACGGGTAGCACGAGCATTCTTGGAATCATGAGTATGCTTGCATTCTGCACAATTCGCCGTATCGGCTCGCGCACGAGGAACGATCAATGACGCGACGGAATACAGAAGGTCGTCTGCTCCGCATATCGGTCGCTTCTGGCTTGGCAGTCGGTGCGTGCCTCGTGCTGCATCCGGCTGTCGCTCGCGCGCAAGCGACGATCGCCATCAATCCCACTTACGTCAACTCAAGCACTGGGCTGCCGTCGCTTCCGCGTCTCGGCTCCGACGGCAAACCGGTCACAAAGCGCGGATTGAACTTCAACCCAGAAGGGGTGAGCCTTCAAGACTGCGTCGACGATCAAAGCATTCAATTTCCGCTCACGCTCTCGAACTTCGTAGCCAATGCCCCGCTTCAGGTCTGGGCAAGCTTAGGTGACGACTGCACGACGCAGACGGCGCGCTCCGGTGGAGTACAGACGTGCTGGCAGCTTGTGTCGGGCATCCCGCTTTCGACCAACCCGAGCGTCAACATCTCCGTGCGCGCCATCATGTCGGGTGTTCTGAGCGCTACGTCCACGGACGCATCCGAGAGCATATGCGGAACAATCCCTCGTTCCACGGTAGCCGTGAACTTTCTCTATTTCGATCCCGGTAACATCGCGACGGCGTCGGCGAATGTCGCTGTCAACGTCGCGGTGAACACCATTGGGCCGGATGCGCCGACAGGGCTCACTCACTTACCGGGCAACCAACGCATCCATGTCTATTGGGATGCGATTGGCGAAGGCGGAGTTAACGCGATAACAGGCGTGAAAGTGTACTGCGATCCGACGCAGGCCAATCCCGGCGATGCGGATGCTGATGTCGATGCCGATGTGGACGCCGACGACGCTGATGCGGATGCCGCATCGACAAGCACGGGTGACTGTTTCAGCCCGAATTTCGTCAGCGCTAACGGTGGCTCCATCCAGCCTGACAACGCGTTCGACTCTCAGTTCTTATGTGGAAGCATTACTGGCAATACAGGCAGCCAGGTCATCGCCAGTGAGGTTGGCGGGCATCCGCTCGAAAACGGGGTGAGCTACGCTGTAGCCTTAGCTGCAACCGACGACTTCCAAAACGTCGGTCCGCTCTCCGAGGTCCAGTGCGAGACGCCCCAACCCACGACCGACTTCTGGGAAAACTACAAAGATGCGGGTGGCGGTGCCGGCGGTGTGTACTGCACCGTGGATGGCGTTGGCTTGCCCATGGGCGGCGTCAGCGTGCTCGGAGTCGCGGGGATGTTTGCGTTTTACATGATTCGTCGCGTCAGCTCGCGTACGAGGAATGATCGATGATGAGACGGCTCTCAGGGCTGGCGGCGCTCGCCCTTCTCTTCATGACCGGGACCGCGAGTGCGTTCGACGACACGGGCGGGCGCAAGTACACGTCGCCTCAGAACTTTGCCATCGAGGTTCGGTTCGGTCCGTACAAGCCGCAGGTCGATCAGGAGCCAGCGCTCAACGGCGCGACCCCGTATGCCGGCACATTCGGATCGGCACCGCGCCTTCTGCCTGCGATCGAGTTCGACTGGCAGGCGTTGCGCATCCCCTGGGTCGGCTCGCTCGGGCCCGGAGTCAGCATCGGCTACACGAAGATGAGCGCGGCTTCAACCACGCTAACTACCCCCCCCCAACCCTCGGGCGATACGACGAGTCTTACGATCCTCCCGATGACGCTCGTCGCCGTCCTTCGCGCGGATTCGCTATGGAGAAACTTCGGTATCCCGCTCGTGCCGTATGCCAAAGTGGGTTTCGGATATGCGCTCTGGAATGCAACGAATACGGGCATCATCTCGGATGCCTTCGGCGTGAAAGGAAGGGGCCACTCGTTCGGAACCAATTTGGCGCTCGGACTCGCCTTCGCGCTCAACGTATTTGAGCCCGAAGCCTCACGCAGTATGGATATTGCGTCGGGTATCAACAATACGTACGTGTTCGCGGAAGCCTATTGGCTCGCGCTGAACGGTTTCGGTTCGAGCAGCACGCTGCGCGTAGGGTCGAACACGTGGACGGCAGGCCTCGCCTTCGAATTCTAGAACGCGTTTGCTAACCTGCTGCGCGCCGCGATGCCGGCGTTGGGCCCTGCGGTGCCTGCGCACGTACTTCAAGTACGCTTACGCGGGCTCCTCGGGCCCGCCTTGGCCTCGCGCCGCTCGCGACGGTTATCAAACGCGTTCTAGCGGTCAACGGGGTGCTACGCGCGACGATGCGCGTTACGTGTGCGTGAGCGCGCTTATTTTGGCGAGTGTTGCCAAGGTCATACGAACCTCGCCTTCGAGCGCGATACCGAGGGCGGGACGTGATGCACTCGTTCGCTCGAGGAACGCCTCGAGATAGCGCCGCGCAGCGCCCCATTCGCGCGCGGCGTAAGCGAGATGGCCAAGGAGGAACCGCCCGTAGCCTTTCCCGCACGGAGCTTTCGCAAGCGCGTTGATGGTTTCTTGGAGATCGTCGACGTTGTCTCCGCTAGCGATGCGAACGAGGGCGAGATGCGCGCGATAGAGCGGCTTGTCCGTCGTCCCCCAACGTGTCGCGCACGCAAGTGCAGCGACTGCTTCGTCGTAGCGGGCGGCGAGAAAGAGCGTGCTGCCAAGCGTCCAGAGATGAAAGGATCTACGCGAGGCCGGGCCTCGTCGCGCCGCTGCACGCAGGTGGGCGAGAGCGCCCTCGAGATCGCCGCTCGCGAGAGCCGAACGCGCCGCGTCCTGGTGCAGGACATCGGCGAGCACATCGAGCTCGATGGCATGGAGCGCGACGGTGTGAGCTTCACCGAAGCGCCGCTCCTCGAAGAGTGACAGATAGAGCTGACGCAAGAGCATGGTGTGCGTGGTGCGATCGAGCGGTGCGTGCGAGGAGAGGCCGCGTCGCGCGTAAGCGGCTCGCGAGCGCGCGGTCTTGGCGCACATCGCCTTGCGCAAGAAGTCTTCTGCGGCCGTCTCCGCCTTGGTCACCACGATCATAAAATCGTAGCACTCAAGTTTTGGGACCTAAGAGCATGTTCGACAGCCGTCGCGAGCGAATCGAGGCTAGGGGCGGAGCGCGAGGAGCCCGCGAAAGCGTACTTGTCGTACGTGCGCAGGCACCGCAGCGCCCACCTGAGGTCCCGCCGCAGGCGGGCCGACAGCGCCGAAGGCGCCATCGAAGCGAATCGAT
>WQYX01000153.1 GCA_009781005.1 Polyangiaceae bacterium | reverse complement strand
CAACTTGTTCCTCGATGTGCAGCCCGAGGAGGTCTGGGCCTTCTGGCGGTTCATGCAGGAGCATTTCACCACCACCGTCGTGAACAAAAGCAGCGCGCTCGAGATGCAGGCTGTCGCCCAGGCCCTCGATACGTTGGGTATCGTCCATCGCGATCGCTTCCTCAAGGACTTCACCACCACCATTGGCAGGCGTATCTACACACCCTTCGAGGTTGGCTCGCCCAAGGCCGGGTGGGATCTCTGGAACCAGATCGTCGTTTGCGTGCACGAGCATCAGCACGTCGCGCAGCTCGATCGCGAGGGGTACGCGTTTGCGGTGTCGTATCTGGCCAATCGGGCTGCGCGCGGGCGCTGGGAGACCGAGGCGTACCGCACGAGCATGGAGCTCTCTTTCTGGCGCTACGGCACCACTGCGCCACTGGCGAGCGTGCTCGCGAACAACTTACTCGACTACGGATGCAGTCCCGAGGACGTCGAGGTGGCAGACAAAGAGCTCGCGCTCTCGGCTGTCTCCATCCGCAATGGCGCGATCCTCAATGAGGCGACGCACGTGGCTCTCGGGTGGCTCAACGAGCACCTGTCGCGTCTTCGCGTGGCGCCCGCGACGGAGTAGTCCTTGGCGGTCTTGCGCACCGGAGACTGGGCTCGCGCCAGGAGACTTCTCACCGGTGCGCCGGAGCGACTTCGTGCGGCCACGAGCACGGCGCTTCGGCAAGAGGCTCATGCGCTGCGCAATGAGATCGTCCAAGGGCTCACGAAGCAGGCGCCGGGCGGCGAGGCGATCAAGCCGCCGTCGCCGCTGACGCTAGCGGCACGCCAATTCAAAGGCTTCGATGGGACCAAGTCGCTCCTCGTGCGCGGAGACCTGCGCAACTCCATCTCGGTCATCGTCGATGGTGACGAGGTCTTCATTGGCATCTTGCGCTCGGCGAGGTCGAAGGACGGCAAGTCGTTGGTCGACCTTGCCAAG
This sequence comes from Polyangiaceae bacterium, assembly GCA_009781005.1. Taxonomy (GTDB): domain Bacteria; phylum Myxococcota_A; class Polyangia; order Polyangiales; family Polyangiaceae; genus Labilithrix. The sequence continues at coordinate 5,151 of WQYX01000153.1, read as the reverse complement.
CTTCATGAATTCGGCGGGTCGCCCGTCGTCATTCCGATGACGCCGAAGATGCGACGCTTTCTGTTCGCGTTGCTCCGCAAAGCGGGCAAGGAGCCCACAGGCGGCAGCGGACGCGGCGTCATCGTCGTGCAAGTCCCGGCGCGCCCCTTCTTGCGGCCCGCGTTCGACAAGTTCCGCCAGGGCGCAAGTCACCGCTTCCTCGAACGCGTCGCCAAGGAGTTGGGGTGTTGATTCGGAACGCGAGTGCGAAGTACGCGGCCTCAACCAGCCAGGCGAACAGCTCGGCGACGGAGACTCGAGTTTAGTAAATCCCGCCCCTGATGATCTTCGAGCGGATGACTTCTTCTTCCATGCGTTCACCTACTCACGGCATGGCGGTTCCAACGGCGTTTTCCGAGGACGAAGAGAAGCGAGAGCGAGCCCGCGAAGGCGAGCGCAAGTCCATCTTGGCTCGTGCGCGCGAGGCATCCTCCGCTTGATGAAGAGGCTTCATCCGGTTGGGGACTTACGTCCGGTTGGGGGCCTGCATCCCCCCAGTGCGGTGGCGGAGGACGTGGGCCAACAACGATATCGGCACGAGCCGTGAATGGAACGAGGAAAGCGGATAAAACGAGTGCACGAAGCAAGGCTCTCATGCGGATCTCCTGAATTCTCGAGCGTGGTTCATTCAGTGATGTTGGCGCTTCCAGCGGCGTTTTCCGAGGACGAAGAGAAGCGAGAACGAGCCCGCGAAAGCGAGTGCGAGCGCGTCTTTGCCTGAGGGACTCGAAGGCGCGAGGCTGCAGCTGCCGTGACCGTCTGAGACATTACCCTCGGGGCCGAGGCACTTGATACAGGAGTACGTTCTCGTGCCGGGATATCCATCCGGTCTGCGATTGCCGTCGGGCGCGAAGGGCACTTGCCAGAATGCAACCTGCACCGGCTTTGCCTTCGCGTGGTCCTCCCGATTCTCAGCACCATGCAACCCGTCGCCGGTCCCTCGAGCGGCGACGATTTGGTGCGGCTCGTCGGGACGGGCTTCGCCGAGGGAGTGCAGGTGCTCTTCGGAGGCGTGCCCGCCGGTGTCATCTCCGTGCGCGACGAGGCGGGGCTGCGCATCGTGGATGCCCGCACGCCTCCGCATCTGCCGGGCAGCGTCGACGTCGAGCTGACCAACCTCGATGAGGCGGGCACTCCGGTCCCCGGTGAGTCCGTCGTCGTGTCGAGCGCTTATCGTTTCACACGGTCTACGGTCGCTCGCGAAGCGGATCTCACACGCGCCGTGCGCCAGCTCCTACGCGAGTTGAAACGCCAGGTGCTCGCCAACGTGAGCGCCACGGTGAGCGTCGACTACGACGATACGGTCGTCGACGGCCTCAACGTCATCGCGATGGCGAAGGTGCCGTCGCTGGTCCTCTCGGGCCCCACGCTGCGCCCGAATCGCTTCTACTCGGCCAACGTCGCACACGAGGATGTTGTTGACGGCGTCTCGGGCCCCGAGCTCCTGCGCCGCAGGCCTCCGTACACCGCCGATCTCGTTTTCACGCTCACCGCCGCGGCCGACGCCGCGCGAGGCGTCGGCCGCTGGGAGCTCGACGCCGACGGCGAGTTCCACATCACGCTCGCCGGCAAGGACGACGTGCGCGCCTTCACCTGCGGCTTCGTCGTGCGCGGCTTCGACGTCGACGAGAGGATGCCACTCGATCTCGGAAAGCCCGTTACCGAGCTCGAACTCGAGACCCGCGCCATTGCGCCCGGAGGTGCTCCGTGACCGTTTCTCTCACCAACAAGAGCGGCCGATGCCTCGTCTTCGTGCTCGCGCACGAGACGTACTGCAAAGCGCTCGGTGCATGCCGCTGCAACGTCGAACAAGGTCGTCGCGCACGCCGTACGCCAAGGTCGCTCACGCTCGCGAGTGGTGTGACGAACCTTGCGCTCGACGATGCTGTCCTCTCCATCCCCGACGTCGCACACGCTGTGAAGCGAGGTGACCTCTCGGTGAAGCGCCATGTGCCGGAGATGCCCAAACCTGCTGTTGCCCCAGAGCTGCCCAAGCCAGCCGCCACGCCGACTCCCACGACTTCGCCCGAAGCCGAGCCTTCATCTGCTCCTCCAAGGTCGTCGTCGTCGAGGAAGAGCCGAAGGTTCGTGGCGTTCCGTCGGCGCCTACCTCGGTCGCTGGTGCGGTCGGCATCACCGAGCGCGGTCCCCTCGGAGTGGCCGTGCTCTGCTCGTCCTTCGACGAGTTACAGACCAAGTTCGGCGGCTTCACACCTGATTCCGATCTCGCGCTCGCCGCGATGGGTTTCTTCGAGAATGGCGGCTCGCAGCTCTGGACGGTTCGCACCGCGCACTACACGACGTGTCCGATCCAGAGTCGGTGACGGCCGTGTGCGCCGCGGGCTTCCTCGTTGCCGGAGGCGGGCCCACACCGGGCATCCTGCTCGGCGCCACACCCGGGCCCTTCGTGTTGCGTGATAGCGACGTCATCCGCCTCGCGGTGGATGGAGCTGCCGACGCAGATGCCGTGTTCAACGGCTCGGCAGCCGCGATGGCTGCAGGCGGTGCGAGTCCGTATGCGCTCGCCGACGGGATGGATCTGCTCCTGCGCATCGACAACGGACTGGAACAAACCGTGCTGTTCTCAGCGGCCGACTTCGCTGACATCGCGAACGCTACGGCTACCGAAATCGCTGCCGCTATCAATGCGAGAATCGTGGGTGGCCGCGTGACGACTCCGGGCGGCATCCTCCGGCTGGCCAGCGACACCGAGGGCACCGCGAGCCGCATACAAGTCACGGGCGGAAGCGCCAACGCGGTGCTCGCGTTCCCCGACGCAGCGTCGGTCGGTGGCGGCAACGTCGCGAACCTCCGCGCGGTCGAAGTCGCCGAGGTGAAGGCCGTCGTCGAGACTGCCATCCCGACCGTGCAAGTCGAACCCGGCGCTGGTGGCGTGCTCGACATCCGCACTGTCGCGACCGGTCCGGCCGCCAGCGTGCAGGCCAATGCCGCGACGGCAGCCGCTTTCGGACTCGACACCGCGCTCCACAAGGGCACCGCCTCAGGCACCGCTCCTGCGGTGCGCGTCGAGGGCAAAGATCCAGGTGCCTACGCGAACCGCATCGAGATCGAGGTGCGCGCCGCGACCAACGGCTCGCCTGGTGCCTTCGATCTGCTTGTTGTGGACGACGGCACCTACCGAGAGTCCTTCCCGAACCTCTCGATGGACCCCGACGATGCACGCTACGTCGAGCGCATCGTCAACGACGTGCGCACGGGCTCTGTCTACGTGCGCGTCATCGACCAACTCCTCGAAGGAGCTCCTGTTCCGCCTCCCCAGATTATGATCCTCGCAGGTGGTAGCGACGCCTCGTGGGGCTCGACGACACGGACTTCGTCGGCTCCGAGCCTGGCAAGACGGGCCTCCGCGCGCTCGACAAGGTGCAGGAGCTTTCGCTGCTCCTCGTTCCGGGCCGCGCCACGCCTGCTGTTCACACGGCGATGCTCCGCTACTGCGAGGTAGACCGCAACGGCACGGTCTTCGCGGTGCTCGATCCGCCCGCGAACCAGAGCGCCACCGACATCCTCACCTACGTCACGACGACCGCGGCTCTCGAGAACCTCTCGGAGTTCGGCACCATGTGCTGGCCCCGCGTCAAGGTGCTGAACCCCGCCAAGAGCATCTTCGGCTCGACCGACCAGCTCGTTGTCCCTCCCTCAGGCATCGTGGCCGGCGTCTTCGCACGCACCGACTCCGCGCGCCCCGGAGGCGTCTACGATCCGCCCGCTGGCATCGAGGTGGGGCGCATGTTCGGCGTGCTCGGTTTCGAGACTGACGAAGTCCTCGAGGAGACCAAGCGTGATCTGGTCTACCCGCACCGTATCAACCCGCTGACCACGGGGTCAGGCCTCCCACGCTTCATCGATGGCTCGCGCACACTCAAAGGCGATGGTCAATTTCCCTACGTTGGCGAGCGACGCGGCGTCATCTTCATCGAGCGATCGCTCCGGCAGGGGCTCCAGTTCGCGCGCCACAAGAACATCACCGAGGACCTGCTCGCCGAAGTGCGCCGAACCGTTACCGCGTTCCTGCTCACGCAGATGAACAACGGCGCCTTCGCCTCGCGCGACCCCACCAAAGCGTTCTTCGTTGACTTGTCCATGAATACAGCCACGACCAGATTCGCTGGCAAAATCATACTTCGCGTCGGGTTGGCAACCAACAAGCCCGGCGAGTTCGTCATCCTGCTCATCAGTCAGGACACGCGGGCTCTCGAAGCTGAACTAGCTGCCGCAGCAGCGTGACGAGGAGAGTCGAGATGACCATCATCGGGCAACCCGCGCAGCTTTCATAAGAAGTTCAAATACGTGGTGGAGATAGATTCAATTGCATCTTCCGGCTTCCAGAAGTGCAGCGAGCTGTCCGTCGAGGTTGCCAACGTGCAGTACTTCGAGGGCGGCTCGCTCATCCCGAACAAGGAGCCAGGGCGGCTCACGTTCTCCGACGTCACGCTCAAGCGCGGCGCCACGCAAGACCGAGATCTGTTCGACTGGTTTCAGGACGTGGCCATCATGTCGAGAGGTCTCGGTCTCGTCGGCGTGGCCTACAAGCGCAATCTCGACATCGTGCAGCAAGATCGTGATGGCACCACGCTCCGACGTTGGTCGCTCTCGCGCGCCTGGCCCACCAAGTTCGTCGCAGGCGAGTGGGACAACGACAGCGACGAGAACGTCATCGAATCCGTCACACTCACGTACGATTATTTCGACTTGGGAACCTCGCGTGAGCGCCGAGCAAGCGAAGCCCGGCAAACCGTCCAGTCCGGCGACGTCTCACGCGAGGGGCGGAGCCTCCGTAGTAGTCCGAGCGCGGGAGAGCCGCGTACATGGCGAAGGGAGGCAGTTGACGAGTACGGCGCCGAAGCCGCGGGGGAAAGCCATGTATGTGGCATCCAGCTCCGACAAGGACTGGCTCCTGAGCGTGCAGAGGAAGCTGTACGCGCGAAGTTATGAACACCCCGACTACGTGTTCTGCAAGCTGTGGGGACTCGTTACCGATCCCCGCAACCTGCGGATCGCTTTCGCGCGTGTCGCGAGCAATCGTGGCAGACGCACAGCAGGCGTAGACGGGCTCACGGTCAGGAGAGTCGTGGCGAAGGGAACCGACGCATT
>WQYX01000152.1 GCA_009781005.1 Polyangiaceae bacterium | reverse complement strand
GTATGTACGCCGCAGGTCCGACAAAAGCCGTACGTCCTTTGCAGCAAAGGGATCGGCTCTTCTACGCGGAGTCGTCATGAATGATTCGGGCTAGCCTCGATTCGCTCGCGACGGCTGTCGAACTCGCTCTCAGTCTGCGCGTGCGGCTCATGCGATTGGCATGTGACTCGCATAGTCGAGGTGTGGAAGAACCACCCACGAGCGGCATGTCTTCGATGCTTCGGAGGATGCCGCAGTGCCTCGCGCGAGATGGTGCGTCTTGATCGACAAACTCGACTTCCTGGTCCGCTTTTGGGAACTCAAGGCGCGCAATGCGTCACTTGGCAAGCCACTCGATGCGCGCGAGCAGATCGAGCTCCTGTCGCTCATGCAACTCGTCACGGGCGATCTCGAAGTGCCGGCGGCTGGTCCCATGGATCGACCGCACACGGCGTTACCGGCGCAGCTGATAGGCGTCGGGACCATCCTTCCTGTCGAGATCCGCTGCGTGAATGCTGCGGCGGTTGTCGTGAGTTGTGCGTCGCAGGTTCCGGTGGGCACAGACGTCATCCTGCGTGCGACCGACGCGATCAGAGGTGCCGAGTATGCACTTCCGTGCAACGTCGTGTGGGTTTACAAGGCCTCGCCCGCGATCGTCGCGCTCTCGGTGGATGGCATTCCAACGCGCGCCATCTTTGCGGAGATCGCCCAGCCCTGCATGACGATGCCGCTTGCGCTCGGCAAGCACGAACGGGTGATCGACTAGCAACGCCGCGCGGCGCTCGCGAATCAAATCTGATGCGCGGCGCCGCGCCTTTTTTGTTGTATTCCGCACGTGAAAGGGCCCTATAATCGTGGCCTTTGAATTTCCCCGGGAGGCCGCATTTCGATGAGCCTGAAGATCAGTGTTCGCTCCGTTCTGCCGTCACATGAGACCGGTGACATCATCGTCGTCGGTGTTCCTGCAAGCGATTTTCGTTCGAAGAATTCGAAGAAGAAAAACGATCCTTTTACGCTCGACGGCTTCGATCGCGAGCTCGGGGACGCGCTCGGCCGTTTGATTAAGAAAGAAGAATTCAAAGGCAAAAAGGATCAGCAGCTCGCCATCTCTCCCGTTGGCCGCATCAAAGCCGACCGCCTCGTGCTCATGGGGCTCGGTGACATCGACAAGCTCGGTGGTGCCGACGTGCGTACCTTCGCCGCGAAGGCCGCGCGCACTGCGAACGGCGACAAGGCGAAGCGCCTCGTGCTTGGTGTGCCCGCGGGTCTTGAAGGTCGTCTGCGCGAGATCGCCGAAGGTCTCGAGCTCGGTGCCTATCGCTTTACGAAATACATGACTGGCGATCGCGTGCCCAAGACGGAACTTTCGCACGTCGATATTTGCCTCGCCGGTGATGTCAAAGACGTTCCGAAGGACGCGAAGGAGCGCATCGCGATCGGACAGGCGACCGCACTGGGAGTGAACCTCGCGCGAGATTTGTCGAACGAGCCGCCGAACGTCGTCTATCCGGACACGCTCGCCGAAGCTGCCGTGGACGCCGGTAAGGCCGCGGGGATCGCGGTTGAGATCTTTCGTTACAAAGACATCCAGAAGCGAGGCATGAAGCTACTCGAGGCCGTTGGCAAAGGCAGCGAGCGTAAGCCCTGTCTCGGTCATATGTCATGGACGCCTGCGAATGCGAAGCGCCGCGTCGTCGTCGTTGGCAAAGGGATCACGTTCGACTCGGGAGGTCTGTCGATCAAACCCTCGTCCGGCATGGGCGAGATGAAACACGACATGAGCGGTGCGGCGAACGTCATTGGCCTCATGGCGATCGTCGGAAGACTCAAGCCGAACGTGGAAGTGCACGGCATCTTCGCGGCTGCGGAGAACATGCCTGATGGCAACGCGTACCGTCCGGGTGACGTGTGGGGATCACTCGACGGCAAGAGTGTCGAAGTCGTCAACACGGACGCCGAAGGACGCCTCATTCTTGCCGATGCGCTCGCTTACGCGCGCACGCTCAAGCCAGATTTTCTCATCGACAACGCAACGCTGACGGGCGCGTGCGTTGTTGCGCTCGGCAATGGTTGCTCGGGGTGGTACGCGTCGAACGACGCTGCGGCGGGCGAGTTCCAGTCCGCCGTCAATGGCAGCGGCGAGCAGATGTGGCGCATGCCGCTGCTCGACGACCTCAAAGATCAACTCAAGAGCGATTCGGCGGATCTCAAGAACAGTGGGGATCGCTGGGGCGGTTCGATCAGCGCCGCGCTCTTCCTTCGCGAGTTCGTTGGTGACGGCGTCAACTGGGTCCACTGTGACATCGCCGGTCCGGCCATGGGCGATCGCGTTCGCGGCTGGGATCCGAAGGGCGGCACGGGTCACGGCGTGCTCACGTTCCTCGATCTCATCGAACGCGCGGAGCATACGGTTTCTGATGGAAGCGTGCCGAAGAAGAGCGAGCGTAAGAGCAAGCACTAATGTACGCGAGTCATTCTATCGAGCGCCGTTTGACTCGCGCTCTGTCTCGCGCCGTGACGGACTTCCAAATGCTCGCCGACGGCGATCGCGTCATGGTGTGCGTGAGCGGTGGCAAAGACAGCCACACGATGCTCTATCTGCTTCGCGACTTGCAGCGTCGCGCGCCGATCCACTTTGACCTCAAGGTCGTCACCATCGATCAGGGCCAACCCGGTTATCCCGCGGATCGTTTGCGCAGCTACATGCGCGACGAAAGCTACGACTTTACGATGGTCGAGGAGGATACGTACTCGATCGTCACGGACAAGATCCCTGAAGGCAAGACGTATTGCTCGCTCTGCTCTCGGCTTCGCCGCGGCATTCTCTACCGCGTCGCTCGTGAGCTTGGCTGCACGAAGATTGCGCTCGGTCACCATCGCGACGACATTCTTCAGACGCTGCTCTTGAATCTCTTTTTCGCGGGGCAGCTCGCGGCCATGCCGCCGAAGCTCGTCGCGCACGACGGTAACGTCGTCATCCGTCCGCTCGCATACTGCGCCGAGGAAGACATTCTGGCGTATGCGAGAGAGAAAGCGTTTCCGATCCTGCCGTGTGATCTCTGCGGGTCGCAGGACAACCTGCAGCGCAAGATCGTCGCAAAGATGATCAACGACCTTGAGGAGAAGCACCCGGGCATCAAGGCGGTGATGCTCGCCGCCACGCAGAACGTCCGCGCGAGCCAGCTTCTCGACAGAGATCTGTGGCGTTCGCTTGGCGTCGATGCCGCGCGCGAGATCGAGATCGATCATGGCTTCGTTGACAGAGAGAGCCTTCTTCGGCGTAGAGCGAGTTCATGATGGCGCCTCCGCCTAAGGGCGAGTTCGACTTCGCGCGCATCGCGGAGATTGGTGTTTCGGCGCAGGCGGCCATTCCGGGCCTCTACGCGTGGGCGATCACCGTCGCGCCCGCAGCGTGGTCGCGCACGTCGTCTTCTGTTGTAAGGGTCTTCGCCGTCATCGGTGTCGTGGCGCTCATCACGGCGCCAATCCTCGAGGTCGCGCGTCTGCCGGCAACGCAAGCCCCAACGATAAGATCGCGTCAGAGCGGAAGCGGCGCGCGTTTGTGGTCCATCTGGGGATTCGTCTTCTCGAGCGCCGTCGTGTGGGCATTCGCGCCATCGATGCATTCGCTCGCGAAATTCGATGCGGTTCGCGGTGTGTTTGGCGTCGTCGGGTGGGCGCTTTTCGCCTTCGCATCTGCGGGGCCGTCGCTTCGTACCAGTTGCGGCGTAACTTCGCGCGTCGCGGGTAGCCCGCTCAAACCTCGCTCGGAGCTTGTTCGAGGCGACGGCATCTATGTCGGCGTCGGCGTTATGATTGCATTCTGCATGCAGATCATTGGCTGGGACGTCGCCTCGCCCGAGCGCGCCGTGCTCGTTCGGCTCGTCACGCTCGTCTCGGGCATTGCCGTGATCAGCGCGATGACGGATCTCGCGCTCGCCCGTCACATCGTGCGCGTGCCAGCAACACGGCGTCTTCGCTTGCGGCGTTCCTTGCCGTGGATCGTGATTGCGCTACTTGTCACATGCGCAGGCGTGGCGCTTTCGCTCGCGTCAACTTGAAAGCGGTCCAATGGACTGTATTCTTGCCGGCGCGATGCGTCTGCTCGATGTGCTCGGCGTCCTCTTGGTCCTCGGGGCCTCCACGGCGTTCGTTTTCGGCGCCCTTGCACTGTCGCGTTCGAGCGATGTCGAAGCACTTTATGTTTTCGTGATCGGCTTCGTCGCGTTGCGCGCGGGGGTTCAGATCGTGCGCCCCGGAGCTGACGCGTGAGAGCGCGTAGGGCCGATTCGCTCGCGACGGCTGCCCTACATGCTCTGAAGCATTGCTCGGCAGTCGCACGATGCGCCTGGCTTGCATTCGCCTTGGTGTTCTTGCTCGGCGCGTGTCGCTCTCGGCGCTCGCTTGCGGCGAACGAACAGGCAGATCTTGGCGGACAGATAGCTGCGCGCGTCGGGACGGAAGCCATCCCGCTTGCGCTCGTCGCGAAGGTTTCTGCAAGTCAACGTGTCCCTGCGGATGCGGCGCTGCGCGTATTGATCGACGATGCCATTGCGGCGGATGCGGCCCGTACGCGGGGCCTCGACAAGAAGACTCCAACATCGTGGCGTCTGCGTGCAGCGCGCGCGCGCTTCACGTCAAACAAACTCTTCGCGGACGCCAAAACTCTTGGCCCGCCCTCGGACGACGAGGTGCGCACGTTGAGTGCAGAGTACTGGCGGCAAGTCGATCGACCGCCGAGCGTGCGTACGATCCACGCGATCGTCAAACGCCCAGAAAAAGCGGATGCCGCAAAGCTGCGGGACGCGGACAAACTCGCCGGGGAGATTCGCACGGCTGTTGCCAACGCGAGCTCCGCAGAACAATTCAAGTCGAAGGCTGAAGCCGTTCCGCATGCCGGCGGTCTCGAGATCTTGGTCGAGCAGCTCCCCGCATTCATCGAGAATGGCGACATCGTGGAGGGCTCCGGCGCGATGGCGATGCCCTTTGTTCGCGCAGCCTTTGCTCTCGCATATGCAGGTGACACGAGCCCGGTCGTCGAGACTCCCTTTGGCTGGCACGTCATACGCTTGATCGAGCGCATTCCCGAGGAGCGCATGCCTTTCGAATCACGACGTGCCGCGTTTACGGACGAAGCTTACGGTCTTCGCGTCAGGCGAGCGCTCGACGTGATACTCGCGGATGCGAACAAGACATCGCCGTCGATGGTGTTGCCCTCGGCCGAGTCGCTCATGCGTGAAGTTATCGTGGAAGGTCAGTCCGCGCGATGAGCGGTAGGCGTCGCTCGACGCAGTGGCCGGTGCGCGACATGGACGTGACGCCGTTCTCGAACATCCTTGCAGACCTCATCGATCGTGTGCCGGGTGCTTACGCGTGCGCTCTCGTTGACGTGCTCGGCGAAACGGTCGACTACGCGGGGCTCATCGATCCTTTTGACGTGAAGCTTGCAGCCGCACATCTGCGCATCGTGCTCGACCACGTGGATCGTTGTCGCAAACTTAGCGAGCCGCGCCAAATCGTCATCCGTGGGGCGATGAAGAGTTTCGTTGTGCGAAAGTTGCCGGATGGATATGCGCTCACATTGCTGCTTCACAAACGTGCCGGTTTCGCGCCGTCGCAGCGTGCTTTTGCAGTGTGCGAGCGTGCCCTGGCGATTGAAGCTGGATGGCGCCCTGCCGAGTCGAAGCCAATCTGGTACCCCGTTGATGTCGACGTGGATTGCCGTGGCCGTCCGACGAACATTGGGGCGCCGCGACGTCGTGTCGAAGTGATTGGTTCGCTCGTGGGGATGCCTCCGAGGGAGCGCGGTTTTCGTGTGCGCACCGAAGATGGTGTGGAGGTGACCCTCGTGTGCGAGGCGCAGAGTTGCTGGTACGCCGACGAGATTCTTGCCGAGGCGAGGGGTTACGGCGCAACCCGGTTGCGCTGAACTTTGCAAGTTCCAATGGCGATCGCACACATCGCGCTTCGCCATATGTGCGTCATACACGTGAAAATCACGACTGATTTCAAGGCGATGCAACAAAAACACAGCCCCATCGCACATTTCGTTTTGACATGTAGACCGGTCTGCTCTATCTCCCGCGGCTCCGACGCTGAAGCGAGTGAGTCGGCGAGTCGCAAAGCTCTCCGAGGCGACAAAAAACGCCACGGAGTTGTGATGCGACGAGGCGACAAAAGAAGTTGACAGCGAAGAGGGGGTGGGTAATATCCGCCGCCCCAAGCAGCCGGAGAGCTGCCTCGGTCCTTGAAAACTGAATCGCACGCTCACGAAAGAAGAAGTGGGTAGAGGAAGCGT
>WQYX01000151.1 GCA_009781005.1 Polyangiaceae bacterium | reverse complement strand
TTGTGCTTGCCGAATTCTCCTCTGCACAAGGCTTACAACTTTTTCGTCTCTTCCCCTGCGCCCCCTCCTCGCTTCGACCACCAATTCCCTTCGCTTCCACCAGACGGTTCATACAAGGCAGCGAAGCGAGCGCAGCGAGCGCGCGGTTGGGGCCACAACTGAGCACACCGAGGCTCGTGAGGGTCAACGCGCAAGCGAGGATCGCCGCCCAGAGTGGCAAGTCACTGTTGACCGCGAGATGTGTGTGCATCACTCAAGGACGGGTGTGATTTTGCGGATCTTGTTGTTGGTGGTGTCGGCAACATAAACAATCCCGGCGCTCACGGTTACACCACGAGGGTTATTGAAAGTGGCATGGTCAGCCGGGCCATCATCAGCACCGGTGGCGCCCGTGCCCGCGATCGTTTTCACTTCGGCGGCCGGCAACGAGATGATGCGTATCGCGTTGTTTCCAGTGTCAGCTACATAAAGATTTTCGTTTGCGTCGATCGCCAGACCCGTCGGACTGTTGAATGCAGCGTCGAGCCCCACGCCGTCCTTCAGCGCGAGGGCACCCGAGCCTGCCAGCGTACTCACCGTCTGGGGATTGCCCATCCCATCGAACGTGATCTTGCGGATATCGTTGTTGTTGCCCTCGGCCACGTATAGGGCCCCCTCCGTCACATCCACCGCGATGCCTACAGGTGCATTGAAAGTTGCGGACATCGCGGCGCCATCGGAGTGGCCGGCGACACCCGTGCCCGCAACGGTGCTAACGACGCCAGCGGAAGTCACCTTCCGGATCTTGTTGTTGCCATTGTCGGCTACGTACACATTTCCAGAGGTGTCCACTGCAAGCCCCCACGGACTATTAAAGGACGCTGCCGTACCCGTGTCGTCTGCAAAGCCGTTCGTTCCATTGCCTGCCAGCGTGCTGACTTGTTGGCACGTGCCCGATGTGGATGTGATCATGCGAACGTTATGATCGGATACGTAGACGTTGCCAGTCTTATCCACGGCGATCCCATGGAGATTGGCGAAAGTTGCACTCGCACAGTTGTTATTGGTATTGGTCTGACCAAAACTGCCCGTGCCTGCGTAGAGACTGACCGTGCCATCGATGGCGACCTTGCGGATCTTGTAGCTGTGGTCGTCGCCGACATAAAGGTTGCCATCTGGTCCGACTGCAATCCCAAACGGTGCGTTGAAGGTTGCTATGTTGCCAGGGCCGTCATTCGCACCCGCGTCGCCTGTGCCGGCCAGCGTTGAGACGACATATTGACCGGCATCGTCATCGGGACCACTGTCCACGGGATCAAACCCTCTGCAGGCAGTGACGGAAGCGACAGTCAGCGTGAAAACAGTGCAGGCAGCGGCACCCAACGTGAAAAAGACAATCCCGCGAATAGGACTCATTCAAGTCTCCAATCATCAAACTCAATGCCCCCTCACCGTGCTGTTACTCCCCGGCGCTGCGGCACGCACATCGTAGTCTGCGTCGATGCGGGCTGTCGAGACATGAGGAGCCCACGCTTCGCTTCCGAGTGGCGGCTCGTCGCCGTCAACGATCAGGTCAACGTCAACGAAAGACGTTTCATGAGCGCGGGGCACGAAGAGTCATCGTTATGCGTCGTTTTCGTGGACGGCGACGTGATCGTTGACGTGGTCTTTGACGGCGACGGCGACGTGAACGAATTGCACGTGTGATCATGCACGCTTTCAGGGCACGAGAGGCAGGGCGCGGCGGCGCATGAGAAAGGGGGCGTGCACTTGATCGTCCTTGTAGTTCGAACAGAGCACGTACATCGCGATGTTCACGGCGAGGCGGATCGCGTGTTCGCGCTGCACGTCGCCGCCAGGAACCACCGGGAGCTCCCATACGCCCGTGGCAGATCGCGCGAGAGCACCTCCGAGATCATACGAGGAAAAGAGCACCTGCACTTTGCCACCACGCACGATGGCATCCAGCGTTTTGGGGCCCCTCACGCGACCTTCCAGCCGCCGCGCCAAGTAGTACGTCTTGAACAAAACGTGGTCGGAGCCCAGTGCGATGGGGCTCGTGTCCGGCAGCACGCGGGCGATCTGCTCGCGCGCGGTGCGGCCGAACGCGCTCGGGTGCCCGTCGTCGCTCACACCCGCGTCGTCCACCAGGAGCAAACCGCCAAGCGCGAAGAACTTTCGAAGCCCGGCGATCTCTTGTGGGGACAAGGGCTGGAGCGCCTCTTTTCCGCTTAGCCAGAGAAACGGACCATCGACAATCGACGGGTCGTCTGCGCGCACCTGCGATGGCTTGAAACGCGCCGGCGCGCTCGTGCGCTGAACGAGCTCCCATGACCATCGCGCAGGAGCGCTCGGCCGCGCCGCACCCGTCATGCTGCCAACGAGCAGCACACGCGGATCGAACGCGCCAACATCACCGAACGCACGCGCAGGCTTCGGCAGCAAGAGGAGGAGTGCCACACCAAGAAGGAGCAATAGGAGCGCGCGCTTCATGTCAATCCTCACTTGGACTCCGGTCTCAGGGTGAGGGTGCGATTTTGCGGATCTTGTGGTTATAATCGTCGGTGACATAGACAATACCGGCGCCCAAGGTCACACCAAAGGGAACATTGAAAGTGGCCTTGTCGGCCGGGCCATCATCAGCGCCGCACTTGCCAGTGCCTGCGAGCGTTGTCACTTCGGCGGTTGGCGAGATGATGCGTATCGCGCAGTTAACAGCATCGGCAACATAGAGATTTCCGTTTGTGTCGATTGCCAGACCCATCGGATCGTTGAATGCAGCGTCGAGCCCTACGCCGTCCGTCAGCGTGGAGGCACCCGAGCCTGCCAGCGTGCTCACCGCCAGAGGGTTGCCCATCCCATCGAATGTGATCTTGCGAATATCGTTGTTGTTGTTCTCGGCCACGTACAAGGCCCCCGCCGTCGCATCCACCGCGATGCCTGCAGGCTGGTTGAAAGTTGCGGACATCGCAGCGCCGTCGGTGTGACCGGCAATACCACTCCCCGCAACAGTGGTAACAACACCAGCGGGCGTCACTTTTCGGATCTTGTTGTTGACACGATCGGCCACGTACACGTTTCCAGAGGTGTCCACTGTGAGCCCCCTCGGAAAATTAAAGGACGCCTCTGTACCCACGCCATCTGCTGAGCCGGCGGTGCCTCCTTTGCCCGCCAGCGTGCTGACTTGGCACGTGGTCGATGTGGACATGATCTTGCGAATCACGTGGTTTGAAGCATCGGCTACGTAGACGTTGCCAGCCTTATCCGCGGCGATCCCTTCGGGATTACCAAAAGTTGCATTCGCGCAGTTGTTGTCAGCGTAACCTCCACTGCCTGTGCCCGCGTAGGTACTGACCGTGCCGTTGATGGCAACCTTACGAATCCTTTGGTTGAAGTTGTCGCCAACATAAAGGCTGCTATCCGGGCCGATCGCGATCCCCCATGGATGGTTGAAGGTTGCTGTGTCGCCAGGGCCATCGGCAGAACCCGCGTCACCTGTGCCGGCCAGTGTTGTGACGACATATTGCGAACCGGCATCAGCGTCGACATCACCCGCATCGTTGCCAGCGTCATCAACTACGTCGTTAAGCGATCCATCCGATCCAGCTTCTTGCTGATCCGATACAAAGATCCAAGGGGGGTCGTTCCCAGTGCATGCAAAAGTAGCCAGCGTAACCACCGTGAAAAAGACAATCCCGCGAATAGGGCTCATTTCAAGTCTCCAACCAATGGTTCAATCGAAATCATCGACGCGCCAGATGCTGCCTTCGCGTTTCAATTTGACCACGTGCCCTCCCGGAATGGTCACCGTGGCGCTGTCGCCAACGACCTGAACGTGCAGTGTCTCCGGGCGCTCGAGCCCGTCGACGAGCGAGCGCAGATCTTGTTCGATGGCCGCGCGTGTGGATGCCGACAGGACGCGCATGAGACCCGCGTAGCTGCGTCGCGCGAGCACGCGCCGCAACTGGTCGAGCGCTTGCTCCGTGGTGCGCGCGCCCCCCGGCAGCGCGCCCGAAGCCGTAATCCAGAAGCGTCCGCCGCGCAGTTCGAGCGACGCTTCTTCGCCGTCTTCATAACGCAACCGAGCGGTTGCTGACGTTCGTGGTTCGCGGGCCGTGATGTCTTTGGCTTGCTCGGCGAGTTCCACGCGCTGCTCGGCCACGAGGCGTTTGACGTCCTCGAGCGAATACGATTTGCGCGATGCGCTCGTCATCATCGCGTAGATCGCTTCAGCGTCGCCGCGCGACGCCGCGCGCGCGTACTCGTTCGCGGCTGTTTTCGGATCTGGCACGCGCGAACTGCACCCAATCTCGACCGCGGCGGCGGCGGCGAGGATGAAATGACGAGGGAGGAGGCGAGCGAAGAGCACGGTGTGGTGAGGAGCGAAGGAGCTATCTTGAGCTACGGAGGGAGGTACGCGTGGAACCTGCAATATGCACGTCGAGGTCGAAGACGTCTCGGAAAAGATCCGACTTGGCGCGCACGCTCCACTCTTCGAGCTCGCGATGGTCCTCGCCGTGGACGTGGAGCACGATGCGCCGCTTCGCGGCGTCGACCTCGGCGCGGAGGGACGTGACTTTGCCGAGGTGTTCGCGATCCAGCGCGTCGGCAATACGAAGGATCGCCGCGAGACTACGAACTTTCGCGCGCGCATCCTTGTCCAGATCGCGAAAGTTTGCGTGCGACGGATCCGGAAAACTCTTTCGGTGATAGCGCGCCGTGTTGGCAACGATGGCGCGCTCCGCCGGCGTGAGACCCATGAGATCGGAGTGCGAAATGAGATAATAACTGTGCTTGTGATGGCCGTCGTAACGGACGTAGTCGCCGATGTCGTGCAGGAGCGCGCTCGCTCGTAAGAGCAAACGCTCACGTTCACCGAGCCGATGCAGCGACGTGAGATCGTCGAAGAGCTGCGCTGCCAGGGTGGCAACGAGCTCGCCGTGGGCTCGATCGAAACCGAAGCGCAGACCGAGGCGCACGCATCCGTCGATGACGGTACGCGTCTCCGATTCTTCGTCCCAGCGATCGAAATACTTGTCGACGAGCTCTTCGAGGATGCCTTCTTTCAAGCCGACGCCAGGTGCCACGATCGCGTTTGCATCGAAGAGTTCAGCGACGCGGAGGAAGATCGATGCGGCGGTCACGATGGTGTCGGCGCGATCGGGCTTGAAACCGTATCTCTCGCGTCGCTCGTCGAGGGTCATGTCGAAAAGCTCGCCGAGCATGGCGCGCATCTCGGCCACGTCGACCGCGTGCGGAAAGCCGGCGTAACCGCCTTTCATCGGACAGAGCTCCACGATCGTGTCAACGCTGCCGCCGGTGCCGATGACGACCTCGAACGGCGCCTTCTTCAACTGTGGCGCGGCCTCGGCAAGCACGCGGCCGATGCCCTCGAAGAGAAGTTGCTGGCGTCCGGAATCGACGGTTCTGGCGTCGCAAAGGTACGTCTCGAGCAAGCGCACCGTTCCAACGGGCAGCGAGATCGAGAACGCGTTGATCCCGCGATCGAGATACGTGAGTTCCGTCGAGCCGCCGCCAACGTCGACGAGCAGCGCATGTCGATCGGTCAGCCCCAGGCGCCGAACGACCGCAAGCTGGATGAGCCTCGCCTCCTCCACGCCCTCGATGATCTCGAGATCGATGCCAGCCTCGCGGCGCGCTCGTTCGACGAGCGTGGGACCATTGGATGCCTCGCGCACGGCGCTCGTGGCCGTGGCGCGATACGCGTCGACCTTTGCGGAGTCCATTGCCGCGCGAAACTCACGCAGTGCCGAACACGCCTGACCGATGGACGACGACGCGAGCTGGCCGGTGACGAAGACTTCGCTGCCGAGCCGGACGGGCGCGCGAAGACTCGTGATTTCGCGAAAGCCCGTACCAGACTCCGGAAGAAGCAAGAGTTGCTCGCGATCCCTCGACGACGAGTGCGCCTCCACGATGCGAAGGCGCAGCGCATTGGTACCCAAATCGAGAGCCGCGAAACGCGCCATTTAAGGGGCCCCCTCCGCGTCGCGGCCGGAGCGGCCGAGGCGGTGCAACGCGATAACGCCGAGCACCCATGATGCACAGAGAAGCACGCCGCCCGCGGTTCGGTCGAATGAACCCGACATGGCGAGCCCCAACACGATCCCCGCGGCAGCGATAACGAATAGTCGTTTTGCGCGCCGGAAAGACTCTGCATCATTCGGTGTTTGCGTGGCGTCGTTCACGGGAACTCCTCAGACATGTTTACCAGGGGACCATCATGTCGAGACTGCCGCGTTTGGCGCCAGAACCAAGTATGAAAAATATGAATCTCGTCAGGATGCGGCAATCACGAGCCTTCCCCGTCCGTGCGCAGGAAGGCGCGCGCCTTGGCGCGCCTGACGAGCACGTGACAAGGGGAAGCAGGTGTGATTGGAGTCAAGGCCATTTTGTTCACGCGGGGGTGGGAAGTAGAGTGGGAGTCCAGGGGCGACCATCGCGCTGGATGGCGTTGACGAGGGTC
>WQYX01000150.1 GCA_009781005.1 Polyangiaceae bacterium | reverse complement strand
ATTTCTGCAGACGACCGAGACCGCAGCGAAAAGGGCGCACGCCGTATCGCAGGACCGAGGCGTACTGTACGTACGCCGCAGGTCCGAGAAACGCCGTACGTCCTTTGCAGCAAAGGGATCGGTCCGTCTGAGTGGAGTCGTCGTGAATTATCCGGGCTAGCCTCGATTCGCTCGCGACGGCTGTCGAACTCGCTCTAAGGACGTTGACGTGATCGTTTGACGGCGACGGCGACGTGAACGAAAGCCCGGATCCGTCGCCGTCGCCGTTCACGTCAACGTCAACGATCACGCTGACGAGTTGCCCCGTGGCTCAGGGAGCGTGCGCGATGTCGTTCAAATCCGCAGCGAACGCGTAGAGCGAGAAGAAGAAATAGACCACGAGGTTGCGCGTGGGCGCCTGCACACCGCGCATCTGTTTCGCTTTCGTCATTTCCTGCGGCAAGAGAATGAGGATCGCGTAGAGATTGAGGATTGGGATCAGGAAGAACCACCAGTTTTTGAACGTGCCGGTTATCTCGTCGAGCTCCTTCGACATCTTCCATAGGGCGACCATCCACAAAACCCAGCCAACGAGCGAGAACAGCTGGCCAGCGTACGCCAGTTGATAGACTCCAGTGACGCTCGCGAGGATGCTGACAAGGATGTTCCCTCCGAACATCACAGCAAACGGGATGACCATCGTCATGACGGCGTTACGCACGGTGGGGCGTCCCGCGGTTCCCTGACCCGGTCCGAGCCCCATGCCTTGCATGCCGGAACTGAATGCATTCTGCATCGATCCGCCGAAGCCGCCGGCCGGCTGCTGTCCGTAACCGGGCTGCTGACCGTAACCTTGTTGTTGCGCGCCGGGTTGACCGTAGCCCTGTTGTTGCTGCGGCTGTCCGTAACCGGGTTGCTGTCCGTAGCCCTGTTGCTGTTGCGCGCCGGGCTGCTGACCGTAACCTTGTTGTTGCGCGCCGGGCTGCTGACCGTAACCTTGTTGTTGCGCGGGTTGACCGAAGCCTTGCTGTTGCGCGCCGGGCTGCTGACCGTAACCGGGCTGCTGACCGTAGCTTTGTTGTTGTTGCGGCGGTTGCCCGTAACCTTGTTGTTGTGCGCCGGGCTGCTGTCCGTAGCCTTGTTGTTGTTGCGGCGGTTGCTGCGGCTGCGGCGATTGCTGCGGCTGACCGTAACCTGGTGGTTGCGCGCCTGGAAATTGACCGTAGCCGCCCTGTTGTTGTGGGGGTTGATATCCAGGCTGCTGACCGTAGCCGGCCTGTTGCGGCTGACCGTGCCCGCCTTGTTGAGGCGGCTGGCCGGGATATCCGGGCGGAGGGTAGCCGGGAGGGTATTTGCCACCGGGGGGTTGATTCATGCGCGCCATCTTAGCTGCCAATCCAAAGCCGATCAGCTTTTTCGTTTTTGCTCCTTCCGTCCCTCGAGAAAGTCCCTCAAAAAAAGCAGAAAGCTACAGCTTCCGGCGCAGGTGTTTAAGAGCGAGTTCGACAGCCTGCTGCGCGAAATCGATTCGTCGGTTGGGCGCTGCGGTGCCTGCGCACGTACCACAACGTACGCTTTCGCGGGCTCCTCGCGCTCCGCCCTAGCCTCGATTCGCTCGCAACGGCTGTCGAACACGCTCTAAGAGAACCGCCCGTCACCTTCGCAGGAGGGCGCGCCTCCGACCGGCCGGGCTCAATTGTACTCTCAACAGGAGTACATCTTGCTACTCGCGAAGTGGCGCAAGGTATTCGAGCATGGTGGAGGTGTCGCTGCGCGGCTCGGGCACCGAAATGCCTTGATATTTCGTACGAAGAGCCCACCCGCGCTTCGTTGTATTTGGACTTTGGAATTTTCCCGCTGAATACGTCCCATCGCTCACCCCAACCTATGCAGCAAGCAAACATATTAGGTTGGGGTGAGTTTACGAACCCCAACATTCACGAAACTCTCGCCGCCTCGGTCCGGAATTCAGTGACAGGCGGGCTAAACCCCGTCCAACTTGAAAACCGCAGCTTTCCCTCCACATTCGGTGCATCTGGGCCAAGAAACCTGCGGTTCTCAACCTGGACGCGGTTTAGAGCGTGTTGGACAGCCGTCGCGAGCGAATCGAGGCTAGGGCGGAGCGCGAGCACCGGGCGGAACAGGCTTAAGGCCTTTGAGCACGGAGCGCAGCGCCCAACCGACGAATCGATTCGCGCAGCAGGCTGTCGAACTCGCTCTTAGACGCGCCGGAAGACTCCCACCACGACGCCGAGGAGCATGGTGGGCTTGAAGTCCACCGCCCGCACGAGGATGGGGGCCATGGATTTGTTGGCCGGCTGAAAGCGCACGTAGTCTTTCTCTGGGAAGTAGTACTTCACGGTGGCTTCGTCGCCGATGAGGGCAACGACGATGTCCCCGCGGTTCGCGGTGAACTGCTTGCGGACGAAGATGTAGTCGCCATTCAGAATGCCGCATTCGATCATCGAGTCGCCGTGGACGCGAAGACCGAAGACCTCGCGACCGCCCTTGACGAGGCCGCGATCGACACGGACGGTGTCGATGACGTGCTCCTCGGCGAAGAGCGGAAGACCCGCAGCCACGCGACCGAGAACCTGCACGTCGATGACATCGTCATCGTCAACGGGCGGGAGCTCACGCGAATCATTCTGCGCCTCACCACTGGTCGTCTGTCCGGTGGGGCGAAGCGCTCGCGACTTCATGTCTTCGCGTGTGAGGTATCCTTTTCGCTCGAGCGCGCGAAGGTGATCGTTGACGCCGTTCGTCGAGCGGATCCCCATGCGTGCGCCGATTTCGCGCAACGTGGGTGGGTAACCGCGGTCGGCAATCGACTGGCGAATGAAGTCGAGCACCATCTGCTGCCGTTGGGTCAAGCCTTGCACGCTGTTCAGCCTACTGAACACGCGTATCCAGGTCAAGCTATTTGCAGGATACAGCCAAAAAGCATGACCGCTTTCGATTTGACGCGATCTCATCGTTGGGGCCTGCGGTGCGGTCCTCAAAGCCAAGAGGCTGTTCCGGTCCGCTCCTCGGCCCCGCCTCGACCTCGCGTCAACTTGAAAGCGGTAAGAGTGCGCGCGTCTCACTTTGCCCAATTGGTAAGAAATCGCGGCCGATAAGGCTCACCGTGGCATGTCTCGCACGAGTTATCTTTCTTATCGATGCGATTCAATTTTTCGACGTAGTTCTCGCACATCCACCCGGCAAGAGCATGCGTATCGTGCCGATCGAGAACGTCCATTTTCCCAGCGTGGCAAGAGTCGCAATACAGCACCGAGCCATCGGTTTGCGTAAAACCACGCACGTAGACGTCCCACATCTTCGACGTCACCTTCATTCTCGGAGTTGGTGCGCGGTAATCGTCCGCTTCGTGGCATCCCGTGCACTTGGTGCCGAGTGCCGAGGAGAACGTCTTCATCACCTTGCGAAGCTTCTCCGGTTCGAGCTTGCCGAGCGGGGGGAGGTTTCTCGCGTCGAGGCCCATCTTCTTGAGATCGTCCGCCATCGTGCTCGCGAGGATCGGTTTCATGGGGACTACCGGTATTTGCCCTTCCGGTGCTTCGCCCGCGTTCGTTGAGGTGTTCGCGCCCGCTGCAGTTGAATGGGGTGCGGTGGAAACTTGGGCGGTGGGAACTCTCGACGCCTCGGGCGCACCCCCTCCGCACGCTGCGAGCAGCGCGGCTGCGGTGAGTCCCGATGCAATGGCAGGCCAGACGCCAGGCGATGAGTGCATACTGCAATTCCTTCCCTTAGAGGGTGTTTATCAGCAATGTTCGCGGTTCTCACAAAGCGTTGAGTCCACGACTGTTGCTACGTGTCGCTTCCGAGTGGAGGTTCGTCGCCGTCGCCGTCAACGATCAGGTCAACGTCAACGTGATCGTAGACGTGGTCTTTGACGGCGACGTGAACGAATTGCACATGTGCATCATGCACTCATCGGCACCGCAAACCCATAGAAATCCCGCTTCAACTGGTAAACATGCTCTTAAAATCTTCCGCTCGTCGATAAGAACGTAAGCTTGTCGTTCGTTTCACGGAGGCGCCCGGCAAGCATCCGAACGCAGCTCCATAGGACTTCGTAAGCGAGATCCTTATGAAAAAAGAGAAGGTCGTCGAAGGCGTCTTTCGTGATGACGAGCAGCCGACACTTCTCATGGGCGATGGCACTGGCCGAACGTGTCTCGTCGTCGAGCAGCGCCATCTCCCCAAACACTTCGCCCGTGCCAAGAACGGTGAGAGCCTCTTCACCCACGCCCCCGATCTCGATGGAGATACGGACCTTGCCTTCGAGGATGATGTAGAATTTGTCGCCGGGCGCGCCATATTGAAAGATTTGCGTCCCGTAAGGATGTGTCTCTTCCTTCGTGACTCCCGCGATCATCGCGAGCGCCTCGGGGGTCAGGCCTTCGAAGAAGGGAACCTTTGCGAGCTGCGCTACGCGTTCCGCCGCACTACTTCCGGCTTCATCCACGGCACAATCACTCAGTGATGACTCTGGGCGGCAATCCAGCGTTCGGCTTCGAGCGCCGCCATGCAGCCCGAACCCGCGGCCGTGACGGCCTGCCGGTAGACGAAATCCTGCACGTCGCCTGCGGCGAAGACACCGGGCACGGAGGTCTGGGTGGTGCCTGGCTTGGTGCGGATATAGCCATTGTCGTGTAGCTCGAGGAAGTCTTTGAAGATGTCGGAATTGGGCTTATGGCCGATGGCGACGAAGTACCCCGTGACGTCGAGGAGGCGCGTTTCGTTCGTTTTGTTGTTGCGAACACGGACGCCGGTGACTTCGCCTTTCGACACGTCGAAGATCTCGTCTACTTCGGTATTGTAAAGGATTTCAATCTTTCGGTTCGAAAGCACGCGACTCTGCATTGCCTTGCTGGCGCGGAATTCGTCGCGACGGTGGATCAGGGCAACGCTGCGGCACAAGCCTGCCAGATACGTTGCCTCTTCCATCGCCGTATCGCCGCCGCCGACGACGGCGACGTCCTGGTCGCGAAAGAAGGCACCGTCGCATACCGCACAAGCACTGACGCCCTTGCCTTGCAGGGCCGTCTCGCTAGGAAGACCGAGCCATCTGGCCTGCGCGCCCGTTGCAATGATGATCGTCTCGGCCTCGTACTCGGCGTTGTCGTCGCCGGCCCAGACCGTGAAGGGCCGCTTCGAGAGATCGACCTTGTTGACGTCCTCGGTGCGGATCTCCACACCCTGTTTGACGCCTTGTTCGCGCATGGCCGCCATGAGGTCGGGACCTGTGATCATCGAGGCGAAACCTGGATAGTTCTCGACATCGTTCGTGATCATGAGTTGGCCGCCGGGGATGCCGCCGCGCGCGAGGCCTTCGAACATGAGCGGCTTCAGATTGGCGCGCGCAGCGTAGATCCCTGCGGTGTTTCCGGCAGGACCCGAACCAATGACGATGACTTTACGCGGCTCGCTCATGGGCGCGGACTCTATCGTTCCAAGCATCTGTAAGCGAGTGAAAGCGGTCTCGTGCTGCGGAGTCACTGCGCTGGTCGGCGGGGGCCCCAATTGGTTGTCGCAAACGACAGACCTTCGAGCGCACGCTCAACCTCGGGATGCCGGCGTATGCGCGTGGGACCGTCACCCTCGTCTTCGTTCTCCGAAGGAGGCTGACGCATGCCGGGTAGACGTCGGATTCTGGGGCCGCCCTTCGAGCGACGGGGCGGCGTCACGCCGTGCTTTGCGCGGTAATTCGTGAAGAGGGCGCAGGTGATGGCAAAGGCTCCGGCGACGATCTGGATGGCACTCGCCGCCCGATCCTCGCGCGCGTAGCCAAAGACGAAAGGAGAAGCGATCGCTGCGGCGGCCCAAGCGAGATCGAAACCTTCATGGGTCTCGATGGAAACGACGTGCAGCGAGCCGAGGCGCTGGTCGGTGAGTTTCGATATGGCCGTTCCGCTGAGCGCGAGGTTTGCGCCCACGAATCTGGCAGCCGGCGTGCGCGCGACCAGCGCGCTGAGCAACGCGGCGGCATACCCGGCGTGATCGAGCATCACATGCGCGTCCTGCGGAATGGCGCGCAGCAGTGGCAACACACCGAAGAGAGGTTTCGACGCCACGGGCGCGTCCGGATCAAAAAGTGCGTCCACGACGCGCATGGTCGATGCGAGCAGCAAGCGGAACCGCCCGCGCAATCTCATAGGAACATTCGCGCGGTGTGCCTTGATCGATTGAATGGTCAAGAGCAGCGTCCGCGCGACTCGTCCGCGGCGCACGAGCGGGTCCGTATGGGATCTTCCAACGTCGCGCTCGAGCTCGGAAAACATGGCTTCGAGGTACGCGAGATCGCCCGCGAGTCTGTCGTCACCAAGGGCGTGCTCGTGCCTGCGAAGCTCGTCGGAAATCTCGAGTGCATTTCGCAGCTCGAGGTGAAGAGCCGTCCGGTTCATTGCAATGTAGAGTGCAATGATCGCACCGTCTTGATCGTGTCGACAGCCAAAGCCGATGGGTGAGTGCGGCGGGGCCGTGACTCAGAGCGTGTAGGGCAGCCTGCTGCGCGAATCGATTCGCTTCGATGGCGCCTTCGGCGCTGTCGGCCCGCCTGCGGCGGGACCTCAGGTGGGCGCTGCGGTGCCTGCGCACGTACGACAAGTACGCTTTCGCGGGCT
>WQYX01000149.1 GCA_009781005.1 Polyangiaceae bacterium | reverse complement strand
CCATCGCTCGGCGCCTCGCTCGATGGCTTCCACGATGCCCCCTCTGCCATCAGCCTCACCCACCTCGCCACCAACTCGCTGCTCGCTTCCAACGCGTCAGCTAAAATTTCGGCAGTGGTGCTATGTGCAATATGAATGACTCCGAGAATGCGGCGATGGCGCAACTGCAGAAAGGCAAACAGGTTCGCGTGCTTTGCGAAGGCGCGGGGATGGTAATCGGAAGCCCGTCTCTCCGCGACTGCGTATTTAAGTGACCACGAATCCAAGCATCGGTGGCTCCATTGAAGCAAGCCGCTTGCTTCAATGGAGCCACCGTATGCACGGCAGATAATTCGTCTACTGCGCTGTCTTCAATGCTGCTGACACGAACGCGGAGCCGGGGATCTCAGCGCCGAGCGCGAAGAAGTCATTATCGGAGCTACTTACGTAGCAAGATGCGCCCGATCCGAAATACACCGGGCCAGCATATCGCGCTCCGATCTGGAAAATGCGGAATGCGGTGACGTCATTCGTGGTATCGATGGAGGAAGCGGTTGAAGGCGCGGGCGTACTCGCCTTTGAACGATTCGCTAATAGTGTCTGGCACGTCGCATCGCTATAGTAGGAATTGGCACTCACACCGTTATTGGTCGGCATGCATCGGAGTTGCCTATCGGCGTGATTACTAAAATAGCACTCCTCATTCCTCTGCGAATCGAACCATCTGTAGAACTGCTTCGCGCCGTCGTCCGCTCGTAATACCGAACCTTCAATCGCGAGCCCGACGCGTACCACTCGTCAGCCATCGCATTCGGAACCGGCGAGCCGGATCCACCAGACGACGGGCTTGTGCCCGGTGATCCCGGAGAGGTGTTCCCGCCTGACGACGAATCCGCGCCCGGCGATCCTGTACCGGGAGACGTGTCCCCGTTGGGAGGCGTGCCGTCCACGTTGGCTCCGTTTCCAGTGCTCGGCCTATGATCGCCAACCCCACCGCTACACGCGGCCATCGCGTAATAGACGCAGCACCCCGCAAACAAAGACTCAAGCGATCGAGCGATGAGACGCTTCTTCATGCCCGCATCGTCGCGCCATCATCGATGTAGGTGCAACGAGATCCCACTGCGGCATTGAGTCGCTGTAACAATGTGCAACTGCGTGCATTATGCACGTTACTGCTTTCGCTGTATGACGATGCGCTTTCCATTCACGATCGCCACGAGCTCAAGCTCGGCGCCGAGCGCTTCGACGTACTTGCGTAGCGTCGCGACCGAGAGCACGTCGATATCCGGACGACGCTCGATCTTCGATACTTCGGGTTGCGGAATACCGCTCGCGCGAGTCACGTCTACCTGAGTTTTCGAACCGGCGAAGTCGCGCAGCTCGGCAAGCGGTAGTTCGACACGCCGATCGGCATAACGGCTGGGGCCTCGACGCCCTCGACGCGTAACGATCCGCGGGCGGGATTGCGGGGACGGGTGAGGTTTTTTTGCGGGAGCGGTCATGGTCGCCGTCGGCCCGACTACAACCCCGGGCCAACGCCGCGGGCGGCATGCCAGACGGCAAGGACTTCGAGCACGTCGTCATGAACGCGGTAGTAGACGTGGTAGCTCGTTCTGCGGAGGAGTACCCGGCGCACGCCCGGCACGCGCTCGCCTTTCGCTGGGGAGCCGAGTGTCGGCATCAAAGCAACGGCGGACAGCATGGCGTCGAGCTCCGACACGAAGAGGTCCGGCGCCGCCGTCCGGTTCGCCCGCCACCATTCGTCGACTGCCTCAATCTCGCGCGCAGCGCGGCGCTGAAAGGCGATGGTGAGCGGCTCCTTCATCGCCCCCGGCGGAGTTTGGCGAACACGGCCTCTGCCGGCTCGACCTCACCCCTGTCGGCCTCGGCGATGCGGCGCTCAAGCTCATCGAGCTGAGCGTCATCCAGCTCGAACGGCTCCTGGTCGCCGCGCGTGAGCACGACGACCTCAGCTCCCTCCGGGAGAGAGGTGTCGACCTCGATGTGCCCTCGGTGGACGCGCCCTCGCACGGCGTTCATTCGTCAACAATAGCACAGGAGGCCGTGCCCTTGGGCGATGGCCCAGTGATGGCAGCGAAGAAGGGCAAGCGATGGCGCGTCGTGTTCTCGCATTCACGAACTCAACGGGTGCCACACGCAGGGTCGATCGATCACGCAGGCCCGAGAGCGCATTCGTAAGGCGATGGAACTCTTCTTCAAGACTCCGCAGTAGGGGGGGCGTATCCACCGTGATAAGCGGTGGATCCATTGAATACGCGCGCCAAGCTTGAAACCCTTGCTGCCGAAGGCGAGTCAGAGACTCTCGAGTTCAAGCGCTCGACCGCCGAGCTGCGCCGCGTGGGCGAGACGCTTTGCGCCTTCCTCAATGGCGAAGGTGGCCAGGTGCTCATCGGCGTCGGGCCCGACGGAAAGATCTTTGGCCAACAGGTCGCCGACATCACGCTTCGTGACATCGCGATGATGCTCGACCGCTTCGAGCCCTCGGCGCGCGTCGAGATAGACCGCGTCGACGTTGGCGAGGGACGCACCGTCATCGTGCTCGAGGCGCCGCCGTCGAGAGAGTTCGCTCCGTTTATCTTCGAGGGCAAGCCGTACAAGCGCGTCGGCTCGACGACCACGGTGATGTCGCAGGAGGAGTACGCGAGGATCCTGCTCGACCGGAATCACAGTCGCCACCGCTGGGAGAATCAGCCCGCCTTCGGCGTGCGACTCGAAGACCTTGATCATGAGGAGATCCTTCGCACGCGGCAGACTGCGATCGAGCATCGGCGCCTCTCGGCGGGCACGAGCATGGATGTTGGCGACATTCTCGATCGCCTCGGACTGCGCATCGATGGCCAGATCACGCAGGCCGCGCAGATGCTCTACGGGGCTAAGTTCCTACCGCACTACCCACAAGCGCTGCTCAAACTTGGGCGCTTCCGGGGCACGAAAATCACCGGCGACATCCTGGACAACAAGCAGGATCACATGCACGCCTTCGCGATGGTGCGCGAGGCCATCGCGTGGCTCGATCGTATTTTGCCGCTCGCTGGGCGCTTCCCGAAGGGAAGCATCTTTCGCGAGGACCGCCAGCCCGTGCCGCCCGAGGCGCTGCGCGAGATCATCATCAATGCGGTCATCCATCGCGATCTCAGCGACCCGAGCTCGTATGTCGCCATCGCGGTGTTCGACGATCACATCGAGGTGCGCAGCGTCGGCGACCTGCCGTTTGGGCTACGTGCGGAGCAACTCTCCGTCGATCATCCGTCGAAGCCCCGGAACCCGCATGTGGCAGGCGCCTTCCACCGCACAGGGGCCATCGAAGTCTGGGGTCGCGGCACCAACCGCGTGATCGACGAGTGCCGCGCGTGGGGAATCGTAGCGCCGACGTTCAAGGTCGACATGGGGGTCACGACCGTCACGTTCAAGGCGGAGATCCTGCCGGGCAGCGACCTCCAGGCACCAAGTAGGCACCAAGTAGGCACTAAGTCGGCACTAAGTCTGGACCAAGTTCAAGTGCTTGAAAACGCTGGGGAACCTCGTTCAATGTCAGAGCTTATGGGTCCTTCGGGTCGCTCTGACCGTACCAAGTTCAGGCACCAAGTCCTCGCCCCTCTCATCGACATCGGGCTCTTGGAGATGACCATCCCCGACAAGCCTCGCAGCTCGAAGCAGAAGTACCGCACGACGGCTGCGGGACTCGATCTTCTCCGCCGTGAATGTGAGTAACGGCGGTTTCATTGAAAGAAGGAAGCTATAGTGCACGGGATGTTGCTGTTGGATCCGCATGCTTTGGAGGCCCAGCTTCGGTCTGTTCACGTCGCTGAAGTGCGCCTGGCATGCCAGCCCAAGCAGAAAGCCTTCGACCAAGCAGGCGCGGAAATCGTGGAGGCTTTTCGTTCCGCGATGGAAAATCGACGCACGTTCGATCGGATGACGCGTGAGGTTCTTCAGGCAAAGGACCTTGCCGATGCGGATCAATTCTTCAATGAAGATGCCCGTGCTGCGATGCTGCGAATCGCAGAGATGATGCGCACGTGGGCGCCTCGGTGGGAATTGTTACGCGTCCCAGAAACCGCTCCGGTAACGCAGGCATTCTCGACGTTCTGTCGTGAGTACAACGATACGGTGACGCGCCTCGTCCGTGCGTTGCTAGATTGTGCATCTGCTCTCGAGCAGCGCGTCGCCGACGAACGAGCCGAGGACGCCGAGGCAGAAGACTGGGTCGCACGGAACCCCAATTGGCAGGACGTCGCCGATGATGATCTCGTGTCCTTCGATGAAGTCCGGTCCGTCCAGTGACCTACGAGGTAGCTCTCAAGCGAGCGGCCGCGAAGGAGCTCGATGACGTTGCGGAGCCACACCGTCAACGCATTCGTGACGCTATCGAAGAACTGCGCGCGAATCCTCGCCACGAAGGGAGCATCCGTCTACACGGCGGCGAGAACGGGTATCGGATTCGAGTTGGCGACTACCGAGTCATGTACACGGTAGATGACGCCTCACGTACGGTGCGCATCTACAAGATCGGCCACCGACGCGAAATATACCGATAGTTTGCTTGCTTACTTCAATGGAGCCGCCGTTATTCACGGCGGATGATCTCGCTACCGAGTTCCGGCGCTTCCTTCGATGTCCGTCCGGCGAGCGGCACCGTCACTCACACGGAGCGCAGGCGCACTCGATGATCTCCGATCACCGCTACAACTTCGAGCTCACCACCAAGAGCCTCAACGTAGCGACGAAGTGTCGAGAGCAAGTGGTCTTCGCGCCGTTCAATGCGCGAGAGCTCGCTCTGCTCAAACCCCGCCACAGACGCGACATCCGCCTGAGTTTTGCCGGCGATCTCGCGTAGCTCGCGCAGCTCATTCTCGCGGATCTCGGCCATCGCCTCTTCGTGAATGCGGGCCTGGCGCTCGGGACTCAGCGTCCGAGCTTTCAGCTCCTTCCATGTTGTCCATTTCTTTGCTGCCATGGCTCTCTTCTCCTCATCGGCTGTTGAGGTATTCGGTCCAAATCGTCTCGGCCTCGCGCACGATGCGCTCGTAGAAACGTGCGTCGCCCGTCTTGTCTCCTCCGATGATGAGGTATGCATCACGCGCAGGATCGAACGCGTAGATCACGCGTAATGGTCGACCCATTGATTGGATGCGCAGCTCTCGAAGAGGAAACTTCGTGCTCTTGATCTCGCTGCTGAACGGGAATCCAAGCGCAACACCACGCGCTTCGAGCTGGTCAACAACACGACCGACGTCATCTTGCGCAGCTTCGTCCAGGCCCTCGTACCAGGCGTTGAACTCGTCGCTCGTGAAGACGTTGACCATGTCCCTATTATGAGGTCTGACTCATAATAGTCAAGGCACAAAATGAAGCCGCCGAGAGCTGCGGGGGAAAGCCAGGGCGAGCGCATCTTAAACCACGGAAATCATGCTGAGAACGGCAAAGGCATAATCTGGCTCCCAGCCTGCGATTTTACGTTTTTTGACAATGCTCTTTTTGGAACGAGACGATTCCAGCTTGAGGAGGCTGAGCGCCAACTTGCGTACTTGCGTGAGGTTGGCGGCTCCATGGCGGCTACGAATTCGTGACTTGTCTTCGCCAAAAACGACATCGAGAGTCCAATGAAGATTGTTTTCAATCGACCAATGCGTGCGGATGCACTTCGCCATGCGTGGGGCGCTCTCGCTCAGGCTGCTCAAATAGTAGGCGGTTTCGTGCGATGTTTTGCCATCGATGGTTCGTTCACGCTCCACCATCACGAGGCTGCGCAGCCCTTTCCAGTCATCGGATTCAGTAATGCATTCGACATTGCGGCGCACCGTGACACGACGCACCTCGTGTCGACCGTGCCCTTGGCTCTCTTCACGACATGTCTCGATATCCTTTTTGCGAGCGCCGGTGGCTTTTGGAAATTCAAATGCCGCCTCGACCTCGGCGCGCAGCGTTGGATGGTTCTCCTTGAGGGCAAGTGCGTAATCGGCGCCCCCATCGACAATCAGGGCGGCAATCGTTTTCTGGCAGCCCATGGCGTCGAGCGTCACTGTGGCTCCGCGGACATCAATCGTCTGCAGTAGTTCGGGAATTGCGGTGATCTCGTTCGACTTCTCCTCCGTCACGATCTGGCCCAACGTGATGCCGGCCTCCGAGACCCATGCGCTGATCACATGCAGAGCACTACGTCCGCGCCGTCGGTCGAACGAGCCTCGAAGCGTTTTGCCGTCGATCGCCACGACTTTGCCCTGCACATCGGCGTTGAAGTCCGCGGTCATCTGGGCCATGCACTCGCCGAACATCCGCGGATCGAGCGCTTCGAATACGCGGCGGAAGGTGTCGGCGCACGGCACACCGCCAGGCAATTCGAGAAAGCCACCGAGCCACTTCTCCCGAGCCTCGGCAAAGTCCGCGAGATCCTCCCATCCGTCGGTGCCGTTGTTGATCATGGCGAGCAATGCGATGACGAGGATATCAACCAACTTGTGAATGCGCGTGCGTGCTACACGCGGATCGGGCATGGTCGACAGAACTTCGATAAGCCGTTTCGGGGACATTGCCGCCCACACCACAAACGCGAGAAAACGGCCAAATTAGCACCACTGCCGAAATTTTAGCTGACGCGTTGGAAGCGAGCAGCGAGTTGGTGGCGAGGTGGGTGAGGCTGATGGCAGAGGGGGCATCGTGGAAGCCATCGAGCGAGGCGCCGAGCGATG
>WQYX01000148.1 GCA_009781005.1 Polyangiaceae bacterium | reverse complement strand
GGCGTTCACGCGCGCCCACGCAGCCACGACGACGCAAACGTTGCCCGTGTCCCCTACTCGCGCGTCCACATGCTTTGCTGCTGTTGTGATGCGAGCGACTCAGGGAAAGCGGCGGTTCGGCACATCCAAGTTGGCACCCACGAGGCGCCACAAATCCGCGGATTCGCGTGCGCCACCGGGCGCGAACCGCCACTTTTGTCCCTTTGCGGCGGTTCGCTCGCCCGAAGCCGCGCGCCCCTGAAATCCCGCATTCTCCTTGCCGACGTAGGCCGTGTGCCTCCGTCGGCTTTCGCATGCCTACAGCCTGCCTACATGTGGGGGGAGGGGTGAATTTTCGTGCCTCTGCGTACACCGTAGGCTGTACCCGGCGCCCTTTCCGAGAGCGCCAATTTTGGGAAACTGAGCGGCCCCAGAATTACGAAACGAGCAAGCCCCGCGAAACTGAGCACGGGGCCCTGTTCGGTTTCGACTTGCAAGTGACTCGAAAACTGAGCACCGGCCCTCAAAAACTGAGCGGCGAACCGTCGTCGGCGTCCTCGTGGACAGTTTCGAGCGCGCCCTCAGCAGACCAGCCCCTGCACCGCGCGGAGCATCTCGTCGTCGGTCGGATGCGTGTAGATGCTGGTCGTCACCACCGACTTGTGCCGCGCAAACTTCTGCGTCAGTCGCAGGTCCTTCGACGCGCGGTAGACCGCGCTGCATGCGGTGTGACGAGCCGCATGGAAGCTCAGATGGCGCTCGAAGCCCGCGCGCTTCTGCCAGATCGCGAACGCGTCCCGCAGCTGGCGCGCCGAGAGCCGTCGCCCGAGGCGGCTCACGAAGACTGGCGTTGCGGGCGTGATGGTCTCGCCCGCGCGCTTCCTCGTCGTGAGGAGCTTTTCCAGCTTCGCCCGCACGACGTCGGGCAAGAGCACCTCCTGCGGAGCGGGCTCCTTTGCGGAGCGTTTGAACACGCGAAGCACGAGCCGCCGCTTGGCGCGCCCCGCGTCGTCAAACACATCGCCGACGTCGAGCGCCAAGATCTCGTGCTCGCGCAACCCCGTGCCCATCGCGAGGCTGAAAATACAATGATCTCTCCAACCGGCGATGTGTTGACCGGTGACTTTGAGCAGCGCACGCTGTTCGGCTTCGGTCAGCGTTTTGACGGATCTAGCGATGGTGTCGGCGTAGGCGGTCATGGTCACTCTCTTCGTCGTGCATGCATGCTCTCTTTGCTCGTGAAAGCAAGGGCGCGCGCAACTTCTCGGAGGACCGCGTGACGCTTGGCATCGTCAAGCGCACTGAGGAGGAGTTTGCGGAGTGGATCTCCCGCGAGCCCGGTTTCATCGAGGGGCTGCTCTCCTACGATGATGAGCCCGTCGTCCTCGAGCCGTACCAACGCGCCTTCCTCCACAACCGCACTCGCTTCCGATGGGTGACCAAGAGCCGTCAGGTCGGCTTTTCGTTCATCTTCGCGCTCGAGGCGCTCACACGCTGCCATCTACGCTCGAAGCACACGGCGGTGTTTGTCAGTTACAATATGGAAGACGCCAAAGAGAAAGTACTGATCGCCCGGCAGCTCCACGAGGAGCTGCCGCTCGCATACCAAAAGCGGCTCGTCGTGGACTCGAAGACCGAGCTGGGATTCGAGTCGAACGGGAAGAAGCTCTCACGCATCCTCTCGCATCCGTCCAAGGCGCCGCGAGGCAAGAAGGGCGACGTCTATCTCGACGAGCTCGCCCATTATGTGAATGACCGCGAAGTGTACCGCGGCTCGACGGCGCTCATCCTGCGCAGCAACGGGCAACTCACCGGTTGCAGCACGCCGCTCGGTCGGCGCGGCATCTTCTGGGAGATTGCTGACGAGGAGCTGCGAAAGTACCCGCACCACACCCGTCAGCTCGTGCCCTGGTGGCTGTGCAGGTTTTTCTGTGTCGACGTGCGCGCGGCCTCGGAGAACGCACTCGACCTGCCGACCGAGGAGCGCGTCGCACGCTTCGGGCGACCGACGCTCGTCGAGCAGTTTGACTCGCTGCCGCTCGAGGACTTCCAGCAAGAATTTGAAAATAGCTTTGTCGACGAGTCCTACAGCTTCTTCCCCTACGAGTTGATTCTGCCCTGCACGAGCGATGATCTGGTGCTCTACGACGAGCCCACCAGCGTGCGCGCACCTGAGGGGCGCATCGTCGCGGGCTTCGACGTAGGCCGCACGCGCGATCGCTCCGAGCTCGCGGTGTTTGAAGAGATCGAAGACCGTTTCACCGCGCGCATGCTGCGAAGCTTCGAAGGGACTCCCTTCGCGGAGCAGGAGGCCGAGCTGCGGCGTCTGCTCGGGACTCTTCCTGTCGCGCGACTCTATATCGACCAGAGCGGCATCGGCATGAACCTCGCCGAGAACCTATCGCGCGACTTCCCGCAGGTCGTCGGCCAGACCTTCACCAACGAGGCGAAGGAGCGCTGGGCGACGAACTTCAAGATTCTGCTCCAGCGCCGCGACGTGACGCTGCCGCGCCATCGCGAGCTCGTTGGGCAGATCCACTCCATCAAGCGTCGCGTGCTTCCATCGGGCAAAGTGAGTTTCGACGCCGAGCGCAACGCGCGAGGACATGCCGACAAGTTCTGGGCGGTGGCGCTGGCGTGCCAAAAGGAGCGGCAGGAGAGCAGACCGCGCACCGGTGAGATCGGCGTGCGGGTGTTGGGGTAGCTGCGATCACCGCCCCTGATATGACTTGTCGGCGAATGGGTCCAGGCGAAGCCGTTGGAGGATCTCCAGTACGACGTCGGGGTCGCGTTGCGCGTGATAGTTGAAGCGGAGGCCGACAACACTGCCGATGCGCCGGAGTTTCGAGGTGTCGACGGGCTGCCACGACACGTACTTCGGCTCGGACCGCTGTTGCGCGACCACTGCGATCGGCGCACCGGACGAGACGGACCACGTTGCTTTTCCGCCGCCGATCTGCGGGAGGTAGCCGGATGCGACAATGCGCTTGATGCTCTCCTCTATTGCCATGCCTTCAGCGAACGTGAATCGCTTGGCATGCGACTCGAGATCGTCTCCTGCGGCCACCGAATCTCGATCAACGTGAAGTTCCATTGCTCGTCGATTCTACCCATGTTTTTCTGTCTTTGAGTCGGCGTGCGTGTACTTGGATAGGTCGAGTGCAACACATTCTCCGTGGCGCCCCCTCCACTCATGATGGCAGCACGAAAGGCGATGAACAGATGACCAAGACGACGTCCCTCGCAAAGAGAGCTGAGGCCATGGCCGCCGAAATGGTGGACCTCCCTGCCTCCGCAGAGAAGGCTGACGAAGCGCTGATCGATCGTGCCGTCGCGCACATCCGCGAGGTAGTTGCGAGGACGGTGTCGAGGGGTCTCGATGACATCGGCACGTATTTGCTCCGGGAGTTCTACGACAACGATCCAGAACTCTATTTTTCGCGGAGCACGAGCAAGCATGCGTCGCTCAACATGTTGATCGAGCGGTGCGAGTCGCTGGAGCTGCCGGTGAGTCGCACGTTTCTCGGCAACGCGTTGCGGCTCGCGGCAGTCACCAAGCAACTGCCGCGAGCGTCGACCTTCCGTCAACTGCCTCCAAGCCACCGCGTGGAGTTGCTCCGGGTGCGTGAGCCAGAGAAGCTTGAGCAACTTGCCTCGAAGGTTGTCGAGGGCGGACTCAGCGTCCAGAAGGTTCGGATGCTGGTGCAAGAGGAGCACGGCAAAGAGGCTTCCGGCTCTGGGAGAAAACGGTCGCCTGAGATCCTGAGGGCCGCCGAAGCGTGCCTTCGTGTCCTGCGCAACGAAGAGACCGGTAGGCTTCTCTTCCGCCGGAGCGACGTCGCGAAGATGAGCGACGAGCAGCGTGCGAAGGTCGACGCCGTCGTGACGTCACTCGAGAAGCGCGTCGCCGAGTTGCGACGCATCCTGGGCTGACCACATCGCGGCGCACACAGCGCACAGTTCCGACGTCGGAACTGTGAGAGTTCACGCGGTAAATCCAGGTGTCCCACCGAAATCATGGTCTGATGGATTCGATCCCCGATCTCAACGCATACGTCTCGGGTGGCTACTTCCTTGGCCGTCCCATGGCGCGTGCAGCCTTCATGAATCCCGAGCTCTTGCCAGATGCCATCCTCACAGCCAGTCACTGCCTCGTCGATTTCGTTCCCGATGCATGGTCGATCGCATGGTCAGGCGATTCCCCTGAAGAGCGACAAGAGCGTGCTTCCCGCTTTCAGCTCACCGGAGCAGCGTTGGAAGAGTTCATGGACTTTTGCACTCATGCGCTGGAAACCGGCGAGCTGGGGTGGCCGTCCGTCTTACGGGACATCGAGATCGCCCGTCGTGTGAAGAGCCAATTCTTCTCGAAGATCGAGGGACTCGTCGTCTTCGGCATCGCGCTTGCGCGGGAACTCGTGAAGGATTTTCTCGATGAGACGCGTCAAGAAGCCGGACACGCAGGCGTGCTGACGGCGCTGCGGCGTGGGCTTGCTCCAGATCCTTCCGGCGTCGCTCTAGGGTTCGACGTACTCGGATGGGATTGGTGCGCATTCCACTCGTATGTTTGCAACAGCCTTGAGAACGAGTTCGCCTCGGTGCTCAACATCAGACCCAACCAATATGGCTTCTTCGATCGCATCGAGGATGCCCGCCGATGCGCAGACCACTCCAATCTGGAGACCACGGGGGCCGAGCCTGCGCTCTGGCGACCATGGCTTACGGTGGTCTACGACAGCAACGACACCGTTCTTTGACGGTCTGCTGTCCCCGCCGCCGTTGTCTTCAGGCTTTGCCCCGTCTGGAGACGCAGCGTGCGGTTCGGCCCGCTCGGTGTTCGGTGGACTGCCTCCTCGCGAGACCGGCCGCACGCTCGTCTCCGCCAACCTTGGCGGAATCCACCATGCGGCGCACTCTCAAGACCTTCGTCATCCCGAGCGGCAAGCCCGCGGACACCCCACCCGAGCCAGGACCTGACATCGAGCTCGAAGCCGCATCCGAGGACGGGCTCCTCCTTGCCGCCCACGATCCGCTCGCGAAGCAAGGACAGCGGGCGCGCGCCGTATCGTTCACGCCCACGGGGCTCGTCGCGTACGTGGAGATCTCGCAGTGACGACGCCCGCCGTCCACGATGCCGAAGCGCGGCTTCAGACCATCCTCAAGGCCGTCGTCGTCGGCGCGCGCGTGCAGGATCCGGCGAGTCGTCCTGCTGGAGAGGACCCCAACACCGCGTTCTCATCGGCAGGTGCACTCCAACCGCCCTACGATCCAGAGGCTCTCTGTCTCTTGGTTGAGCACTCCAACTCGCTCCGCCAGAACGTCGACGCGTACGCCACCAACATCGACGGCAACGGCTACCGTTTCGACGCAGTCATCGACTTCGACGCCGAGGATGCGCGCGCGAGGGTAGCCGACGCGATCACGCTCGAGCGGCTCGAGGCCCGCGACGCCGGCACGCTACCTGAAGGCATGTCCCTCACACCGAGCGCTGAGGAGGTATCGGCACGCTTCACCGAGCTGCGACAGCTCGCACGCGTGGAGCGGGCGCGTCTCGAGTCATTCTTCGACTTCTGCTGCTTCGACCACTCTTTTGTCGATCTGCGACGACGCACGCGACAAGATCTCGAAGTCACCGGCAACGCCTTCTGGGAGGTGTTGCGCGACGGCAAGAGCGATCTCGCGCGGCTCGTCTACGTGCCGTCTTACACCGTGCGCCTCTTGCCGCTCGATCGCGAGGCCGTAGAGGTCCACGAGCGCGTGCGCGTCTCGCCCGTGAGCTTTGACACCGTGAGCGCGCGTCGGCGCATGCGACGCTACGTGCAGATCCAGGGCACCGAACAGGTCTACTTCAAGTCGTTTGGCGATCCGCGTGTCGTCTCGCGCTCGACGGGACGCGTCTTCCCCGATGCCGCCACACTCAAGGCGGCCAATCCAGACGACGGCCCGGCGACCGAGCTACTGCACTTCGCCATCCACTCGCCGCGCTCGCCGTACGGTGTGCCGCGCTGGGTGGGCACGCTGCTGTCGGTACTCGGCTCTCGGCAGATGGAGGAGGTCAACTACCTTTACTTCGAGAACAAGTCAGTTCCGCCGATGGCGCTGCTCGTCTCCGGTGGCCGCCTTTCGGAAGCGTCGGTGCCACGCATCGAGCGCTTCATCGAAGAGAATCTCAAGGGCAAGGCGAACTTCCACAAGATCTTGATCCTCGAGGCCGACGGCGTCGGCAGCGGCGAAGGTGGGCGCGCGAAGATCGAATTGCGCCCACTGACCGATGCGCAGCAGCAGGACGCGCTCTTTCAAGTCTACGACGAGCGAAACATCGACAAGGTGGGGAGCTCGTTCCGTCTGCCGCGCCTGCTTCGCGGTGAGAGCAAGGACTTCAACAAATCTACCGCCGAGAGCGCGTTGCGCTTCGCCGAAGATCAGGTGTTTCAACCCGAGCGCGCCGAGTTCGACTTCCTGATGAACCGCAAGGTGCTCGCCGACATGGGGGTGCGCTTCTGGAAGTTCCGCTCGCAGACGCCAGTGACACGCGATCCGGAGCGCATGACTGAGATGGTCGAGCGGCTCGTGCGTGTCGGCGTGCTGACGCCTGAAGAGGGACGTCTTCTGGCGAGCGACGTTTTCAATCGTGAGTTCAGGAAGATCGATGACGACTGGACCAAACGGCCCATCACACTAACGCTCGCGGGGGTGCAAAATGGTGTCCAGGACTTGATGCCGAAACGC
>WQYX01000147.1 GCA_009781005.1 Polyangiaceae bacterium | reverse complement strand
CGAATTCTCCTCTGCACAAGGCTTGCAACTTTTTCGTCTCTTCCCCCGCGCCCCCTCCTCGCTTCGACCACCAATTCCCTTCGCTTCCACCAGACGGTTCATACAAGGCAGCGCAAGCGAGCGAAGCGAGATGGCGCGGATGGGGCCGCAACTGAGCGCGCCGTAGGCTTCGCTGGTGCTGGCGGTGAGCGCGATGCGCGATGCGTCGATGGCAATGCCCGACGCCGCGTAGTCGCCGGCCACGGCTTGTCGCGCAGAGAGAAGGCCGAGGGGTTCCGGCGCGTACGTGAGCGATCGCGGATCGGTGAGCGCATCGAGCAGCGCGCGCTCGTCGTACGGGATCCCCGCCGTCGTCGGATTGCTTACGGTCAGATCCAAGAGCGGCGCACCGCCACGCGCTTCGGTTTCGCGAGCGCGAAAGAGGGCCGCCGACAGCGCGTTCGGGACCTCGCTCTGTGACGTGCGCGCAGATAGCGGCATGGGGCTCTCGCACGCGCGGTCTAGCATTCGTGCATGCGCGTGTTGACCAGCAATGTTCGCGATTTCCCAAAGCGTTGAGTCCGCTCGACGACGGCTGCCACGCTTCGCTTCCGGGTGGCGGTTCGTCGCCGTCGCCGACAACGATCAGGTCAACGTCTACGAAAGACATTTCATGAGGCGCGAAGCGGCGACGTGGAACGAATTGCATTCGTGCATTATGCACTCATCGCAATCTTGTCATGATGCGGCAATCGCGGGCCTTCCCCGTTCGTGCGCAGGAGGACGGCGCAGCCGGCCGACGAGCACGTGGCAAGGGGAAGGCGGCCACGGCGAAGCCGTGGCGGATGGGGCCGCAACTGATGCTGGAACAGGACCGAAGCTTGGCGCGAAGTTCAAAGAGCTCCTCGAGAGTCGCGCGCATTGAACGAGACCCGGTCTGGCATCACTTCTTGAGAGCAACGGCGCGCGCTCCGTCGGGAATTGGCTTGCTGTGCTCATCGAGCCAGGTGAGTGCATCGCCGAAG
The DNA here is from genome assembly GCA_009781005.1 of Polyangiaceae bacterium. Lineage (GTDB taxonomy): Bacteria > Myxococcota_A > Polyangia > Polyangiales > Polyangiaceae > Labilithrix. Next base: position 6,044 of record WQYX01000147.1, on the reverse strand, counting down.
ATGCGCTCTGCATCGGCGACGTTGCCGTGCGTGCAGCCGGGCATCTCGAAGAAGGTCGCGGGCGTGCCTGCCGCGTCCGTCTTGCGTGCGGCCTCGCGCATGCGCGACGTGACGTCGAGGGAACACGACATCGTCACGAGGCCACGCGCCTGCCGGAAGTGCGCCGGCGAAGGATCGGTCGGCGCGCCGATGAGCACGATGCGCGCGTAACGATCGGGCCAGCGTGCTGCGAGCTGCTCGGCGATGGATGCACCTTGCGAGTAGCCAACGACCGTGAGACCACCCGGAGGAATCACGTCGAGACCAGCCGCGATGAGAGCCGCTTCGATGCGCTCATGCTGGCGAGCGGCGTCCCACGTGAAGGATCGGTATTCATTCGTCGATCCACAAGGCCGGTCGCCGTCCATGGCAAGGATGCCTCCATGTGCACGAGCAGCTTCCGGAAAGGTTTGGAGGTAGGCGGCGCCGTTCGCGCAGATCCCGTGCAGAAAGATGGTGGTCGGCGCCGTGTTGGACGGAGACAAGACAACGGAGACCGGGAGATCACCGTGCACGGGAAGTCGCTCGACGCGGGCGGGTGCTCTGGGAGAGGCGTCCGATTTTGGCGCCAGCTTCGGCGTGGACGCCGTGGATGCAGACGCGATGAGTGCAGTACTCGCGATCGGTGCTGCAGATGGCGATGGGATGGCGGCGCCAGGCGAATCACGACGCCCGTTGCAGGCGGAGAGGGCGACGATCAATGACGCGAACGTGACGACTCGCACGAGGATGGCATGGCACATGGCTCTCCATTCGGACCACGACGCAAGAAGATGTCCAAAATTCGAACGGCGTGCGGCAACTGCCCTCATGCGGCAACTCTCATGCGGCAACCGCGGACTGATATGCGTCGAGGATCGCGAGGCAGCCGTCGAGCGAGTCACACGTGTTGAGCTGGCGGCGCAGCTGCGAAGCGCCACGAAGACCCGAGAGGTATCCGCTGAGGTGCCTGCGCGTGCAGCGCACGCCATGAGGCTCACCGCGTTCGGCAACGTTCGCGCACAAGTGCGCGCGGCAAAGCGCAATGCGTTCATCGTCCGTCGGCAGCTCGCGCACGATGCCATCGCGCAAGAGCGCATAGGCCTCGCGGAAGATCCACGGGTGTTCGATCGCGCGCCTCCCCACCATCACGCCCGCGCAACCCGTTTCGTCGATCGCGCGCTTGGCATCTTCGGCCGTCCGGATGTCGCCGTTGACGATGACCGGAATGCGAACGACTTCGCGTGCCTTCCGTGCCCACGACCAATCCGCAACGCCCGCGTGACCCATGGCGGCCGTCCGGCAGTGGATCGTGATGCCGGCAACACCCGCGTCTTCGAGACGGCGTGCGAGATCGATGATCGGCATGTGCGACTCGGGGCCGAGACCAATGCGGGTCTTGACGGTGACCGGGATCTTCACGCGATGGGCGACCATCTTGGCCATGGCGACCATTGCCAGCGGCTCACGCAACCATCCAGCACCTGCACCGCGCCCGGCAATCTTCGGCACCCAACAGCCGCAGTTGATGTCGATGAAGAGCGGCTCCGCCTCTTCGGCGAGATGCGCCGCCTCGGCGAGGCGCTCCGCGTTCGCGCCGTAGATCTGGATGGCGGTAAGCGCGTCGTCGCCAGCAAGACGGATCTTGCGCTTGGCATTGCGGCAGCCGCGTAAGAGTCCCTCGACGTTGACGAACTCGGTCACACATATGTCGGCGCCGAGCGAGCGACAGAGGCGACGAAAAACCACGTCGGTCACATCCTCCATGGGCGCGAGGATCACGGGACGCGATGCCAGGAGCTGCGGGAGCTCGTCATGGTTCGGGTGCACGGCGCGAGCTTAGCGCGGACGCGCTCGCGCGCGAGACGCGCGCGAGATCAGCGGCTCCAGGCGAGTAACTCGGATTCAGCACGAGTTTGGGGGAGGCCGGTCGACTGCAATCGATTGCAGTCCATATGCAAGATTGCAATCCACATGCAAACAGAGCTGGCATATGGCATTCCAATGACAGCCACGGCCGCCATTCCAATTACAGCGACACAGCCAATTGCCGTTCACAACGAATTCTCGTTTTTTTACGAAAGGAGCCTCTGCCATCGATATATTCTCGCACTGCGTATCGAGAGTCGATTTCAACCGCGAGGGGGAATGAAGGTTCGAAATGCGTGCATCCCCCAAGCTTCCTATTTCACTCTTTGCACTTGTTACCGCAGCCTGCTCAGGCAGCGCGCCGGCGGAGGATCTGCCCGAGCACACGTCGAGCACGTCAAACGCCATCGTCGGCGGTACGCCTGACACAACGCATCAGGCCGTGGTTGAAATTTACTCACCCATTGCCGGAGGCGGACTCCAGACCTGCACTGGCACGATCTTCAAAACCGATCCAGCGAACGGTATCGGCTGGGTGCTCACGGCCGCGCATTGCGTGACCGTTGCCCCCACGACCGTCGTCCAAGGCAACGATGACTCGAAGCCGGACAGGTCGTACCGGGTTGTCGACTACAAACCGGACCCGTCATTCGACGCGAAGAATCCCTCCTCTGCCTCCAATTTTGGACACGACTTGGCCGTTTTACGCATTACTGACGTCGACGACACCACACCAGTCATCCCAATGACAAGCGACCCTGATGGCATTGCGGACACGGGCACCACCCCCCTCCTCTCCATTGGCTATGGGCTCACGGTGGCCCCCATCCCCGGCGAAGTCGCGGCTGGCGCCTCGATCCGCCACCAGGCAACCCTCCTTTTTGCGCCAATTCCTGGTTATGGAGAGATTTCCTTCAATCCGGAACCCCCTGACAACGCCACATTCTGCTACGGCGACAGCGGCGGACCCGATCTCTTGACGACGGGGGGCGTGGAAAGGGTCGTCGGTGTCCATTCGTTAGGCGACTGCGTCGGCGGGGGTTTCAGTGCTCGCGTCTCTTATGGTTTGGACTTCATCAAGGGCCAGCTTCCACCGGATTCACCCGCGGAAGATGCAGGCGCGACAGACAGCGGCGCCAATTCCAATGCAACGGATGGCATCGACTCAAGTGCAGGGAATGATCCTGCGGATTTGGGAGCCACGAACAACGATACCAGCACAACGGACAGCGCGGTGGCTGGCAGCGGCGTGCTGGGATGCTCCGCGAGCGCCATACCACCCTCGTCAGCTTCGCACGGTGCGCTCCTCGCGCTCGGTGCCATGGCCCTTACCCTGGCGCGTCTTCGCCGATGAAACCAATCCACCTTGCAGGTGTTTCTCTCAGAGAGGGCATGAGGTTCGAAATGAATACATCCTCCGGGCTAGCTTCTGTCTTTGCGGTCGTTGCTGTTGCAGCTTGCTCGGGTGCACCAACGGGCGAGTTGCCCGAGCACACGTCGAGCACCTCGAATGCCATCTTCGGTGGTACGCTGGACACAACGCATCAAGCCGTAGTTGCGATTGACAGGCTCTGCACCGGCACAATCATCAAAACGGATCCTGCAAACGGCATTGGCTGGGTGCTTACGGCCGCGCACTGCATGGTGAATTGGCCGGACCCCGGTGACCAAGGCTACGCTCCGGGGAGTTACTTCGTTTACCAAGGCGAAGATTCGACAAATCCGGACAGGGAGTACTGGATTGTCAACTTCAAAGTGGACCCCGCGTACGACTCCGTTGCGGGCGCCACCTCTGACTCCAACTCTGGACACGATTTGGCGGTCGTCACCATTTCCCGTGTTGACGCAAACACACGATTCATTCCAATCACAGGCAACCCCGACGGCATTGCGGATACGGGCACCCCCCTCGTTTCCGTTGGTTACGGGATGACCGAGCCCGATGCATCATCCACCTTTGGGACACGCCGCCAGGTCACCATGGTTTTTGGACCGTACATGACAGGGTATGAAGAACAAATGATTGCAACTTCCAATTTTAGTTCGGAACCTGACGGCAGCGCATTCTCCGGTGGTGCATTCTGCGGCGGCGACAGCGGTGGACCCGATCTCTTGACAACGGGAGGGGTGGAGAGGGTCGTTGGTGTCCATTCGTTAGGCAACTGCATGAATGATGGCGGGGTCAGTACCCGCGTCTCCTATGGTTTGGACTTCATCAAGAGTCAACTCCCACCCGATCCACCCACCGACGACGCAGGTGCAACCAAGGATGGCGATGATTCCGGCTCAAGGAATGACAGCGTTGATTCAGGCGCAGGGAATGGCAGCCAAAATTCCGGCACGACGGACAGCACAGGGGCGGGGAGCGGCGGGTCGGGATGTTCTGCAGGTGCCGTACCACTCTCGGAAGCTTCGCACGGCACACTCCTCGCATTCGGCGCGATGGTCCTTACCCTGGCGCGCCGTCGCCGCTGTAACTAACCCATTTACAGTGGTTCCTACAAGGGGGCATGAGGTTCGAAATGAATACATCCTCCAGGTTTCTAGCTTCTGTCTTTGCGGCTGTTAGTGTTGCAGCTTGCTCGAGCAACGCTCCGTCCGAGCCCACGTCGAGTACATCGAGCGCCATCGTCAACGGAACGCCGGACACGACGCATCAGGCCGTTGTCCAAGTCGAGATGGAGGGCGCATCCTGCACCGGCACGATCATCAAGACCGATCCCGTCAATCACATTGGCTGGGTGCTCACGGCCGCGCACTGTGTTGTCGAATACCCGCCTATCACGGTTTGCCAAGGCAATGATTGTAGCGATGCGGACGTGAAATACCAGGTTATCGACTACGCGCCGGACCCCGCGTATGGAGGACTCCCTTCCTACGGACACGACCTCGCCGTTGTCCGCATTGCTGGCGTCGGTGCAACCACGCCGGTGATCCCGATTGCAAGCAATCCCGACGGCATCGAAGACACGGGCACTCCTATCCTTGTCATTGGCTACGGAGAGACCGCGGCCCCCATCCCCGGCGAGCCCGCCGTTGGCTCCTGGATTCGCCGCAAGATAGCCCTCGTCGCCACGCCGATGCCCGAACACCCAGAGGAAATCTGGTATGACCAGTCCACGGGTGGGCTCTGCTACGGTGACAGCGGCGGGCCAGACCTACTGACAACGGGAGATTTCGAAGAGGTCGTTGGGGTCCACTCGATGATGGACAGCGAGTGCGACGGCGGCGATGGTTTTAGCAGCCGCGTCTCCTACGGTTTGGACTTCATCACCGGCGAGCTCACCAAGCCACTGCCTGTGCGCGACTGCGCGTCTTGCCAAGCGTGGTCGACGTCCGGCGGAGAGTGTGCCCTGCTCGAACTGAAGTGCGTGTCGAAGAATCCCGACTGCTTGAACTACGGGAATTGCCTTTTGAGAGGGGGGACGGATGCCGCGTGCGCGCAGGAGTATCCAAAAGGCGTGGGACCGTACAAGAGCGTCGATGCATGCCCATGCAACCGGCCATGCGCCGATGTTTGCGCGACGGATGCATCATGCAAGGGCGTTCCGAGGTGTGGTTTGACACTGCCTGCAGACGACTGCTCGACATGCATGGAGGCTTCCTGCTGCCAGGAGGCACTCGACTGCACCAACGACGGCAGCTGCTACGAGTGTGTCGGGTCCAACGACGCCGATGCATCATGTGCAAGCAATGCGGCTCGCAAGGCTCTTGCCACGTGCGCCGTGAACAAGTGCACTGTGCAATGCCAGGACTCGGAGCTTGGCGATGGTGGTGTCCGCCTGGACACTCCTGATTCAGGCGCGACGGATTCGGGCACGCCTGGTTCGGGCGCGACGGACAACGGGATAGATGGCACAACGGACAGCACGGTGACAGGCAGCGGCGGGTCGGGATGTTCCGCGGGTGCCGTACCACCCTCGGCAGCTTCGCACGGCGCGCTCGTTGCGGTCGGCGCGATGATCGTTACCATTGCGCGGCGCCGCCGCCGTAACCGTCATGCTTCTCCGTGACGCTCATCTAGCCCGGATAACTCACGACGACTCCACTCAGACGGGCCGATCCTCTTGCTGCGAAGGGCGTACGGCGCTTCTCGGACCTGCGGCGTACGTACAAGTACGCCTCGGTCCTGCGATGCGGCGTGCGCCCTTCTCGCT
>WQYX01000146.1 GCA_009781005.1 Polyangiaceae bacterium | reverse complement strand
GCCCTTTTCGCTGCGGTCTCGGTCTTCTACCGCAATCGCGTCATGAATTCTCCGGGCTAGGGCGGAGCGCGAGGAGCCCGCGAAAGCGTACTTATCGTACGTGCGCAGGCACCGCAGCGCCCACCTGAGGTCCCGCCGCAGGCGGCCGGGCAGCGCCGAAGGCGCCATCGAAGCGAATCGATTCGCGCAGCAGGCTGTAGAACATGCTCTTAGAAGACGCGTTCAGTCGCGGTTGACGGAGCAGAAGCCGTCGTAGTCGACGTAGTCGGTGATGGTTTTGTGGGGGCCGCACGCCGCGCAATCTGGATCGCGCCGAAGCTTCAATTCGTGGAACTTGGCGCGCAGGCTGTCGTACGTGAGAAGCCGTCCGACGAGCGGCTCACCGAGACCGAGCAGAAGCTTGATGGTCTCCGTTGCTTCGAGCACACCGATGACGCCGGGCAGAATGCCCAGCAAACCGGCTTCCCGGCCGCCTCCTGGCGCGAGGTGCGGCGGGGGCGGCTCGGGGTAGAGGCATCGGTAGCAGGGGCCGGGTTCAATCCCGAGTTTCTTTGCGGCGCTTTCCGGTACGAACGTCGTGAGCTGACCGTCGTAACGGAAGACCGACCCATGAACGACGGGCTTGCCGTGGAAGATGGCTGCGTCGTTGATGAGATAACGTGTTTGGTAATTGTCCGTGCCGTCGACGATGACGTCGTAATCAGCAACGAGCCGATCGACGTTCTTGCTCGTGATGCGTTCGTTGTATCCTACAACCTTGACGTCGGGGTTGAGGTCCGAGAGCACCTTCTGCGCGCTCTCGACTTTTGGCTGACCGATGCGACTCGTCGCGTGCAAAAGCTGGCGCTGAAGGTTCGAGGCGTCGACCTTGTCTGCGTCGACGATGCCGAGCGTGCCCACGCCCGCGGCGGTGAGATAAAGGCTGATGGGAGAGCCGAGTCCGCCGACGCCAATGAGTAAGACTCTGCTCTTGAGAAGCTTCAATTGCCCGGATTCGCCAATTTCGGACAAGAGCAAGTGGCGCTTATAACGATTGCGTTGCACGTCGGTGAGCTGCGGGGGCATTTCGAACGGGTATCCGAGCTCCTTCCAATGAACGAAGCCGGGATTTGCTGTTTCCACGTTCGTGTAGCCGAGGTCCGCGAGCGTTTTTGCCGCGAGCGCCGAGCGCGCGCCGCTTCCACAGTACGTGACGATCTTCGTTGATTTGTTGGGGATGAGCGCCTCGACCTGGATCTCGAGAAAGCCGCGCGGCAGAGAGAGCGCGCCCGGGATATGGCCGGTGCGGAACTCCTCTTTGTCACGAACATCGAGCAGGACGTACGATTCTTTTGCATCGAGCCGGCGTTTGAGCTCCGCGAGCGAGACTTCCTTGGTTTCGCGGCGGACGCTGGCGATGAGATCGTTGTAAGTGGTGGGCATCGTCTGCCCGATATAACAGACCGCTTTCGATTTGCCGCGATCTCGTCCACGATCATCGCAGGCGCGTGACGAGGTCGTGTGCGCTTGCGGGCCTGGCCTCGTCGGGGCCCGTGCACGCAGTTGCGAGAGCGCCAAATTGCGCGATGGCGTGGGTGTCATCGATGGCGTGAAGGACGTCCTCGAGAATGCGGCCGAAGCCGTAGACGTCGTCGCGCGGATCGCTCGCGCGCCCTGCCAGACGTTCGGGCGACATGTAGCCGAGACTACCCGGCGGGCTCGGCTGCCCAACGCGCGCGGCGGTACCGAAATCGGAAAGGATAGGTGAGCCGTCACGCGCGACGAGCACGTTTGCGGGTTTGACATCGTGATGAACCAAGCCGGCGTCGTGAACACGTGCAAGCGCGAGAGCGAGGGGCAGCGCCCATCGATCGATGGGCAGGAGCAAGCCTGCATTTCGACTTCGTATGTGTTCGCGCAGAGCGCCCATGGCGGCCCATTCGAGTGCTAGCCAGCCGTGATCGGGATCGACGTCGAAGACGCGGACGATGCCGCGGCCTGCGAGCATCACGGCAGTCTTCGCTTCGTGCGCGAGCTGCGCGCGATCGCGCTCGGGCCGGTGATAGACCTTCAGCGCGACATGCCGTCCGAGCTCGCGATCGACGGCCTCGTAGACAGCGGCGGCGCCCCCGCGGCCGACCTCGCGCAAGAGATCGAAGGGTGCGTCGGGTTCTCGTGTGACGACCGTGGCACCTCGGACGTCGTTCTTCGGTTCGATTTCGTAGCCGAGCGCGCTCCGATATCTGTGGTGTCGTTCCCGTGCACCGTAATGATCGAAGTCGCGAAGCAGCACGCGTTCGATGAGCGATAACGCGCTCGGAAGGTCGCCCCGCATCTCGGCGAGATCCGCGCGAAGGACGAGGGCCGGCGAACTCGTAGCGGTTCGAAGAATGCTCGCGGCGGCGTCGGGCTCACCGCGATCGATGAGCGCCGTGGCAAGGGCGAGCAAGATCGGTTCGGGCAGCGGGCGAAGCCTCGCCGTGCGCGCGAGCTCCAGAACTGCGTGCGCTTCCGCGGGCGTCTTGCGGAGCGCGGCGAAAAGCGAGAGCGCGTCGCTCACCGACGGTCCCCCCTCGAGATCGACGCGCACGAGGCGATCGATCTCGTCACCGTGTGGCGTAGACGGCGCCGCGGGCGAAGTGGTCGCCCGAGGTGCGTCATGACTGGGGGGCTCTCTGCTCGACGTGCCTCGCAAAAACGACCAAAACCCCATGGGTATTCTTAAGAGCCGGCGTCGGAATTCGGATTGAGAAACGCGCACGCCGGTGTTGTCTCGGGGTGCTCCACGACCGTGCAATCGCCGTTGTTGATGGCGTCAACGCACGCTTGGACAGCGGTGGATCCCGGATCGACCGAAGCCACGAAGCCGTGGAGGCACGCGTCATGATAATAGAGGATGCACGCTCTGACGTCGCTCTCTGGGTCGCTGCCGCGATGCACGGGATTTGTTAAGTCGATGCCGCAGCTCGGGGCGTTCTCGCAGCGCGCCTGCTCGATGCTTCGGCAAGAGTCAACGCCGACAGGGTTGGTCCCGCAGGCGGTCAGCGCGGCGATGCAAGACACAACCGCGGTCGCGAGGATCCTCTGCGCTTGCTGCCTGCCAGCCATGCGTCCGACGTCTACTACGCGCACTACGGAACGACAAAATTAGGTAGTTTCCATCCGAAAACTGCTGCGCGCCGCAAATCGTAACGTGAGACCTCCCTCAAAATACTCCGAGTATTCCTCGGTCGGCCTCCCTAGCTTTGCGTCGCTCGCGACGTTTTCGGATGGAAACTCGGTAGATGATTCACATGGATGCGGCGATGATTCTGTGCGCCGGGCTCGGCACGCGCCTCGCGCCACTCACCGATGAGATCGCCAAGCCCATGGTGCCCATCGGCGACAGGCCCGCGATCCTTCACGTTGCCGAGCGCGTTCGGCTCGCTTCGCCCGCGCGCATCGTGATCAACGTCCACCATCACCCGGAGGATCTCGCGGCACTCGCCCGGCGTGAAGGCTTCGCGATCTCGCCCGAGTCCGAACTTCTCGGGACGGCAGGGGGTCTTTCGCGGGCGGCCCCCATGCTCGGTGAAGGCGACGTGCTCGTTTGGAATGGCGACATCCTGAGTGATCTCGATCCGCGTGAACTCGTTCGCGCGCACCGCGCAGTCGAGGCGCGCGCCACGTTGGCAGTCCGGCCGCGCAAGGCGGGCGAAGGCAACGTTGGCGTCGGCGAGGACGGTCGCATCGTGAGGCTGCGCGACGCGCGTTTCGGAGAGGAAGTGCGCGGCGGCGAGTTTCTCGGCATCCACATCCTTGGTCGCAAGCTGCGGAGCGCGCTCGTCGACAAGGGCTGTCTGGTCGGCGACGTGTACATCCCCGCGCTCGCTCGCGGCGAGCGCCTCGCCGCGCACGAAGTCTCGATTGGCTACCGCGATATCGGCAGCGTTGCGGCGTATCTCGCGGCAAACCTCGCGTGGCTCGCGTCGCGTTCGCTGCGTTCCTGGCACGCGAAGGATGCCGTTGTCACCGCACCGATCGACGACTCGGTCGTTGGCGCTGGCGCGTGTGTCGAGGCTCCCTTGCGGCGGTCCGTGGTCTGGCCCGGCGCACTCGTTCCACCGGGAAAATCCCTCGAAGATGTCGTTGTGACGAGGCGCGGGACAACCCCCGCGCGCCCAGCAACAGCGCTGCCGGCATGGCACCATTGACGACGCACGAATCGGGCCATGCATTTTATTGTCAATCCGACCTTGCGCGAGGAATTTGTTGCGCTATGCGAAAGGACCTCTCCATCGCGACGCACGCGAGAGTGGGCACTCGGTGGGCGAATGCAGGATGCGGAAGACAAAGGAAGACGAGGCACATTGAGGGTCACACTAAATTCGTCGAACGGGGCAGGAGAGGTACACTCGCGGACCCTCGTGTCTTCTTCACACAAAGCTTCCGAACTTACGATTGAAGCGCTGGACGCATTACGTGCGACATCGCAATTCGGTTGCGAGATCAGGGCATGCGACGATCCTCCGGACGAGTGCGAGCGCGCACGTCTTATCGGCGACATCACGCGCTTGCTCCGCGAGCCACGCATGCCCGAGACCACGCGCACGGCCGGCCTCACGTTGATCGGCTACCTCGCTCGCCGCATGCCGGGTGAGTCGCCGCATGCCCTCGGCGTGGTGGAAGCGCGCCAGTATGAGCAGCGTCGCTCCGCGCGCAAAGCCCGCTGACCGCTTTCGATTTGACGTGATCTCGTCGTTGGGGCCTGCCCACGAAATTTTGGGCTCAGCGCATATTTGCGTCGCCATAAGCCGAGTTTGCGATGCCTTTGCCGTAGGCAGTGAGCGGAGGGTATCCTCCCAGAGCCGCGATGCAGGGGATCCCTTCTGCCACAAATACGGATACCGAGGACGTTGTCTGGGGACTCCAGACAGCGGAGGCCTTGTGGAAACGCGGCGAGCACGCGGACGCGATCGTTTGGCTGCGACGAGCAGCGAGTGCTGCAAGTGATGCCGGCGACGATGACCGGGCGCTCGAACTCGCGCGATCCGCCGCGGAGCTGACGGATTGGATGACGAACGTGGCGGTGCCTGCGGATCCTGCAGACGCCGCACCGCACTCGTGGGACATGGCGCCCGCGGACGTCGAGGAAACAACGATGATCATTGCTGCGCCGTTGCCCGTCAATGCGCTGTCGTCTTCGATCGAAGATGCACCGACCTCTGTTGATGCCGCGCCGTCGTCCGTTGATGTCGTGGCCGTAGCAGCACCGCGTGCCGTTCCGCCGCCGCTTCCTTCGCGTCGACCGCCGCCGCCGCTTCCCTCGCGCCTGCCGCGGCCAGCGGTCCCTTCGCGTCCGCCTCCTCCTCTGCCAAGGCAGATTGCGCAGATGAACGTCGAAGAGTCCGCACCAAACGAGGCTGCCGCCGCGCCGTTAGAACTCAATCTCGACGACGTCGAAGCTTTTGCGGATCTTCCGGACGACGCGCGCGCCGACTTTGCGGCCGCTGCCGTCATCGATGATCTCGACGAAGGTGAGGAGATAAGCCGCTTCGCTCTCGCGTACGTCATGGATGGCGCCTTTGACGTAGCCGCCACGATGGTCGACGCGCCCGCCGTGCGACTGGGCAAAGGCGCGGTTCTCCGAGCGCGCGGCACGACCGAAGAGGGTGTGCCCATGCGCATGATCTGTGCGCACGGCTCGGGCCGACTCGCGACGTGGTCCGATGCGGCTGTCGACGATGCGTTTCGATTAGCTCCGTGGGTCGAAGAAGAGCTCCGTGTCTCGGCCGATCGCATTCAGGCGCTCGTCGGCATCACGATCGGTCCGCTCGGCGAACGCATCGACGCGGCCATCCGCGATCGAATCGTCAATCATTTGACGCTTCGTCCGCTCGTCCCTGGCGAGATCATCGTTGAAACTGGTTCGCCGGTTCCAGGGCTCGTGCTCGTCGGCGCGGGCCAGATCGAAATCGTTCACGACGGTAACGTGACGGATACCGTTGGTTCTGGCGAGTTCGTTTTCCCGAACGGAGTCCTCGGCGCGAGCGCAGCTCCTGGCACGGCGCGAGCGGGCGTTGGCGGAGCGCTCGTCATGTTCGGTGATCGCATGGTTGCTCACGAGCTACTCATGACGTGTCCACCGCTCATCGAATTGCTTGCAGAACACGTTTCCTAACCGTCGCGAGCGATGCGATGCCTTCGTTGGGCCCTGCGGTGCCTGCGCACGTACGAACAAGTACGCTTACGCGGGCTCCTCGGGCCCGCCTTGGCCTCGCATCGCTCGCGACGGTTAGGAAACGTGTTCCGGTTGCTGCGATATTGTACTCCATATTGGAGTACAACTTGGGCCGTTATCTGTTGGATGTTTTCGCGCTCTCTGTTTCGATCTCCCAACGAAGTTCCTCATTGCCTTCCGCGCCCGCGAAACGCAGACCGAACCAGCGCGCGTTGGCTGAGATGGTTGCGCGCCCGTCCGGCGTGGTGGTTGGGAATTTGATACGGAAGATATTTCGGAATCCAGTTGTGTACGGGAAATAACTTCTCTCGAGCTGACCTGGCCGCACAATGAATTCGATCGCCGAGGGTGCCGTCTCGTTTCCTTCGTCGTCGATGAGCCGCACGATCCATGCGCTGTACGGGCGCGTGAGATCCGCCCAGCGAGGTTTGGTGCCGTAGAGAGCAACGTAGAAGCGGTGGCTGTCGCGTGTTTCGGCGAGCGTTTTCTCGAGCAGCGCGCGCCGCTGTTCGACGGTCATTCGGTAGTCACTGGCGTACTTGACGACGTATGCCCAACGGAAGTCCCATGACTCGAACGTTGCGGTGACCGTGAGCGGCGTATCGAGCTCACTCAAAGCGAACAGACTCTTGTTGCGCGTCCAGCGCTCGAGCACCTGTGCATAGTCGCTGTCTGTGTACTCGCGCGGACCGGTTGCGAGAGAGACCTTCGGATCTGCGCAGCCGCCAGCACCGAATACGCCGAGCAGTGCTACCGCGACGACGAGGCGAAGGCAGCATCGGATCATCGGAGCACTCTGACTCATTGTATGCGCGTTCGGCAAGAAGCGGACATATGCACTCAGAGCGAGTTCGACAGCCTGCTGCGCGAAATCGATACGTCGGTTGGGCGCTGCGGTGCCTGCGCACGTACGATAAGTACGCTTTCGCGGGCTCCTCGCGCTCCGCCCTAGCCCGGAGAATTCATGACGCGATTGCGGTAGAAGACCGAGACCGCAGCGAAAAGGGC
>WQYX01000145.1 GCA_009781005.1 Polyangiaceae bacterium | reverse complement strand
TGTCTTCGCACGGCTCGAGCACTCCGGGCTCTGCGCCTCGATCCACGTCACCATCGCGAGGTAGTCGACCTGCTCGGGATCGGCGAGGTGCGCCTTCTTCGCAAGGTCGTAGGCCTGCTGCATGTCACTTCGCTTGAAGTGGATTTCAGCCTTCTGAAAATCCGTGGCGGCCTCCAAAATCGCCTGAATCCTCGCTTGATCGTCGGGCGTTGCGCCGCCTTCCCTGATCAACGTCATGTACTTTGCGCGGCGCTCGCCGTCCGTGAGCGTGGCATGTGCTTCCGTGATATATGCAAACACCTTGGTGCACGCGTCCCTCACGCTCGCGAGCGCAGGTGGAAGACGATCGGGATGCCACACCTTGGCGAGCGCGATGTATGCGTTCTGCACGACTTCGGCCGGAGCATCACGCGCGACGCCGAGCATCTGGAAGAAGTCTTGCGAAGAGATGCTCGCCGCGCGGTCGAGGATCTTTTGCTCGACGGCGTTCTGCTCCGCGGACGGTGACGTGCTCGAAGGCGGCGTCGGGACAGCGCTCGGTAGAGTAAGTCCCGGACTCGAGACGCGACCGTCGTTCGGACTACAAGGCACGGACGTCTCCTCGACGACGAGCGGCGCGCGCGTCACGGGCTTGGCCTGGAGCTGCACGCGGGCGAACGCGAGGCCGGTGGTCGTGAGCGGATGCGGTGGAGCCGCGGCAGCGGCAGGCGGACCACCGGCGGATGGTGCTGCGACGCTTGCGGCGTGCGGAGGCGTGACGTCGACGAATTCGACCTGCTTCGCGATGACGAGACAGTAGACGAGGAGCTGCGCGAGGCTCGGCCCCACGCCCTTCGTTACCGCCAGATCGGTGACACGCATGGGCCCTTGCTGAAGGAGCTCGATGGCGCTCTGCTCGGCGCGGGTGAAGTGGAAGCGATCGAGCTTTGCGCCCGTCGGCACGTGCACGGCATGGGTGCCGAGACGACGAAGAGTCGCGTCGATGTGCTCCCACGGCGGCGTATTTCGCACGCCGCGCCAAAGTACGGGCAACGGATCGATCGCCGTTGGACCGCCACCGAAGCGCGCCAGGTTATCGACGCCGTCGTAGTAGGCAAAGTTCGTGTCGGACGGCAGCGCGAGGAGGTGTTCGAGCTTGCGTTCGAGCTGGGCGCGAAGTCCGGCGTCGACGACCTCGGGCGTCACGAAACCGAGCTCGATGAGGATCTGACCCTGCAAGCGCGGGCTCTCCTGCATACGCTCTCGCGACAGAGCGAGCTGCTCTGCCGTGACGAGCCCGAGGTCCGCCATGATCTCGCCGAGGTGGTGGATGTCGTCGGCGATCATCGCCTTCGCAGGAAAACCCTGCGTGAAGAGCACCGTTCCAACGGGCGCATGCGCGCTCGTAAGCTCGAGGCTCCCCGTGAGCCTGTGCTCGAGCACGTAAATGAGCAGGTTCGACAGAGGCGTTTTGACGAACGTCCCTTCTGCTGTGGGGGCCGCTTGCGCTCCGTCGTTGGACACGGCCCTCTCAGCATACACGCGCCAAGGTGACCGGGCCATCCAGCGACATGCTCGAGCACCCCCGAGAATGCGCCGCTCTATGTCACAATCGCCGCCGCCGATGTCGAGCGAGAAGCCCGTCTCTGCTGTTCCAACCGTTCCGTCACGCATCGCCAACTTCGAGATCGTGCGACGGCTCGGTCGAGGTGGGATGGCCGAAGTCTTCCTCGCAAAAAAGCGCGGGGCCGAGGGCACCTCCAAGGTCGTCGTGCTCAAGCGAATCTTGCCGGGGTTCACGGCCTCCCGCCGATTCCGCGCGATGTTCATCGACGAAGCGCAGCTCGCGACGCGACTGAACCATCCGAATGTCGTTCAGGTTTACGAATTCTCGAACGAGGGGGACGACGGCCACATCCTCGCCATGGAGTACGTCGAAGGATGTGATCTCGGCAAATTGATGGGCGCCGCGAAGTCGAAGGGCATCAGGCTGCCTCCTTGGGTGAGCGCATGGATCGTCGCGGAGGTGGCCAAAGGCCTTCACTATGCGCACGAAAAGCGCGACGAAGAAGGCGAACCGCTCGACATCGTCCATCGCGACGTCTCCCCGCAAAACATCCTGCTTTCGTTCGAAGGCGTCGTGAAGATTGCCGACTTCGGCATTGCGAGCGCCCGTCTGACCGGGGACGAACGAACCGTTCTCAAAGGCAAATTCGGTTACATGTCGCCCGAGCAGGCCCGAGGCGAGAAGGTGGATCGCCGAAGCGATCTCTACTCACTCGGCGTCATCTTGTGGGAATGCCTCACGGGGCGTCCGCTGCACGAAGGTCTCGCGGGCGAATCGCTCCTCGACATCGTGCGCGCCGGCGTGATCGAAGCGCCGAGCGCGCACGTTCGCGACATCCCCGACGAGCTCGAATCCATCGTCCTCAAATTGCTCGCGCCTCACCCGAGCGATCGGTTCGCCACGAGCCGCGACGTTGCAGCGGCCATCGCGCGAGCGGCGCTGCTCGAACAGGTGCTCGTCGACGGCGCATCGCTCGAAGCCATCCTCGGCGAGCTCGTGCCGCGTCTGCCAGGCGAAGGCGAGTCCTCCCCTGCATCGCATCAAGGCAAGGGCGACGGAAACTACACGCAAGCGGCCGCGCCCCGCGCGCTCGATGGAACCTTTGGCAGCTCGAAGAGCGTGCGCCAGACCGCGGGCGCATCGAGCTCGCGCAGACCCGAGGCGCGCGAGGTACGTCACATTGCGATCGTCACGCTGCGCCTGCTCGAGAGCGTCACGACCAACGAAGCCGAGCGTCGATCTCTCGCACGCGCGCTCGAGCGATCGCGGCACATGCTCGGCGACATGGCCTACAAGCGCGGCACGCGCTGGGTGTGGATGAGCGACTTCGAAGCCCGCGCCATCGCAGGTCTGGGCGTGAAGCCCGCCAAGGCCGCCTCCGACGCCGCATGGCTCGCCGTGGAGACGCACGAGGCCATGGCCGCCGTCGTCGATGATCTGCCCGTGCGGATCGGCGTATCACTCTCGATCGTGCGCGGCATCGCCTCGGGCTCGCGCGATCCGGAAGGCAACCTCGTACGCTACGTGTTGCACGATCCGGTCTCGTACCTCGCGGACGTTCTTGCGCGCGCGACACCGGCCGGCGCAACGTGGGTTGCCGGCGGTGTTTATCGGCTCGTTCGACGCGATTTCCGCTGGGGAGATGCGCCAACGCTCGACACGCTCGACACGGCTGGGGCCATGCAAGACTTGCCAAGGGCCGTACGCGTCTATGCACTCGAGCGGAGCCTCACGCGCGAGGAGAAGGCCCAAGAGCAAGCCAACGCGCAGAGCGATCTCGTCGGGCGCGACGCCGAGAAAGCAGAACTCCACGCAGCCTTTCACGCCGCCATCCATGGCCCAAACGGCGGGCAGGTGACCGGACGCGCGGTGGTCGGCGAGCTCGGGATCGGCAAGACGGCGCTCGTTGCAACGTTCCTCTCCGAGCTCGCACAGATCAGCCGCGTGGTTCGCGCCGAGTGCACGCCCGTGCGGACCGAGGTGCCGTACAGCATGCTCGCCGATCTCGTTCGCGACGCCGTCGGCGCGACGAGCGACACATCCTTCAGCGAGATGGCGCAGCTCATCGCGTGCGCCGGCAGTGCGGCGGATGACGACGAAGCGAATCCCGCCGTCGTACGTCTGGCGGAGATCGCCTCGAGCGATCCTCGCGGGCGCGACGCCCCCATGGACGACGAGGACGCGCACTACCGAAAGATGCTCCTCGTCAAAGGCTTCCGTCACTTGTTCACGGTGCTGGCACTCGATCGACCACTCGTCGTCGTGATCGACGGCCTCGAGTGGATCGACAGGCCATCGCTGGAACTCATCGACGACGTCCTCTGCAAGCCCGACTCGCTACCGATTCTCTTCGTGCTCGTCACACGACCGACCGATCGCATCGCGCATACGCTCGAAGGCAAGGTGCGCATCGAGCTCCACGGGCTATCTTCCGAGGAACAAATCCGCCTCGTCGAGACGCGCCTGTCCGTCAAAGAAGGTGTTCGCGAGGTATGCGCCGAACTCATGCCGCGCGCGGGCGGCAACCCGTTCTACCTGCTCGAAATGATCGACGCATTGCTCGAGCGCGGTGCGCTCGAGATCCGCGAAGACAGACTCGAGAGGCCGCTCGACGTCGATCTCGACGCCATGGGGCTGCCGTCGACGCTCAAGCAACTCCTCGCCGATCGCATCCAGGAGTTGCCCGGGCCCGAGCACGTCGTCGTCGATTGGCTCGCCATCGCAGGAGGACCGCTCGGCCTCGGCGATCTCGCGAAGCTCGGCGCGCAGACCAACGGCGCAGACGCCGATCGGTCTCTCTTGGTGGGCGAAGACGCCATCGCGGGCCTCATCGAACGCGGACTCTGCGATCGCAAAGGCGACGCGCTCGATTTCCGTCACCCGCTCACGCGCGACGTGGCGTATGCAGCGCTCGACGCAACTACGCGCGTCCGCATGCACCGTGCGCTCGGCGAGCACTTGGCCGAGACGCTGCTCGCACGCGGCGTCTCGGCCGCCATCATCGCGCGCCATCTCGTGCGCGGCGAAGCGCCAGAGCGCGCTGCTCACTTTTATCTCGAAGCTGCGGACGCCGCCCGAAGTGCTTACCAGACCAAGCTCGCCATCCGTTACTACCTGCGCGCGGCCCAGTACCTTCTTCCGGACGATCCGCGGCGCCTCTCGGTGCATGCCGCGCTCGAAACAACCTATCGCGTCCTCGGCAGGAGGCGCGAGCGCGTGCGCCACCTCGAGATTCTCCGGGCAACGGCAAAGGCGACGGGATCGCCGCGCGCCGCGTGCCTTGCCCTTCTGCGCACGGCACGTTTCGACCTCGACGAGGGACGCCTGTCACGCGGGTTGTCCGTCGCCAAGCAGGCAGCCCAACTCGCGCGCATCGCGTCTTATCCAAACTTCGAAATCGAAGCCGAACTGTTGGTGAGCGAGCTCTCGAGCGAGCTCGGTGAAGTCCACGGCGCGCTCGTCGCGAGCGATCGCGCGGTCGCTGCATGCAATCCGAAGATCAACCCTGGCGTGCCCGCGCGCGTCCGCGCCAACATGCTTCGCATACGCGGGATCCTTCTTCGCCGCGTCGGTCGTGTCCGTGAGGCTACCAGCGCGTACGCCGAGGCCATCGCGATCTTCCGCAGAACGCAGTCGCGACGTGCCGAAGCCCGCACGAAGAACGCCCTAGCGTATTCGATGTTCGTAGAGGGCCGTTACGAAGACGCCATCGCGCTCGCGCTCGAATCGATCCGCATCGACCTGTCGGTGGGCGGACGCATTCAGCTCACCAGGACCCTCACCAACATCGGCCATTCGTATGCGAGCCTCGGTGACGGCGCGCGCGCGATGGCGTACCTCGCGCGCGCCCGTGAAGTGCACGCGCGTTATCGCGAGCAGGATGGACGGGCCGACACGGCGTTCGTGACGGCCGAAGTGCTTCTCGACCTCGGTGAGACCGAAGAAGCCGACAAATTCGTTCGCGAAGGCATGGACATCGCGCACACGACCGGCAACGCCTACGACGTCGCCCACGGCATGACGGTCATCGCGGCGCTCGCCCACGCTCGCGGCAACGCGCCAGAAACGATTCGAAATGCTGCCTTGGCGCGGGCAAGCGCAGAACGACAAGCCCTCGTCGCGTACCACTTCTATGCGCTCGCCCTGGAAGCAGCGGCACGGACCGACGTCGGCGACCTGCACGCCGCAACCCTGCTCGCAACGACCGCTCTCGGTGCTGTCGAAGCCCTGCAAGGCTGCGAATACGGCCTCCAGATCCGCATCCTCTGCGCCAACGCTCTCATGCGCGCAGGTTCCCCCGTCGCGACCGCGGCACGCCAGCGGGTCGTCGACTACATCACCGCGCTCCTGAGAACCATTCGCGACCCGCGCTATAGGCGCAGCTTTCTAGAACGCTCCCTCGTCGCTGCGCTTTTCGACGATACTCCCACGCATCATGCTGCCGGCGACAGAGCCTCATAAAGCTAGCAAGGGCCGTCGCACGGCGATGATTCTCTCTGGCGGTGGGGCGCGCGGTGCGTACGAGGTCGGTGTGCTCTGGTACATCTTCGACGATCTCTCGCGTATGCGCGGGGTGCCCCCGCGCATCGACATCCTCTGCGGAACGAGCGTTGGCGCCATCAACGCGTGCTATCTCACCGCACACCTCGGCGATCCGGTGCTCGGCATGCGCCGGCTCGTGCATCTCTGGAATGAGTTGCAGGTTACGAGCGTCCTCGGCTTCGGCGTGAGACAGCTCGGTGGCCTGCCGCGCCTCCTGCGCGGCGGCGGCGATACGGGCACGGGGCTCTTCGACGTCACGCCCATGGCGGATCTCGTGCAGCGCGAGATTAGCTGGCGCGCGGTCTCTCGCACGCTTCGAAAGCGTCAACTCCGAGCTCTGACGGTGTCGACCACCGAGGTCTCCACGGGCCGCACGGTGGTTTTCATGCAGACTGCACCCGATGTCGACATCCCGCAGACCGCGCCACCGCGCACCCTCTTCCGCGCGGATCACATCGGGCCGCAACACGCGCTCGCGAGCGCGGCGATCCCCATGATTTTTCCGCCGGTCAAGATCGACGACGAGCTCTATCTCGACGGCGGCCTGCGCCAGAACACGCCCATCGCGCCGTCCCTTCGCCTCGGCGCGACCCACGTATTCGCCATTGGCAGCTCACGCGACGTGCAAGGTGTCGTCAGCAACGAAGGCGCGGTGCGCCCGTTTTCGCGCGCACCCGGAGCCGCATTCCTGCTTGGCAAAGTTCTCAACGCGTTCTTGCTCGACCACGTCGACATCGACCTGGAGCTGCTCAACCGCCTCAACGCCATGATTCAGGACGGGACAACGGCGTACGGTCAGGATTTCGTCGAAGCGTTGACGCGCGAAGCGCAAAAGCGCAATGCGCCGCCGTACAAATACGTCAACGCGTTGGCGATGCGCCCGAGTGAGGATCTCGGCAAGCTCGCGAGCGATCACGTTCGCCGAGGCAAATTCCGCGGCACTCCCTTCTTCGCGAAGCGCCTATTCGATCTGGTCGAGATCGGTGTTGGCGACGAAGCCGATCTCGCGAGCTACCTGCTCTTCGACGGACATTTTTGCCGCCAGCTCATCGAGATGGGGCGCGCGGACGCGCACGCACGGCGCGACGAGATCTTGCATTTTTTCGGCGACGCAGCCGACGACGAGCTTAGCCCGGAGAATTCATAACGACTCCGCTTAGAAGAGCCGATCCCTTTGCTGCAAAGGG
>WQYX01000144.1 GCA_009781005.1 Polyangiaceae bacterium | reverse complement strand
TTCGAGTTCGTCGACGTGCCACTCGCGACCCCCCTGTTCGGCGGTTCGAGTTCGTCGACGTGCCACTCGCGACCCCCCTGTTCGGCGGTTCGAGTTCGTCGACGTGCCACTCGCGACCCCCCTTGACGCATTTGCGCATTGAAATTCGCGGACGCCGCGCGGCGTCTGAATCTGCCGGGAATGGTGGTACCGCCGGTTTCGCCGGCAGTAATACTTGAAGCGATGTTCCAGTCGTCAGGACCGGCAGCCTCAACCTCCAACTCACGATCGCGAACGGAAAGGTCGCCGCCGAGCTTCAGAGCCCCGCGAATACCCGCGCCACAGCTTGTCTCGTTGCTGCGATGAACGCATGGCAGTTGAAGCGCGCCGGAGAGGGCAAAGGCGATGCTCCTTTTGACGATCGTAGACCGGTAGTGTGAGCCACGGGGATGCAACCAATAAGTTGCATTCATCCAATCCGGGGTATGACCATCCCATCTTGGTGCAATCGGCGGTACGGACGCTACGCCAAGCCTGTCCGTTATGAAAGGATGAGACAGCATCATCCACATCACGTGTCGTGGTGCGGATCCGCATCCTCCATCTCCATTGGCAATCGCCGGCGGTTCCATGGACCCAGGCAATTTCGAATATCCCGTGAGCCAATCGAACGTGGCGCTGAACGCCGCGTCTTCCGCTGGTCAGCCATCTTCGCTGGCATGGTATCCAACACGGGAAGGGACCGTAGTATCGCCGCCTTGAGAGCGAATGTCGCATACGACTTACGACGGCGTCAAGTGACTCGGAGTGTGGGACATAGGATCACTCTGTCGTCGAGTCTTGCGCGGTGGCTGCAGATTGACTCTGCCATCGCCACCGCAGCCAGTGTATCTTCGCGCGGTACGTCATGGCCAATAACAACGCGCCGCAGCCCTTTGTTCGCAAGGTGGGAAGCATCCTCCGGACATTGGGAGAACCTAAGTTCAAGATCCTCGACGTCCTGGGCGTGGGGGGCATGGCCACGACGTACAAAGCGCTGGATCTCGGCACCCAGAAGCTCGTCGCGGTAAAAGAGCTGCATCCTCGGTTCAGAGATCAACCAGAGTTGATCGATAACGAAGCTTGCGTACTCGGACGCCTGAGGCACCCCGGGATCGTCGAGGTCTACCAAAAGAACCGATCGCTCGAGGGCAACCCGTTCATCGTGATGGAGCTACTCGAGGGCGTGACGGTGTTCGAGGCGCTCCGAACCAAGGGGAAGTTCGCGCTCGTCGAGGCACTCGGGATTATCATTCAACTCCTTTATATCGTGAGTCACGTGCACCAAGCCGACGGCGTTCACTCCGACATCAAAGCGGCCAACGTTTATCTGCACAAACCTCTCGAGATGATGCCGACGATCGTGAAGCTCTTCGACTTTGGCATTCTCAAGCGAATCGACGCTGCCGAGAGAACAAGACATTTCGCCGGAACGTGGATCATCGCTGCGCCAGAGCAGTTGAGAGGGGATCCCCTCGGGCCGGCGGCAGACATCTACTCCCTTGGCATCATGTTCATCGAAATGGTGACCGGAGCGATACCCTTCGCGGACTACGGTTCATCGTACGAGAACATGCTCATGACGATGGATTTCGAGGTGCCGTCGCTTACCAGGTTCGGGGTTCCGCCCGAGATTGCGAAGATCATCTCATGGATGGTCGAAAAGGATCTCAAAAAGCGAGCGAACGACGCCATGGTACTCGCGGTGGCGTTGCGAGCGATCTGGCGCACGATGTCTCCCTCGGAAGATCCGTGTTCGATCGCGACGGACGAGAGGATGACCCTACTCGCGGCGAAGCAGCCGCCGATCACGGAAGGGACGTTCGCGGCGTCAACTGTGCCAAGCCCAGAAATTCTGGAGCTAATGCAGAAGGCTCTCGAGGTTCATCAGAGGGAGCAACAGTCGGACGATGTCGTACGTGACACGATCCCTGATGCGCGCAACCAGGCGTTAGACTCCTATCGTGTCCCCGTCCCGAACCCGGCGCTTCCGCCAACCACGCCCGACTCACCTCACGCCCGCAACCGTCAGCAGGCGAACGACGCGAACCAAGCATCTTCGAACGACGAGGGCAACGCACTTTTGTCACCCCGCAGCGGGACGCTGCGAATGTCACCCCCGAACCAGCCGCCACCCTCGCAGCCGTTGGCGCAACCGCCTGCTCCTGTGCAGCTATCGCCTCGAAGCGGGACGCTGCGAATTGACCAACAGCCACCCTCACAACCGCAGCCACGACAATTTCCGCAGGCATCACACATTCAACCGGTCCCGTCACGACTGTCACCGATGCCGTGGGGAGTCTCGCAGGTATGCACAGTCCCGCCACAAGAACTGGCGCCATCCGAGGAGCCGTCGCAGTCGACACATCACTCGATGGCGACGGCGTCGCAGCCCGCGCTGCCGTCGATGGGGAAACGGATTTGGTCTCGGATATCGCCTGGAATGCGAGAAGTATGGGCTTCCCGCGCTTTCCGGGTGATCCTGGCGTTGGACGGCCTCTTGGCGGTCGTTTTGATCGCTTGGTTCCTGTTCCTGCGGCCGTCCACTGAACCTGCGACGCCTGCACCGCGCCTGGTCGAGTCCGCCGTGTCCCTCTCGGCCTCCGCCGTGCTGCCTCCTGCGCCTCCGGCCGTGTTGCCTTTGGCTTCTGTTGCGGTCCCGTCGGTGGCACCCCCGGCGCCATCCGCGCCACCCCCAGCCAAGCCGATCGTACGCGCTGCACCACCGCAGCAGCCACGCCCGCGTCCAGTACCGTCTGCTTCGGCGCCCGTTGCGCGATATGCTTTCGAGGAGGGATACGACAAGCCGCCGCGCCCCCGTCCGGTACCGTCGCCGCCGCCGTCCGCTTCAGCACCCGTTTCGAAGTATGCGCACCTTTACGAGGACAGGAAGGACGACGGGCCTCCGAACCCCCGCCTCGCCCCATCTCCGTCGCCCCCGCCGTCCGCTTCAGTCCCCTCTGGTATGCGCTTCTTCAAGGACAGAAGGGACGCGCCGCCGCGCCCCGTCCCATCTCCATCGCCGCCGCCCACCCCAACGGCGCTCCGTGACACCCTCAGTGAGCCCTAACATGAACAGATTTTCGTCAGCCTTCATAGACAGAATACTTAAGAGTGTTGGAAGGCATGACCCTATGCTGGCGGATAGGGTGAAGATGAAGGCGGGGTATACTGCGCCGAGATTGGAGGATTTGGCGGGAGGGAAGAAGGAAGCAAAGTCGACCAAAGGGAACACCGCACGGATGCCTGTGGTGGCGGAGGTGCAACAGGAGCCGAAGTCGACCAAAGGCAATACGGCAAGGATGGAGATAGGGCCTCGTATGGATACGTTGCCGGGGAGCGATCGGCCAACGCCGACGCCACCTGTTGGGAAAACGACGGTACCAGAGACGCCTGCGGCGATCGCGAAGAAGCGTGTGAAAACGATGCCAGGAGTGTCGGCAGATGCGGTTCGAGATGAAGAGTGGACGAAGAAGCAAGAAGAATTTGCGGCAGATGCGGCGAAGGCGGAGAAGCCGCTGGAGCAACTTGGCTATGAGGCGGTGACGTCACCGCGCAAGAAGTCACCAGAAAGTGTGTTGGATCCGAGATTGGTGCCGACTGTACCCCAGATGCCGGTGCAAGAGGCGACTGTTCCTCGCCGTCGTGGGTGGGTTGTCAACGTGGGGGTAGTAGCAAGTGTGATCGTTGTTGTGGGAGCTGTGATGCTGACGTCGAAGAAGGATGACAAAATTTCGACGAGCACGGTGACGAGCGGCGTACCGGTGGCGAGTGTAATGCCGGTAGCGATGTCTCCGCCGCCGCCGAGTCCCACGAGTCCACCGGTGTTGCAGGTGGCAGAGAGTGATGCGAGCGGTGTTGCAGAGAGGCATGATGCAAGCATGGATGCATCCCCTGCACCTGCGGTGACGGTCACGAGGAAGTCGACGGTGCGGAGCCATCCATCCGTGGTCGAGCCGCCGCCACGGAGGCCGAAGACAACACCACCGGTGATGACAACGGAGAAGAAGGAGGTGGCGCCACCACCGGCGACGGCAAAGCCACCAGCATCGGCCGTAATACCGTCTGTGACTCCCGATACGGCCGACAACCTGCAAGGGAATTACTGATGAGAATCTCTACGCTTTTCTCCACATTTGCCATTGTCTTGCTTGTTGGCACTTCGGCGACTGCGCAGCCGCGAAAATCGGACGATCCGCGGAAGGATCAGGCAGACGCGCTCTACCAAGAAGGAAACCAGCTTCACAATCAACATCACGATCTTGAAGCGCTGGAGACATATAAAAGGGCGTATGCCATCTATCCATCGCCCGTTTATCTATTCAATATTGCGCATCAAGAGCATGTGTTAGGCAGAAAGCTGGAGGCAATCCGTCACTACCGTGAAGCGCTGCGCAACCCGCTCTTGCCACCACGTGGCGTGGAGCTTGGCCGGAAGTATGTCGTGGAGCTCGAGCCAAGTTTTGCGCGGGTGGATCTCAAAGGTCCATCTGGACTTGTGGTATCGCTTGGCAATGACGCAGTCAAGTTGCCATTGCCAGAGCCGCTAGATATTGAACCAGGGACCGTTACGGCAACGGGAGTGATGGATGGGCAACGCTATCAAGGCTCTGCAAAAGCCGGAGCTGGTGAGATTGTAACCATTGAGATGAAGGTGCCGAATGCGATGAAGGTGCCTCCGCCGGAAGCGAGCGATTCGCCGAAGCGCTGGGGCACGGGTCAGTACGTTGGTGTGAGCGCTGCGGGAGTTGGAGTTGCAGCGATCCTCACCGGTGTAGGTTTTCTCGTTGCGAAAGGCCACCGAACCGATGACGTGAAGCAGCTTGATGCATATACGAGTGTTCACGGAGCCGGTTGTACGGGGGCAACAGTCTCCCAAGCATGCCAGGCTCTGCAGTCCAAGCGCGATGACCGCAATCATGATTCCGCTGCTGCAGCCGGATTTCTGATCGGCGGTGTGGTTGCCCTGGCGGCTGGGGCCGCGGCGTACTTCGCGTGGCCGAAAGAGTCGTCGTCCAGGACGGGCGTGTTCGTAAAACCTATTGTGAATCCACGCGCCAGCGGATTCGAGCTTCGTTTTTAGGAGATTGACATGCGATACGAAAAACTTCTTGCGCTTGGCGCTGCTGTTCCTCTTTGCGCGCTTGGTACCCTTGGTGCGTGCAATACGCATACGTGCTTCGATGATGGCATCGAGACGTGTTCCTTATCAGACATGAATGCCGACGCGGATGCTGCGCCTGAATGCGATCCCGTCTCCAACAGTCTTGAGTGCATGACAACGGGCGTCTTCGTGGACTCCGTGGGAGGTCAGGACGCGAATGACGGCACGCAGAATTCCCCCGTGCAGACCGTCGCCAAGGCTTTGGCGCTGGCCAAATCTCAGAGCAAACCGAGCGTTTTTCTCTGCAAAGGCAATTACCCCGCCGTGAGCCTCAACGTGGCGTCGACGGCAGCCACCTCGCTTTATGGTGGCTTTGATTGCAACAATTCGTGGACGTACGACCCAAGCAACAAGACCACGATTGCTTCGGCGAACAGTACGCCGGCATTGCGCGTCACGGGATTTTCGGATCCCATCGTCATCTCGGACCTGTCCTTTGAGTCGAAAGATGCCGCTGTTGCGGGTGACTCCTCGATTGCCATCTTTATCGCGAACTCGGATGTCACGCTGCGGCGCGTGACAGCAACCGCAGGCAATGGCAAGAGCGCGGCTCCTGCTGGTGATCCGACAACGAACTCGTACACCGACATCGATGGCAAGGCGGCTACAGTCGCAGCCGGCGGCTCCGAAAACTCCTGTAAGTGCCCAAGTTGGGGCACCAGCACGGGAGGTAAAGGCGGTGATCCCGGCAATCCCACTGCGCAAGATGGATCCGATGGTTCGGCGGACCCACCGGCAGATGTCGTGGGGTTCTACACGAGCGTTGGAGGTAAGGGTTATCCGAACGACACCGGCAGTTGTGTCATCGGTAAATCCGGCTCCAACGGCGCACCGCGTTCTGGCGGCGCTGGCGCCAGTACCCTCGGCGCACTTTCTGCCGCCACCTGGGCCCCTGCTTCGGGCGAAGTGGGTCAGGCAGGCAATCCCGGAGCAGGGGGAGGAGGCGGTGGTGGCAGCCTTGCGGTGGGCGGAGGAGGTGGCGGTTGCGGAGGATGTGGAGGCGCTGGAGGACTTGGCGGTGCGGGCGGAGGCGCGAGCATCGCGGTGGCAAGCTACCAAAGCAACGTCTCCCTCGATACCTGCATGCTGACGAGCGGCAGCGCCGGCGACGGCGGGACGGGTGGCACGGGTGAAGCTGGTGAGGGTGGTGGTGGAATTACTGCTGGTGCCGGTTGCAATGGCGGCAGCGGAGGCAACGGCGCGGGAGGCAGTGGCGGAGGCGGTGGAGTAGGAGGTATTTCCGTTGCCGTCTTGCAGAGCGGCGGTACCATCACCAATGACGCCACGAAGTTTTCCTTTGGGACCTTCGGTCATGGCGGTAACGCAGGAGTTGGCGGAGGCGGCGGACACAACATCAACCTGCCCACCGATGCACCGGGTGGCGCAACAGCATCGCCCGGTCAAGATGGCGTGGCACAAGGCCTCCTTGTCTTGCCGTGAGAGGGTTTGCCGGCGCGCGCCGTGAGTCCGCGAGAGCGAATCTTTCACGTGGACCGATCGTCCAACGGTTCAGACTTGCACAGCGCGTGCGGTTGGGCGATCGTACGGTCCGTCACCTTGAAATCGAGGACAGTGTCTCATGAGTAACATTGGAACGCGCCGAGGCCGTGTCACAGTCGGTCACCCCATTGATGTAGCCTCGGGTGAGCTCTCGGCCACGCGCGTCGATCACGAATTGGAGGGCGTCGTCCCCTTCTCGATTGGTCGCGCGTTCAATTCCAAGTTCGTGAAGAAGCCCGTTCTTCGAACCCTCGTCCCCAAAGTCAAGCACTTGCCCTTTGGCCCCGGATGGCGTGCAAGCTGGCAGATCGAGTTTCACCTCTGCGTGGGCGGATTCATCTACACCAAGGTCGACGGCGAACAATTCTTTTTCTACGACCCGGATACCAAAGAGCGAAGCTTCGAGGTTACTGGCAAACTCATCAACCCTTCCGATGCCGTGGAGCTTCAGCGCATCGACGCGCATCACGTGCGCGTCATCGGTTTCGGCACCGACCGCAGCGACAACAGCCTCGTCTTCGAGGAGTGGTCGCACGAGAAGTATCGGCTCAAGAGCATCGAGCGTACCCCCAAGGCGCGTCTCGATTTCTCCTACGACGAGCAGTCGCGCGTTGTCGGCGTCACCCAATCCCGAGAGCAGCGCCGTTACCGCATCGAGTATCAAGGTCATCAAGGCGACCAAGTCTCCCGCGTCTGGTTGTACCTACCCGATGGCTCCTCCCGATTGGTTGCAGAGTACCATTACGACCCTCGCGGCCGCCTCATCCAAGTCATCGACTCCCGCGGTCCCGCCATCTATTACCAGTACGACGATGAAAATCGAATCACCCACGAACAGTCACGCGACGGCTCGACCTATGACTTGCACTACGAGGGGGACGCGTGCGTGCATGCGAGGGGGACGGATGGGTTTGAGGAGTGC
>WQYX01000143.1 GCA_009781005.1 Polyangiaceae bacterium | reverse complement strand
TCGACAGCCTGCTGCGCGAATCGATTCGTCGGTTGGGCGCTGCGGTGCCTGCGCACGTACGAAGAGTACGCTTGCGCGGGCTCCTCGCGCTCCGCCCTAGCCTCGATTCGCTCGCGACGGCTGGCGAACTCGCTCTCAAAGCCCGCTGCCAACTTCGTGAACTTGCTGCCAACTTTGTTGGCAGTTGGCAGTGCCCACAAACACGCCCCTATGTGGGCTTCTTCTTATCGAGTGTGTCCGTAGGTGCGGGGTACACCGCACGGAGGGCTTTCACGTGCCGCGGGATCACGCCGGGCACCGCAAGCAGCGCCGCGTCGTCTGCCTCCTTGATCGCTTTCACGCTGCCGAGGTGACGCAAAAGAAGCTTCTTCGTCTTGTCGCCGATGCCGGGCACGTCGTCGAGAGCCGACTTGAATCGTTTTCTTTTTCCGAGTCGTTCGCGAGCGCGATTCGAAAACCGATGCGCCTCATCGCGGGCGCGCGCCAAAAAAAACATGGATGCCGAGTGCGTGCGAAGCGCGATGGGATTCTTCTGACCTGGAAGATACACGCGATCCACCAACGTCTCGCCGAAGACGTTCTCCTTCTCCTTTGCGAGAGCAACGATAGGCAGATCATGCAAGCCGAGATCGTGCGCGGCCGCGAGTGCAACGGCGAGCTGCCCCTTGCCTCCGTCGACCACGAAGAGATCGGGCAGGTCCCACTCGGCGGCGTCGTCGTCGTCATCGCCTTCTCTAGCCGCGACATCACCATGCGAAGCGGCGCGCGCATCGGCCTTGCGCAGGCCGCGCCGAAAGCGGCGCGCGAGCACTTCGTACATGGCGCGGTAGTCGTCGCCCGCGAGCGCGCCGATCTCTTCATCGCCCTCCCCTCGCGCGCTCCCAGGCACCGGCATCGCGTCGGTGGTCTTCGCGTCCTCCACGGTGCCGCGAACGTGGAACGTGCGATAGCGTTTCTTGTCTGGTGCGCCGTCGTAGAGAGCTACGATGGCGCCCACCGTGTCTTTGCCGCCGAGATGCGAGATGTCGCAACACTCGATACGCCGCGGGACCGCGGGCAATCGCAGGCGCTCCTTCAACTGCGCGAGGCGCTCTTCGACGTCGTCTGCAGCGCGGCGCTTCTCGGCGAACGCGTGACGTGCGTTGTCGTTTGCGAGCGCGAGCAACTCGGCCCGATTTCCGCGATGCGGAAAGACGAGCGCCACTTTGTGGCCCGTGCGTTCGCCGAGCCACTCCGCGATGCCGAGCTCCGCGTCGGGCAAGATGGGCACGATGATCTCGTCGGGAATGGGCAACACGGTCTCGGCATCGAACTCGTTTGCCTCACCCGCCCGTGCGTCATCGGATTTTTGCGCGGGCAAGTAGTGCTGTGCGAGGAACGCCGCGACGACTTCTTCGTCCGGAACCTCGGCGCTCTTGATCGAGAACGTGGCAACGTCGGCGAGCTTGCCGCGGCGCACGTGCAGGAGCGCGAGCTCGACGAGATCGCCCTCGCGGTGCAGCCCGAGCACGTCGCGATCGACGTCGTCGACCGCGACGACGCGCTGCTCTTGCCGAACCTTTTCAATCGCGGAGAGCTGGTCGCGATACACCGCGGCAAGCTCGAAGCGCATGCTGTGTGCGGCCGATTGCATCCGCGCTTCGAGCTCTTTCGACAGCTCGTCGTGGCGACCGTCGAGGAACATCGCGACGGCGCGGACCTGCTCGTCGTACCAGTGCTTGTCGACCTCCAGAACGCACGGTGCCGGGCAGCGTTTGATTTGATGCTGCAAGCACGGACGCTTGCGATTGCGCATTTCCGTGTCGGTGCAGGTTCGAAGTTGGAAGTGCTTGTTGACGAGATGAAGCGTGCGCCGCGCGGCCGTGGCGGAGTGATACGGACCGAAGTAGCGCGCGTGATCTCCGGGCTTCGCGCTCGGACGGCGGAGCACGTAGAGGCGCGGCCATTCATCGGTCGGATCGAGCTTGAGGGAGAGGTAATCCTTGTCGTCGCGAAGCTTGACGTTGTACCGGGGCCGATGCTGCTTGATGAGATTGTTTTCGAGGATCGTGGCTTCCTTCTCGGAGGCCGTCACGATGGTTTCGAAATCACCAATGGTGCGAAGCAGAATCGGGATGAAGTAACGGCTGTCGCCCGAGCCTTCTTGGAAGTAGCTCCGCACGCGCGCGCGCAGGCTCTTGGCCTTGCCCACGTAGACGACGTTCCCCTTCTTGTCCTTGAAGAGGTAGACGCCGGGCTGGACCGGCAGAACGTCGAGCTTCTCGGTGACCACCGCCGGCAGCATCGACCAGACTTTAGACCGCTTTCAAGTTGACGCGAGGTCGAGGCGAGAAGGGCGGCCACGGGGGGCCGCCCCTACGATGCGTTGCCGGTGTAGGGGCAGGCCCCTGTGCCTGCCCTGTCGCAGGTGTTTGGACAACGACGAGATCGCGGCAAATCGAAAGCGGTCAATCTTCTATGTCGACGGGGGTGCCGTCCGGCACCATGCGCGAGACCTGATCAATCTCGGCGTCCTCGAGCACGACGCAACCGTGGCTCTGGTAGTCGACTTTCTTGAAAGGCTTGGCGTCCGGCGGCTCGCCGTGAATGCCAATCTCGCCTCCGATGGTTGCGTTCTTCGGAACGTCGCCGCTCTTCTTGAGTTCCTCGAAGCGCGCTCTGTCCTCGGCATTTGGGTAATCGAGTCGCATGAAGACGCGTAGCTGCGAGGGCCTGCGATCGAGGACGCGGTAATGACCGACGGGCGTGACGTTGTCGCCTTCCATCTTCTTGAAGCCCGGGCCACCCCGTCCAACCGCCACGCTGTAACGTGCAACCAACGAGTCGCCTTCGTAGAGATCCATGGTGCGCGCGCTCTTCTTCACGTGGACGCGCGTGATGCTGACTGCTTTCACGTTGTGCGCAGGCGAGGCCGCACCGAGCGTGAGCGCCAAGACCGCGATGAGGCCACCATGCACTATCTGCCGCATCGAGGACGAGGATAGAACAATCTTCGTGACCGCCACAACGAAACGCGATCCGCGGTCAAGTGTTTTTCATGGAGTCATCGACTGGGTACGGAAGCGCAGCGTGCGGTCCGCGGTACCAATCTGCCGAACGAAGAGACCGACGAACGAACCGAAGAGCGCGTCGCCCGGACCGATGCCCGTGGAGCCGGCAGGGCGCGAAACCCATTTGCGCATTTGCTCGAGCGCCTGAGGACTCACCGGATTCACTTCGACGATCGCGCCGATGAAATGCGGCCGCGCAGGCGCAAGCAGCGCGCGATCCGCGATGACGAGATCGCGCACCTCGGTGCATTGACGAACGACGCCTTCGAGATTGAGTGCAGCGCCGTCACGCTCACCGCCGGGGCCGGAAATCTTCAAGCGATAAACTTCGTCCCAAAGATCATAAGCAATGCGGCACGTGCGCACCGCGAGCGCGATGGGATTCGCGTCGCCCTCGCGAAGCAAATAGGCGCGAAGCGCGATGACGGTGGTGAGTCCGCTCGCGAGTTTGTCGGCCACGCCTTTGTCGAGAATGTCCTTGTACGAGAAGCTCGCGACGAGCAGCGTGGCTCCCTTGTCCGTCTTCTGCCAAGTGAAGTTCGCTTGGCGGCGCGGCAACTCCTCTTGCTTCGGAGTGTCCTCGCCGCGCGCATCTCGCGACACCATCACCATGGTGCCGAGCACCATGAGCATTGCGAGCAAGCGCCAAGGGCCAGGGCGTGTCACGGGCCCTCCGATCGGATCGGAATGAATCCTATGAGGTTCGCGATGCCGATCGCAAAACCGCCAACTGCGGTATCGGCGCGCAAGCCGAGGTTGAACGTCAGGTCGATCGGCAGGCGCGCGAGGCCGCTGTAACCGCTCGCTGGATTGGTGAGATCACGCGGATTCGCCACGCCGAAGAGCCCGACCGACCCAAAGAAATCGACGCCGTAGATGCTCTTCGTACCGCGGTACATGGGGATGCGGTACTCGGCGTTGATGCGCGCCGCGTAGTCGCCGTAGCGAACTTCGGAGATCGTGGTGCCGAAAAAGTTCGGCGCAGCACGGCGGTCGAACGCGAGATCGAGCGCACGGTGGGGCAAGAGATCGGTGTAATCGCCAACGTAGAATTTCTCGAAGAGGGGCGCCTGACCGAAGATGCTGCCAAAGACGCCCTCGATGCGAAGAACGTGGTTCCAGGGCAGAGGGATCCAGCGCGAACCGCGGACGACGAGCTTCGCGTACGGGTAGTCACTGCCGAGCGGCGAGAGCGAGACTTCGGCAAGACCGAGCACGTGCCAGCCGCGCGTCGGCAAGAAGGGCTCGTCGCGTGTATCATGCACGATTGCGGCGCTGACGGTGGAAAGGACGGTCGAGCCGGGGATGAGATAAAAGTCGATGGGCTCGATGTCGAGACCGCGGCGATGGCTCGCGGCAAGCGGCAGGGTCGCGTCGATCTTCTCGAGCCGATAGTCGAAGAAGACGTGCGTGGCGACGCCGCCGAGTTCATGGCCCGCACCGATGAGGCCTCCAAAACGCCGATACGAAACGACAGCAAAGTCCTGCGAGATGCTCTGCGTTGGATCGTCCACGAGGACATCGCGATTGCCGAAGAAGTCCTTGGCGTTATTGTAACTCAGTTGCGCTTCGGTGGTCCACGACGTGCCGAGGAACTTCGGATCGCTCACGCGCATGCGCAACGCGAGCTGACCGTTGGCAATGGCCATGGCGCCGCCGAGCGACACGCCGGTGCCTGCGAGATTCAACTCCGAAACGTCGAGGCCGCCGTACGCGGTGAGAGGCCGTGCCTTACCATTCGGCTCTGCGTCCGCAGACAGTCCGAGCCAGACGTCGTTGACGACAATCGTGTTGCGCTCGGCAACGGTGATGACGAGGACGACGTACCCGCGCTTGGTACCGCGCCGCAGCGAGAGTTCGACGTCGCGAAAGAAGCCCGTGCCAAGGAGCCGAAAGCGAGTGAGCGAGAGCTCCTTGTCGTCGACGTCGAGAACGTCGCCAGCGTGAAACGGCACGTAGCGCAGCACGACGCGCGCGAGGGTCGTCGTGTTGCCGCGGATCTCGATGCCTTCGAGCGTGTAGCGAAGGCCCACGTTTCCGGGTGCGCGCGCGGCGCTCTGCGCGTCGGGCAAGGACTGCACGCTGGACGACGAAGAAGATGCGGGCGCAGGCTCCGATGGTGATTGCGCGGCGGTGGCTTCTGCGGGCGGAGCACCCTCTTTGGGAAGAGGTTCGGGCGGCGGCGGTGGCGGCGAGGTTTCCACCGGCGACGGCTGCGAAAGCGGCGAGGGACTGGGTTCGGGCGGCGAGGTTCCCCACGTCTGCAACGGCCCCGCGAGGACGAGACGTGACCACGCGAGGGCGAGAGTCACGAGGAGCAGACAAGGAGCACGCCGTCTGACCAAGTGCCCCCGGCAAGAGTCGAACTTGCGGCCAACGCTTTAGGAAAGCGCTGCTCTATCCACTGAGCTACGAGGGCGAAACGCCGTTCACACTAGGGGAAAAGGGCTCTCGTGGCAACGACGAGGCATCAAGGCGAGCGCAGGAAGCGCCGAACGTGCAGCGTTGCGCACGCCGGAATGGACAAATTCGGTACACGGTTTGGTTCTTCCGGCGAGGCCTTCTTGGCTGCTTAGGGTTCCTCCACGTGATTTCCGATGGCAACTACGGCCGACACGTTGCCGCCGTGAAGGCGCCGGGCGCGCTCTTTGATGATCTTCAAGTCGTCGGCCCGCACCGACAGACTGACTTTCTTCGTAATTCCAGCACGCGTGTTCATGGGCCCTCGTAACTTGATGTACTCTGATTGGTAGTACAATTATTGCCGCGAGGTCAAGTGGCGTCAGTCACTGGTCACCCCATGTCCAACGTTCCCAAACGCAGCCAGTGCTTGCACACGCGTGCGCTGAGAGCCCCGCACAACGGTACGGAGTACCAGTGCAAATGGTTTGAATGGAGGGGGACGAAACCACCTCTTCGTAGCATCCATAGTGCCAGCACGCCTCGCCAACAGCCGTAGACCCAATAACGCCGTTCGCCCCGATATCACTGCAAGACGTAGGGCCACTGCAGTGATTAAACACGCTCGAGTCAAGGCCGGCGTCGGAGGAGGTGGAGGTGGAGGTGCAATGCCTGCACTCTGTTGGTGCTGAACCGACTGCAAAGCACACGTCGAATGCAGTCGAGCCACCGGACCATGTGCCGGTAGTGTTGTAGCTGCCATGAACGCTGTGGTCCGACTCGAAGTAGTAGTAATCGTTGGTCATGCACCAGAAAGCGTCAGGGACGGGTGTTAGCGATATAAATCCCGAAACGTTGCCTTGCTTATCCGTGCACATGTAATCGCCGTGGCACGATGAGAGAAATGACGAGCTCGGATTCGTAGATGTACCTGCGTCGGACGAGCGATCGGGCGGATCGTCGGAGCCGCCGCCGCAAGCAATGACTGTGATAGTGGAAAAACTCAGAACTGCGAGAAAACGAATGTGGTGGTTGAGTATCATGATGATTACCCCATTCGGCCTCTAGCCGAGCTGGTTGCGGGAAAGAGAAAAAAATCGACATGCGGATGACGCGCATCGGTCGGGTTGGACGGCGGGCACGCGGCATCGTCTTGTTCGCAAGATGTCGGGCGTGAGCAGCTCGCGGACGAGCGCGAGGCACTTGCCGAGCGCCTCAAGATACTCGGCGAGGCACACGCGCTCAACGAAGCGCCGCTCGCTACGAGACCGAATGAGCCCGCGTACGCTGTACTCTCGATAGGAGTACACTTTTTGCGACGCCACCGCAGGCGCGGGCTCCCCTGGCGGCGCGCAGGAAAGGCGGGCCCACGGCGCCGTAGATTGGGCCCGCCTGACGAGCACCAGCCCAAGGGGAGCACGCGCGGCGAGCGTAGCGAAAATATTTGCTTGACTCCCCTCGCGTCGTGAATATTAGTGATATATATTACTAATCATGGTTGCGGTGGTCATTACGGAGAGCGCGAAGAAGGACGTCAGGAAGCTGCCCGCCGCCGTCAAGGCCAGGGTCGCCGAGGCGATCACCGAGCTTGCCAGCTACCCGCAAGTCGCCGGCATCAAGGCGCTCAAGGGCGCTCTCGCGGGCAAGCTCCGCGTCCGAGTGGGCGACTACCGCATTGTCTTCACGGTCTCGAAGGGAATGCTCACAATCGACGCAATCGCAGACCGCAAGGAAATCTACGACTAAAGGGAGAGACACATGGATAGGCTCACCATCGAAGGCAAAGAATACGTCGTCCTCCCAAAGGCCGAGTACGAGCGACTCGTCGGCCATGTGGAGAGCACCTCAGACGCACTTGAGTTCGTGCTCGACGAGCTCGGCCGCGACCTGCGAGCCGCACGTGAGCACGCCGGCCTCACGCAGGCGCAGCTCGCGAAAAAAATGAGGAAAGCCCAAGCCACGGTCAGCGGATCGGAGAACGGAAAGATCCGCGTGAGCGAAAGCTACGTGAAGAAGGTGCTCAAAATCTGCGGGCTGCCCGAAGATTGGAAAGCAGCGTGATCGTTAGGCAGCCCAGCGCTTCGAGCCGCTTGCGCGCGCCGCTCCCATATCTGCACGCGCACTCGGCGAAGCGCCGCTCACTACGAGACCGAATGCAGCCCGCGTACGCTTGTACTCTCGATAGGAGTACATTTCTCGCAACGACGCGGCAGCCGCGGGCCTTCCCCGTCCGTGCGCAGGAAGGCGCGTCGCTTCGACGCGCCTGACGAGCACGTGACAAGGGGAAGCAGGTGTGATTGGAGTCAAGGCCATTTTGTTCACGCGTGGGTGGGAAGGAGAGTGGGAGTCCAGGGGCGACCATCGCGCTGGATGGCGTTGAC
>WQYX01000142.1 GCA_009781005.1 Polyangiaceae bacterium | reverse complement strand
GTACGGCGCTCCTCGAGCCTGCGGCGTACGTACAGTACGCCTCGGCTCTGCGGTGCGGCGTGCGCCCTTCTCGCTGCGGTCTCGGCCGTCTGCAGAAATCGCGTCATGAATGATCCGGGCTAGCCCGGATCATTTCAGCGTTGCGTCGAGGACTATCGAGCTGAAAGTGGTCTAAAGCGCTGCTTCAGCGCAGAAGCAGAAACGCGGCGCCGGCGAACACGACAATGACGCCGAGGACGATGGCGACCACCAACCAGACAGGCACTCGCGTGTTGGGGATGGGGATGTCGATTGGACCCTCGTCTTCGAACTCTTCGTAGGAATCAGGCAGATTTTGCGCCCAGGTCGGCGGAGCCTCTTCAGGTATGCCGTCCGCACCTGCGGGAGCGTAGTTCGCGCTTGCGGGGGCGTAGTCCGCACCTGCGGGAGCGTAAAAGATGTCGGGCGAAATATCGGGCGCGGCGTCTGGCGGGTAAGGCGCACCCTCGCCGTACGCGGGCCCGCCGTACGCGGCGGGGCTGTACGCGGGGAGGACGGGAGCTGTGACGAAGTTCGCAGCGTTGTCGAGGATGTACTTGGTGTACTTCAACCGTTCGGCGTTCGGGTCGAACGGCTGGAGTGACTCGCCGTCGAACTCCACGATGATGACCGTGATGTTGTCGTAACCGCCGGAGTGGTTTGCGCGGTCAACGAGAGACTTGCAGATGTCGAGCGGTTCGGTCTTGGCGCGAAGTGCGTCGCGGATCTCTTCGAAGCGCACCAAGCCCGAGAGCCCATCCGAGCAGAGCATCAAGATGTCACCCTTGCGGAGCTCGGCGCAGGTGAGATCGACCTGCACGGTGTCGCTGGTGCCGAGCGCTTGCAGGATGATGTTGTTGTGCTCGAAGGTCTCTGCCTCTTCTTCGGTGAGCTGACCGGCTTCGATGAGCTGGTTGACGAGTGACTGATCGCGCGTCAATTGCACGAGCGTGTCGCCGCGCAAGATGTAACCGCGCGAATCACCAACTTGCGCGAAGAAGAGCATCTCACCCAAGACGGCCGTGGCGGTGACCGTCGTGCCCATGCCGCGGAGCGCTCGATCGACTTTCGCTTCGTGGAAGATGCGCAGGCCCGCGGCCTCGACGGCGCGTACCAGACGGCGTGCGACCTCGTCGCGTGTTGGCGCAAGGTCGGAGACGCCCTCGACCATACGCTCGTAGATGATGTCGACGGCGAGCTGGCTCGCGATCTCGCCGGCCGCGGCACCGCCCATGCCGTCGCACACGACGAAGAGGGCGCCGTGCGGTCCTATCGCCGTTGCGCGATTCGCCTCGAGCAGGCCGCGCGAACGACGCGACAGATCAGCGACAAGGAAGTTGTCCTCGTTGTGCTCTCGCACTTGGCCAACGTCTGTGCGCGCGAAGAACTTCATGCGCACGCCGCTTGTCTGCGAGCCCTCGGACTCAGTCGACGCGGAGGGCTGGAGAGTCTCGGGCTGCGTCACGGGCAAACCCTCATCCTTACGTTCACCCTTTCAATCGACGCTGCAGCCGTCATCACCAGTTTCAGAGCGTACCGTGGAGCAGCCCGGCCAAACAACAGGATACGGTGATGGGACATCACACGTGCGCGACCGTCAAGCAGTGTGAAAGTGGTCAGCATGCGCCTCTTCTGCGACGAACTCAGCGGCCGCCTTGTGTAAAAATCGGCTCACGCTGTTCAAGTACGAAATCGAGACCAACGAATCGCGCGAGACCGCCATCGCGATCGGCTCCGCTCGAGTCGGTAAAGCTTTTGAAGCGCAAAAGGCGGTACGCCAGCGCGATGCCGACCACGATGCGCCTGGTTACCTGTGCTTCGAGGCCGACGCCGACGAAGCCCGTGGGGCCATACGTGTTGACCGCCCATTCGCTGCCATAGCCGGCGATGCCAAGACCGATGGTCCCATAGGGCTCGACGACGCGTCCCGTTGCTAGGTAGTACCGCGCTTCGGCCCTTGCTTGCTGCAGGATCGCGAGCCTCAGGAGCTTGTTTGGATCCTGTTTGGAGAAGCTGTAGGCGCCGCCGAGATAAAGCGCGCCGGTGCCTCTCCATCCCGCGCGGATCGTGATGCCGCCTCCGGTTCCGAGAATACAGGGAACCGTGACGTTGTTGCAGATGCCTCCCGCCGCTGTGACCACTTCCGCGGTGAATGCGACGCCGTATTGAAGATAGACGACGTTCGTCGGCGGCGGCGGCGCGCGCTCTAGATCGATGAGCCTATGTGATTTGCCCTGCGTTTCGCCGGAGGACACCGGATAGCCGTCATGCGGCGCCGGCGCCGTTGGTGGTGTGGCTGCACGCCCAGTCTCCGCCCGGGCGGCGTCCGTGTGACACGAGCCGATCACACAACCCAACGCGATCGCGACGGCGCGCGGGCGCACGAAGGTTGATAGCGGCTTGCGACTCTGCCGTGGAGGCAAGTGCACGTGCTTATCATAACCGTCTAACCGTCTTGGATCGCGATTCGATGGTCATGAAAGAAGTTGCCGCGCCCAAAACTACGTCGACGTTGACAGCGCCCGATGCCTTTAAGTATTCGTGGTCAATCATTCTTCGATTCTCGGAGTAAGACCGATGGAGATCGTTCTCGACAAGCGCGCGGTTCGACAGATTCGTCTCTCGGCGCAGGATGCGATCGAAGAAGGGGACACCGAGGCGCTGCGCGAGGACGTCCTCGAAGCCTTTACCGAAGAACAAGTGGAGGAGATCGAGCGCCGTCTCGACAGCGGTGACTTTTACGAATTTCTCACCGAGATGCTCGACGAGTGGTCGGGCGACGACATCGATGAACTCTTCGAGTTGCTCGACGCGCAGCTCGGTGACATCGGCGTCGACGTGAAATTCGAAAAGAAGGGTGCGGCCGCCGAGGCTGAAGACGACGACGAAGAGAGCCTCGACGAGTTCGATGAAGAAGATGAAGATGAAGATCTCGACGAGGATGAGGATGCGGAAGACGTCGAAGAAGAAGACGACGAGTAGCAGAGGCGTTCACGTCGCCGTCGCGGTCAACGACCACGACTACGATCACGTTTCGTTGTCGTAGTCGTTGACCTGATCGTTGTCGGCGACGAAAGGCTCGGAACGGAACGGATCGAGACATCGTCGGCGCATTTTCGTTATCGCGCCTGCGTGTCTCGAAGGATATAGGCGCGGCAGGTTGTGGGGGCTTGGCTCTTTGCGGGGCGCTTGATGTCCGGGCACCGGACGGAGGCGCACGGGACGTAGCGCGAGTCGGGGAACTCGCGTGCGAGCGTTGCGAGCCTGTCGCACGAAACTCGAATCTCACCGTCTTTTCGCCAGAGTTCCGCTTCGCGCCAGAGCGCATCGTCGCGAAAGGTCGAAGTCTTGAAGTCGCGATAGAAGCGGTGGAGCGTCTCACGTGCCATCGCGCGATCGAAGAGATCTTGCTCGTAGATTTCAGCGATGCGGAGGATGGCCGGCTCGTACTTCGGTCGCTCGTAGGTGCCGATCATCCACGACGTCTCGCGTTTGGAGAGAAGCTCCTCGAGCGTTGCAATCGCTCGTTGCGGGCGGCCGAGTTTTCGCTCGATTTCGCTCGCGCGAAAGAGTGCGTCGTCGAAGTATGCGCCGTGCGGGTATGGCCATCGCTTGGCTACGTCGAACAGCGCAGCGAGAGCGGCCTCGTCGCGCCCGAGATCGGCGAGCCTCTTCGCGCGCTCGTAGGCGACTATCTCCTCGACGCCCCGATCCTTGGGATTGTCGCTTGCGACGATGCGCGGCGCGAGGCTCTCGAGGTGTTCGAGCGCATGTTCATCGTCGTCGTGGCGGAGGATCCGCGCGAGCGCGACGCGCGCGACGCCGTCCTTCGGGTACGCGAGGACGATCGCTTCGAGCTCGCGGTAGCCGGCCTCTTCATCCATTTGGAGCGTGAGATCGGCCGCCTTGAGTGCGGCGAGCGCGGAGTACTCGGTCTGAGGTTTTTCATCCGCAAGCTGGCGTAGCGCGATCCTCGCGCGCGCGCGGTCGCCAGCGCGTGCGCGTGAGAGCGCAGCTTCGTAACGCGCGAAGACGCCATCGCGCGCGACCTTCGCGCTCTTCGCGGCATCATCGAAGTGCGCGGCCGCGTCGTCGAATCGCCCGTCATGCGCGGCACGCCGCGCCTCTGCGAGAGATCTCTCATAGGCGGCACCACGATTCGGCGCGCACGCTCCGAGCAGAGCTCCCATGAAAAAGAATGCGGCAATCTCTTTGGAGAGAGAGAGCATCACCGTTGCTTTAGCTACCAGGACCGCCACGAAACAACGTTTGCCCAGGAAGGCAACGTGATTAATGGTTCAATCATTCGGTCACCCGATGAAAAAAACATCCCATCCATCCAGCGCAACGAACGATCCCACTGAGACGCTTGCGGTTCTTGGTCCTGTTGCCCGCTCCAGCGTCGTCGATGCCGTGGCCGATCGTCTTCGTCGCGAGATCCTTGCCGGACGTCTCGCCGCTGGATCTCGACTGCCGTCCGAGCGCGAGCTGTCGCTTGCGCTCGGCGTCAACCGTCTGACGTTGAGGGCGGCGCTCGCGCGGCTCGAAGCGCTGGGACTGGTCACCACGCGGCATGGCTCGGGGACGGAGATCTCACCGTGGCGAGAACGCGCGGGTCTCGAGGCGCTCGGAATGGTGATGAACTCGCTCGATCCGCAAGAGCCCGCGTGGCTCGAGCTCTTGACGTCGCTGCTCGAGATCCGTCGCATCCTCGCCGCTGAGGCCGTGGCTCTCGCCTGCGATCGGCACACGGAAGCGGATCTCTCTACCATGCAGCGCATTGCCGACGAGCAGGTTGCCCGCGTGCATGATCCCATTTCTTACGCGCGCGGCGACATGGCATTTCAGCGCGCCATGGCGCGCGCGGCCGGCAATGTCGGTATCGAGCTTATCCTCAACTCGATCGCTCGCTTTCCGGAGGAGCACCCCGAGCTCATCGTGTCGCTCTACGACCGTTGCGAAGAGGCCGTGCACTTCTATGGCACGGTGATGGATCTCGTTCGCGCCCGTAACGGCGAAGCCGCGCGCACCGCTGTCAAGACGGCGCTTGGGGCGGTCGACAAGGAGTGGCTTCAACGCCACGGCTACGACGGACGCGCCGCGGGGCAGGCACGGGGGCTTGACTCTTCGCGTGGGGGCGCGTAATCCGTGCGCTCCGTTTGCCCGGCGAATGGCCGTGAGGAACGCCACCTTAGCTCAGTGGTAGAGCAACGGTTTCGTAAACCGTAGGTCTCGAGTTCAAGTCTCGAAGGTGGCTCTATTTCACGAGTGCAATGCGCTCAAGTGGGGCGTCGCAGAACTTCTGGCTGTGCTGAGCAGTACTCCTGCGTCATTCGTTTGGGCGATTGCTTGCGGCAATTGAAGGGGGGTCTTATGCTCCCGAATTCGCATGGTTGCCGCGTCAGGACCTGCGCAGATGCCGACTGTTGGCGACACTATCGCCGGCAAGTTCGTTATCGAGCGCCTCATTGGTCGCGGCGGCATGGGCGCTGTCTTCGCGGCTCGGCACTTGGAGCTCGAAAGCGTCGTTGCGATAAAGGTGATGCTCGTCGATCCGACGAACGTCGAGGGCATGATCCGCTTCAAGAACGAGGGACGTGCGGCCGCAAAGATCCGCAACGACCACGTCGTTCGTGTGGAGGACGTTGGCGAGGAGAGAGGCTACGCCTACATGATCCTCGAGCTGCTCGACGGCGAAGACTTCTCTCAGCTGCTCGCATGGCGCAAGCGCCTGCCGCTGTCCGAGGTCGTCGAATACATGCTCGAGGCACTCGACGGTGTGAAAGCCGCACACGAAAAAGGCATCATCCATCGCGATCTCAAGCCCTCCAATCTCTTTCTCGCAACCGCGAACAACGGCGGCATCGTGAAGGTGCTCGACTTCGGCATCTCGAAGTCGTCTTCGTTCACGCAGACCCCCGGTGCACTCACGTCCACGACGGCGATGCTCGGTTCGCCCCAGTACATGTCGCCGGAGCAGCTTCGGAGCCCGAAAGCCGTCGACGTGCGCGCGGATATCTGGGCGCTCGGCATCATCATGTACGAGCTGCTTACCGGTGCGCTGCCGTTTACGGGCGAGACCCTCGGCGAGCTCTTTGCGGCAATTCTCGAATCAGATCCCATGCCCCTGCGCGCGCGCGTGCCGGAGGTGCCTGCCGAAATCGAAGCTATCGTCATGCACTGTCTGCAGCACCGTCCGGAGCACCGCTTCCAGGCAGTGTCCGAGATCATCGCGGCGCTCAAGCCGTTTTCGGAGCAGGCGCTCGCGTCCGGGCCGCGTATGTCGGGCACACAGGTCATCTCGCCGTTCGCGGTACCGCCGGTGACACCCGCGCTCGGTGCGTCGCCCATGCAGGCGCATCTCATGGCGATCACGCCGCCGCGTGTGAGCGTGAGCATGCCGGGAACCGCCTTGTACGCCACGGCGCCCATGGGTGCCGTCACGCCCCAGCCGCACCTTAGGAGTGGCCCTCATTCGTCGGACCAGATCATATGGCAGCAGACGGGGTCGACATCACAATCGCTGTCGACGTCACAATCGCTGTCGACGTCACGGTCGCTCAAGGGAGTTATTGTGGCCGTCGTGGCTGCGGGAGTCTTGTTGATTGTGGCCGGCATCATCAGCGTCGTAAAACTGCGTCAGCCGATT
Source organism: Polyangiaceae bacterium (assembly GCA_009781005.1). Lineage (GTDB taxonomy): Bacteria > Myxococcota_A > Polyangia > Polyangiales > Polyangiaceae > Labilithrix. The sequence continues at coordinate 1,570 of WQYX01000142.1, read as the reverse complement.
GCGCCGGTGAATCCCGTCTCGCCGCCTTCCTCTTCGTTGGTCTCTGCGGAACCGGCCGCGCCGCCTCCGCCGCCCCCAGCGGTGACTCCGTCGTCAACTTCGGTGGCTGCCGTGCACCTCACGCCAACGGTGGAACCGCCCACCCCTCAGCCACCGCCTCCAACGGGTTCGTCGAAGCCAACGGGTTCGTCGAGGCCAACGTCGGCGTCGAGGCCAACGTCGGCGTCGAGGCCAACGGTGCCCGATCGGCCGCCACCCGTAAGGCCGCCAAGGCCGCCGCCAGTGCAGAGTTCCCCTGAATCGCATCGTTGAACGGACATCCGCGGTTCGCTCGCGACGGCTGGTAAATATGCCCTCATGGAAATCGACCGCATGATTTCTCTGCGAAGGAGGTTCGTGTATAGGTTGCACGATGCGTCGCATGTCCTTCTCGTGGTCTGCCGCGGTTGCGGTCTTTGGAATTCTCACTGCCGCACCGAGCCTCGCTCTCGCAGGTGATCCGTCCCTTGCGGAGAAGCTTTTCGAGGACGGCATGACCGCGCTGAAGAAAGAAGACTTCAAGGCAGCGTGTGACGCATTTGCCGGGAGCGATGAGGCCGACCCATCACCGGGCACCGAAATCAATCTTGCACTCTGCAATGAAAAACTCGGTAAGACTGCCACGGCGTGGGGCTGGTATCGCACGGCCGCGGGGCTTGCCGAACAGCGCGGGCAGCGCGACCGCGCGGAGCGCGCGCGCAGCGACGCTGCGCGTCTCGAGCCGCTCCTGCCGAAGATCCGCATCGTCACGAAAGATCCCGCGGCAACTCTGTCCATCACGCGTGATGGCAATCCGGTGCCGTCGGCCACGATTGGCAAAGAGATTCCTGTCGATTCCGGCACCTACCAGTTCGAAGTCTCCGCGAAAGGCAAGAAGAGTTGGTCCACCAGCGTGGACGTCCCTGCTGGCGCGCACGTGACGGTTGTCGAGGTGCCGCTGCTCGAAGACATGCCGCAACCTCAGGGTCCCTCCGGTCACCCGGCAGGGGGAGATGAAGCCTCGTCAGCCGCGAAGACGCGGCGCACCGTGGGCTATGTCGCTGGCGGTGCGGGTATCGTTGCCGGCGCCGTTGCGATCACCTTCGTGGTCGTGGCCCGCTCCGAAATCAACAAACGTAACGGCGTCCAAGCTGAGATCGACAAAACCCCTAGCGGCGATCCGAATCTTAACAATCTCAATCAGTCGAGGCAATCGCACGCCGATGCCGCGAACTCCAACAAGACCATTGCCCTCGTCACGGGCATCGGTGCTGTCGCGCTCGTCGGTGCCGGCGTTGCGTTGGTGGCCACGTCCTTCGGTTCGTCGGACAAGTCGCCAAAGGCGGGTGCGCTCGAGGGCCCGCGCTTCTTGCCGCTCCTTGGCAACGGCACCGCCGGCCTCGGTTTCCTCACGACGTTCTGAACGCGTTCTAGCCCGGATAATTCATGACGACTCCACTCAGACGAGCCGATCCCTTTGCTGCAAAGGACGTACGGCGTTTCTCGGACCTGCGGCGTACGTACAGTACGCCTCGGTCCTGCGATACGGCGT
>WQYX01000141.1 GCA_009781005.1 Polyangiaceae bacterium | reverse complement strand
GCGACGCCTCGATGAACACCCGGTCGTTTCGGCCAGGCATCCCTGCCTTCGCATCGGCCTTGAGAAAGGCCTCGATTTTCTCCCACTGTCGATCACTCAGTCTCCATCGAATCACAGTGGCCCCTCTATGGAGCACACATCTTCGCCCATGGACAGCACTATCTAGGGACACGCCCTAGCCCGAATCATTCATGAGGACTCCGCTTAGAAGAGCCGATCCACTTGCTGCGAAGGGCGTACGGCGCTCCTCGGACCTGCGGCGTACGTACAGTACGCCTCGGTCCTGCGATACGGCGTGCGCCCTTCTCGCTGCGGTCTCGGCTCTCTACTGCAATCGCGTCATGAATTCTCCGGGCTAGTGCCGCCCGGCAGAAGTTTTGTTGGACTTGCCCGGAAAGGGCGGCACGAGGAGAAGCCGCGGGAGCGGCTTCGGGGGACGGAGGGCGGAGCCCCCAAGAAAGGGAGAGTGCCGTTCGGGCGCTGCGAAGCAGCGCATCGCGCAGAAGTTCGGCGAATCCAGCCGAACTTCTGCCGAACGACACGAGCTTTGCGTTGCTCGTGACGGTTCCGGATGAGCACTTATTAACGGGAAGAGATTGCATACACGATGAGGCCAATGGGAATACGAATCTTCGCGTAAAGCGCAAATATGGGAGAATCGAATCCGTCGTTACGGACCTGGGCTTCGACGCCGAACACACTGAGGCCTACGGCTGCCATACCGCCAAAGCGAGCGGCCGCATCCACGGATGCACCCCCCTGAATCCATGTTCCAAGTCCGATGTGCATATACTCGGCTTGAACACCAAACGCGAGCTCTTTGCCAATGCTCGTCCACTCCACGGTAGCGCCAGCTTGCCAAACGCTGCTATCACGAATGAACAATACACCCGGGCGCGCGCGCAAAAGCGCCGAGCCTCGATGTGCATCTCCGAAGGCATACCCATATCCACCTTCGAGATTCAAATCCCAGGTGGTCGCATCGCGGAACGTCGACATGGGACGAGCACGGCCCGCAGGTGCCGCGGCGTTCGTGGTCAACGGCTCCTTGGACTGTGCCTCGGTAGATTGCTCGGCGGGTGCGGCCTGCGCCCATGCACGGCCCGCAGCCGCGGAGAGCAAGACGCCCGTCACCGATGAAAAGAGGACTCGCCTCTTCATCACGGCGGCGCGAGAGACGTAAGTCCGGCGTCTTCGGCGAACCGCAACTCCATGCGCGCAACAACACCCTGAGGCAACACCCCCGAGAATGACTCGTGCTCGAGCGCCGATAGAAGACACGATGCGCCCGGATTCATATCACCTGCAAGCTTCGCTTTCCCATCCTCGAACGAGAGAGCGGTGATGTGCCCGCTTGCTCCCCCCGCGACGAGATCCGGGCACGCACGCACGGATCGACTCAGCACGCTGACCAGAGGTGCAAGCATCGACTCGGGATCACGGTTCTTCGACACCGCGAGCGCGATCTCGAAGCGTGGGACGTCACGCGATGCTTCGACTCTTGCGGCGATGGGCGGGCCAAAATCCGCAGCCACGGGCTCTTCGTGCTCCGCGACCTCCTTCTTGCACGCAAGCAAGGCCAAAAGCCAAATGTTCAGAATCAAAATCGCGACGCGCAATTGCATAAACGTCTCGCGAAAAAGGCAGGGCGCAAGCTATTTTGCGTCGCGCATGCGTCGCTCATCCACGCCGCGCCCCCCATGTAAACCCCCTCTCAGGGAGCGTCGGCCGACTGACAAGCCGAAACGCCCGCGTCCGTAACCCGACAAACGTATACCTTACGAAGCAATCCAAAGAGGATATTGTCGTTGCGGGCGAGAATGACCCTTTCGCCGCCAAGATGGGCAACAGCACCGTACGAGCAACCGTTCAGCGCTGAGACCATGGCGACACCGGCGATCGCAAACGCAATGGATTTCTTCATGTAGGAGACCCCCTGAGCAGTGGGTGGGCATTCACCCACCCATCGTTAATGCTGAGACGATGAGATAGGGATCAATTTGATTCGGTCAAGGCGATTTCAAATGCAAACGGCCCCCCGGCCCGGTTGGGACGAGGAGCCGCGAGGCACGACCGACGACGCGGGCCGTGCAGCCGCTAGAACGCGTTTGCTAACCTGCTGCGCGCCGCGATCTCATCGTTTTTTCCTGCGGTGCGTGCTCACGTACTTCAAGTACGCTCCGCGCGCTCCTCGGAAAAAGCCTCGACCTCGCGCCGCTCGCGACGGTTATCAAACACGTTCTATCTAGACACATCTTAGAAGCCGTGGTTGTGACCTGCGTGCTCCCCACCCGCCGGCTTTTCCTCCTTCGGACGCTCCGCAACAAGGCACTCCGTCGTGAGCATCAGGCTCGCAACCGACGCCGCATTCTGCAATGCAGTGCGAACGACCTTCACAGGATCGATGACGCCTTGTGAGAGAAGATGGCCATACTGATCCGTTGCCGCATTGTAGCCAAAGTCGTCTTTGCCTTCTTTGACCTTATTGACGACAATCGATCCTTCGAGTCCGGCATTGCCCACGATTTGACGAAGAGGCTCCTCAATCGCGCGACGGATGATCGATACACCGAAGCGTTGCTCTTCTGCCAGCTTGAGCGCATCGAGCGATGACTGCGCGCGAATGAGCGCAACGCCGCCACCAGGAACGATGCCCTCTTCGACCGCAGCGCGCGTCGCATGCAGGGCGTCCTCGACGCGAGCCTTCTTCTCTTTCATCTCCGTCTCGGTTGCTGCGCCGACCTTGATGACCGCAACGCCGCCAACGAGCTTCGCGAGACGCTCTTGGAGCTTCTCACGATCGTAGTCCGACGTGGTGATGTCGATCTGCGCGCGGATTTCCGCAATGCGGCCCTTGATCTTCTCTTTGTCGCCCGCACCATCCACGATCGTCGTGTTGTCCTTGTCGAGCGAGATGCGCTTGGCGCGGCCAAGGTCCGAGATGGTGACGTTTTCGAGCTTGAGACCGAGCTCCTCTGCGATGACCTGACCGCCGGTGAGAATCGAAATGTCTTTGAGCATCTCCTTGCGACGATCTCCGAAGCCCGGCGCCTTCACGGCAGCGCAGTGGAGAGTGCCGCGAAGCTTATTGACGACGAGCGTGGCAAGCGCCTCACCCTCGATGTCCTCGGCAATGATGAGCAGCGGCTTCTGCTGGCGAGCAATGGCTTCGAGCACCGGAAGAAGATCTTTCATGTTGGAGATCTTCTTTTCGGAGATAAGGAGGTATGCGTCCTCCAAAACGGCCTCCATGCGCTCGGGATCCGTCACGAAATAGGGTGACAGATAGCCACGATCGAACTGCATGCCTTCGACGACATCGAGCGTGGTCTCCGCCGTCTTGGATTCTTCGACGGTGATGACGCCTTCCTTGCCAACCTTCTCCATGGCCTGCGCAAGCTTCTCGCCAATCTCCTTGTCGCCGTTCGCGCTGATGGTGCCAACCTGGGCGATCTCTTTCGGATCCTTGGTTTGCTTTGCCATCTTCTTTAGCGACTCGGTAAGTGTCTCCACTGCTTTGTCGACGCCGCGCTTGATCTCCATGGGGTTGTGACCCGCCGCGACGAGCTTCGATCCCTCGCGGTAAATCGCTTGCGCAAGGACCGTTGCCGTGGTGGTGCCGTCGCCCGCGACGTCGCTCGTCTTCGAGGCGACTTCACGAACCATCTGCGCACCCATATTCTCGAAGCGATTCTCGAGCTCGATCTCCTTCGCGACCGTCACGCCATCTTTGGTAACCGTTGGCGAGCCGAAGCTCTTTTCGATGACGACGTTGCGGCCCTTCGGTCCGAGCGTGACTTTGACCGCATCCGCGAGCGCATTAACACCGGCGAGAATCAAGTTGCGGGCGGATTCAGTATAAACGATTTCTTTCGCTGCCATTGGCATTACCTCTGAGTCTTCTAAAATTTTGAATTGCCCCAACGCTAAAAAGCAATTGGGAACGACGCGCATTCACAACGCGTTCGAGTTACTTCTCGAGAACAGCAAGGATATCGTCCTCGCGGACGATGAGACGCTCGTCGCCGTCGATCTTCACTTCGGTGCCCGAGTACTTACCGAAGAGAACGCGATCGCCGACCTTCACTTCGAGCTTCTTCACCGATCCGTCCTCAAGCACCTTGCCGTTGCCGACGGCAACAACCTCACCCTCAATCGGCTTTTCCTTCGCCGTGTCCGGGATGATGATGCCTCCCTTGGTCTTCTCTTCTTCCTTGACGCGCTTGAGGATCACGCGGTCCTGCAGGGGCCGGATGTTCATGAGACGAATCCTCCAAAAAATGAATAGTTGTGGCTGATATTGGGCACGGCCAGCAGCTTGCCAGCGGGTCGACCGTTAGCACTCACCCCAAGCGAGTGCTAACAGCGCGGCGGAAGATAACCGCCGTTCGCGTGGCGTCAAGTGGCACTGTTGCGGTTTTAAGTAGTTCCCACTCGGAAACTGCAGCGTGTTTTGTACTCCTCGTTAGAGTACAATTCACGACCGCTTTTTCTTGGCCGCCGTCTTCTTCTTCGCGAGAGGCTTCTTCGCAGCTGTCTTCTTTGCTGTCGTCTTCTTCTTCGCGACAGCCTTCTTCTTCGCTGCAGGCCTTTTCGCTGTCGTTCTCTTCTTCGTCGCGACGGGTTTCTTCGCGTCCGCTCTCTTCGCTGCGGGTTTCTTGGAGGCCGCCTTCTTCTTTGCTGCGGGCTCTTTTTTCGCAACGCGCGGTTTGTTCACGGCGCTCTTCGCCTTTTCGGCGGGCTTGGCCGCGCCCGTTGCTCCGTTGACGACGGGACGCACGAACCCTTCGCGCGCCTTCTCGCGTCCACGGAGCGTCTGACGAACGCGGTCATCGAAATCCTCGAACTCGAACGGCTTGTCGATGTACGCGTCCGCACCGTACAAAGGGCTCGTCATCTGGTTGAGATTCTCACCGATCCCGGTGAGCATGAGGACGCCGGTATGCGCGAGCTCCTCGTCCTGACGAATCTTGCGGCACACTTCCCAACCGCTCATCCCGGGCATCATCACGTCGAGCACGACGAGATCCGGTCGGCGCTCGCGGGCGAGGCGCCAAGCCTCTTCGCCATCCGAAGCCTGAATGACGTCGAGTGTCGGATCGTTCAGCGTGCGTAGATGGCGCGCAACGAGTTCGAGCATCGAGGGTTCATCGTCGGCGACGAGGACGAGCGGGCTCGGGATCATCATGCTCCTACTATCGAAGGACGTTGGCGCTTCGGTCAAGCGTCCTCTCTGCTCTTTGCACGCAATCTGTGATCGTGCGCGTCGGGCGCGATGCGTGCACGTCGGCGCCGCATGTGCGACGCGGCGACAACGGAGCTGACGATCACTCGTCGCGAAACTTCGTGGGTACGCGCGTGGTCGACTCGACGAGCTGCTTGGACGCGTTCACGTGCTTCACCATCGTGGGCATGTGACCCTTGGCGAGCTTGAGTTTGCCTTGCATGAGCGCCTTCGTCGGGTCGATCTCCTTCTTGATGACCTGCTTCCATTGCGCGTAACTCGCAACGACGACGAAGGGCGCCTTCTCTTCAGCCTCGTGCGCGGGCATGAGTTTGCACTCGCGACAGATCCCCGAGTCGACATCGAGCCACATCGCGAGATCCTCGGTGAGCCCGAGTGCGGGCTCCGCTCTAACAACCATCGCGACAACACCGTGCGTCCAGTCCTTGCCAGCTTTCTTGTAGTCGGGGTTTGCGTTGATAGCGTCCTTGTAGGCAGCTACCCATTCAGAAGAGGGAAAATCAAATGCCATCCTGCGCCCTTTTATACACAAAAAAAGAAGAGGCATAACTGTGCATGATGCAAACAAAGACGGAGCGCGCGGCGACGACGACGATCGGTCGTCGATCTCGGACAACCACGGCGCCGTCGCGCACTTCGAAATGGCCTACAGCCCCGACAAGTCCGAGCGCCACTTCTTCGGTCCTCCGATCACGCAGCTCCTCGGTTCATTCATCTTCCTCGTCTCGGCGCTCGTGGCGGCCGCCGTCATCGTCGTTGCGCACCTCGGATGGATGAACGCGACTTTGACGGAGTGGATCGTTGAGGGCGATCACCATCGGCCCATTGGTTCGCTTCCGCTCATCGTGCTCATCGTGCTCTCTGCCATTGGCACCGCGGTTCGCGCAGGCATGCGCGGCGTCGTCGTCAGCCGCAACGGGATCGAAGGCAGATACATTCTTGCGATGGGCATGCCGCGCATCCGCAAGTGGAGTTGGGCTCAGATCGACCGTATCGTGCTCAACAACGACAGCGTGATGCTCGAACTCTGGAACGGCACCTACGAGCACCTGCCGAACGTTCGCGAAGGTGCAAAGCTCGCGTCATTGCTCGAGCGCATTGGCGCCGCACGAGGGCGCACCATCACGCGCCTGTCGCAAAGCTCAACGCGCTGAACGATCCATGAACCCTGCGGCGCGCGATCTACTCATTGCGCTTGCGTTCCTGCTCATGGGTGGATGCCATGATGAACCGCGCACGTCCGCGGGCGCAGCATCGCAAGCTTTCGTCTCCGAGCGCGTGCAGGAGGAAGGCGCAGCGATGGGCACTCACATCGTGTTCGCCGCATTCACGAACGAAGCCGTTTCGGCCGCCGGCGCGCGCGCCGCGTTCAACGCAGCTCTCACAGAAATTCGCCGCATCGAGGCTTTGATGACGACGTGGCGAGACGACAGCGAGATCTCGCGCATCAACGCGGCTGCCGGAAGCAAACCAGTGATCGTAAGCGACGAAACTTTCACGATCATCAAAGAATCCGTTTTCGCGAGTGAAATCTCGGACGGCGCGTTCGACATCACCTTTTACACGTTGCACGGCTTGTGGAAGTTTGACGAAGATCTCGATCCTCACCCGCCAACCCGCGCGCAGATCGATGCGCGCTTGCCGTTCGTCGGCTACAAAAAAATCGAGCTCAATGAGATCGATAAGACGGTGAAGCTCGCAAACAAGCGCACGCAGATTGGCCTCGGCGGCATCGCGAAAGGCTACGCGGTCGACCGCGCGGTGAGGGTGCTCGACCAAGCGGGACTCACGTCGTTCTTCGTGCAAGCCGGGGGAGATCTGTTCGCGCGCGGAAGCAAACCCGACGGCACGGCATGGCAAGCGGGCATTCGCGATCCGCGCGGCAGCGAGTCAACGTCCTTCGCGACGCTGCCCTTATCGGACCACGCCTTCAGCACGGCCGGCGACTACGAACGAAGCTACGTCGTCTCAGGCAAGCGTTACCACCACATCATCGATCCGCGCACCGGGGAGCCAGCAACGGCGTGCCGGAGCGTTACGATCTGGGCAGACTCGGCCACGCGCGCCGACGAAATCGACGATGCCGTTTTCATCCTCGGTCCCGACAAGGGCATGAAGCTCGTCGAGTCGCTCGACGGCGTCGGCGCAGTCATCGTTGACGCAAAGAACAACGTCTTGGTGAGTGATCGTTTGCGAAAGAACCTTAAGGTTGCGTCCATTCCGACGGACGCTCTCTGACACGCGGACGCGTCACAAAAGCGAAGCGGCGCTACCTCGAAAGGAAGCGCCGCAAACAAGCTCAATCTCAACGGGTCAGCCGAACGAAGCTACTTAGCCGAACAAAGCTACGGAAAAGTCAACGAAGAATCAGGTCAACGAAAGTAAAATAAGAAGAAGCAAGGAAGCGATTCCCGCGAACCCACGATGAACACACACCCAACACGACCAACTCGCCCGTCAGGGAGAAACAGGCTTCACGAGCTTTTTGAAGACGCCAACTGCAGGAGCGCAGGGAGCAGCCCAGCACCTCACACTGTTGCCGCGACGCCTATCGACCGAAGAGAAGCAAGCGAAAGGCACGGGCCGCAGGAACTGGTGAGGCATAGAGCACCGCTCGTGCCAACTGCGTCCTCATGAATGATTCCGGTTATATGACCGGAAGTTTGCGGATCTCTCAGGGCAACGGGCTGCCATCCAAGTCAGCATGAGTCACACAATCTGCATTGTTTGCGGAGCAGGCACAGTCGCTACGCCATCGTTCGCTTAGAGCGAGTTCGGCAGCCGTCGCGAGCGAATCGAGGCTAGGGCGGAGCGCGAGCACCGGGCGGAACAGGCTTAACCCGGATAATTCATGACGCGATTTCTGCAGACGGCCGATCCCTTTGCTGCGAAGGGCGCACGCCGCATCGCAGGACCGAGGCGTACTGTACGTACGCCGCAGGTCCGAGAAGCGCCGTACGTCCTTCGCAGCAAAGGGATCGGCTCGTCTGAGTGGAGTCGTCGTGAATTATC
>WQYX01000140.1 GCA_009781005.1 Polyangiaceae bacterium | reverse complement strand
TTGTGCTTGCCGAATTCTCCTCTGCACAAGGCTTACAACTTTTTCGTCTCTTCCCCTGCGCCCCCTCCTCGCTTCGACCACCAATTCCCTTCGCTTCCACCAGACGGTTCATACAAGGCAGCCATGGCAAGCCGTAGGCGTTGCCATGGCGGATGGGGCCACTTAAGCGCGGTCAGGAAGGGGTAGATGGACCCATTCCTTGTAGAACGTTTCGATATCCGGTTCGAAGTCATGCATCACCGGATACCACGGTGTGGGTGCTTCCACGTCGTGCATGCAGCCGCACCGCGGGCAGTAGTATTCGCGATACACTTGCCAGTGGGTATCCGGCGACATCAGCTCCGGATAAATCTCGTTCATGGCGTCGTCGGTGTCGCGCACGTAAACGACGGCATTGAGTTTCCAGTTTTCGCGATAATCGCCGAAGCTGTGCCCGCAATCGCACTTGGTTTCCCATTTCCTGGTGTGCTGATCGCTGACGACGTACAAATGCGGACCGAGGGGCAACACGATTTTGTCCTTCATGCCCGTTTTGGCTTGCAGCGCCTGAACGTACATCTTGAAGCGCTCGCCGTCCTTGGGCATGGACAGCATGCGCAAGGTGGTGTCCCAATCGAGGCGGCCTTCGATCATATGGTTGATTTGTTCTTGGGTATACGTGCTCATCTTCTTATTCCTCCACCAGAACGACGGTGCGCACGTCTGGCAATTTGGACAGATCCATGCGGAACTTCGCGCCATAGCTGGGCACGCCGAGCTCGGTTTCGTCCACGAACCACTCCGGCGGCAGCGACCAGAACTTGCGGAAGCTGTCGAGGAACTTGGGCGAGAGACTGAAACTCGTGGCATACATGTGCCGCACCTGCACGGATGCATCCTTGCGCACGATTCGCTCGCGCTCCTTCTTCATCCATTCACGGGTGGGCTCTGCGCGGGCGAGGCGCTCTCTGCGGATCTCCGCGCGACGTTTGGCCGTGCCTTCGGCATCCACATGCCAGATGCCTTTTTCGTCCTGATGGCAGACGGCGCCGTAGACCTTCTCCGCATATTCCGCGAGAAGAATTTGTCCGTTGAGGTCCTGCGCAATGGCGTCCACTTCGCGGTCGATGGGATCGCCGAACCCAGGGCCACCACGCAGGTAGTTCAGGTACAAGTCGTAGTTGTCGTAGCAGTCCTCCGTGGTCATGCATTGCTGATCGCGCTTGACCACCGAGCTGCGGCTGATGTGCTTTTCGTAGTTGCCGTCATCCGGATTGCCGTCGCTGCCGAGCGGCAGGCTCTGCCCCTTTGCAATGCGCTCGCGGAGGCCGGTCTTGTGGGCTTCGAAACGGTAGCCGGCGGCCGAGGGGTAGCCACCCATCATGCCCCAGTCGCTGTTCATGTAGCCATTGCCCATGAAGAACATGGTCCAGTCTTGCGCTTTCCAGACCATCCGCAGAGACTCGAACCCGGCACCCCCTCGGTACTTGCCGTAGCCGGCCGAGTTGATCTTGATGTTGCGACCCAGGAAGAGCAGCGGCTCGGCCATCTCCCAGATCTCGATGTCGCCCATGTCGCCTTCCGGATTCCAGATGGCAGCCGCGTGGTTCAACCCATCCTTCATGGCGCAGGCGCCCGTGCCGCAGCTCGACGACTCGAAGCTGTTCACAGCGTGGATCTCGCCTTCCTGGTTGATGCCACCGCCTTGCAACCAGTTGCTCGTGTTGGCATTGCCGGCGTTGACTTCCTCCAGGTAGCCTCGGCTGAAATAGGCTTGGCTAAGGCTGCGCCACATGGTGGTCCATGCGCTGACGAGGAAGTGCCAGGCGTACGCATGCCCGGTGCGCCTGTCGTCCGGGTTGTTCCACGAACCCTTGGGCATGTGGAATTCCGTGCCGTAGTAAGCGCCATCGTTGATGCGCTGCGTGGGCACCAACGTTTGCGTCATCATCACCCAGATGCCGCTGGTAAAGGCGCACTGGTGTGCGTTGTAACTGTGCCAGCCCCAGCGGCTGGCGCCCTCGAAGTCGAGCCGCCACGAACCATCCTTGCGGATCTCCACTTCCACCGGCGCGTGCATGATGGAATCGAGCTTGGCAAACGCATTGCTCGTCTGCACGTCGGGGTGGTTGTAAGGAACGTCGACAAAGGCCACCTTGCGGTATTTGCCGGGCAGCGTCATGGCCTTGATGCGCGTCTGCAAGCCACGCCGTCCTTCTTCGACGACCTCGTAGATGAATTTCTCGTACGCGTCGAGCCCTTCTGACGCCACCACTTCTTCCACCAACTGGCGGACCATATGGCAGCCCGCGATGCGGGTCTTCTCGTCGAGGATCCAGTACTTGGGCGTGCGCACCGAGCGCTGCGATTCATGCAACCAATCGCGGAACGGTCTGTCATTTGCGCCCGTTTTGCGGCAGGTGATCATGTAGCCATCCCCAAAGCGCTGGGTCTGTCCCGTGGACATGGATCCCGGCGTGACCGCGCCCGTGTCGATGACGTGCGTGACACCACCCACCCAGCCGATCAATTTGTCGCCGATGAAGATGGGCACGATGGTGGCAATGTCACACGGGTGGACGTTGCCGATGGAGCAGTCGTTGTTGGTGAACATATCCCCGGCGTGAATGCCTGGGTTGGTCTCCCAGTCATTCTCGATCATGTACTTGATGGCCGCGCCCATGGTTCCGACGTGAATGATGATGCCGGTGGACGTGAGCACGCAGTCGCCCGCCGGGTTGTAGAGCGTGAAGCACAGTTCGCCTTCCTGCTCCACGATGGGACTGGCGGCGATCTTCTTGGCCGTCTCGCGGGCGTGCACGAGGCCGCCGCGCAGCTTGGAAAACAGCTTCTCGTAGCGGATGGGGTCCGATTCGCGCAGCTCCAGTCTCTGCAGGCCGTTGTAGTGGCCGGTGTTGGCCGTGCGGGCGAGGATGTTATGACGAAATTCTTGCAAGGTCTGTCCGTTGCCGAGCAAGTTGGCAAAGGTGGAGCCCTGGTTTCTCTGAAACGTACTCATCTTTTGTGTCTCCTCGAGTTCAGTGATTGGACGTCTGCGTCTCGCGCAGGTGGAACAAGCGGTGCTTGTCCAGGGTGGTGGCGAAACCATCCGGCACGACGAACGTGGTGGCGTCCGATTCGATGATGGCAGGGCCTACGATCTCGTTACCTGGTTTGAGTGCCTCCATTTTCCAGATCACCGCATCGACCCACCTCTTGTGGCGGTAGAATTTCCGCGTACCGAGGCGCGCCTCTTCGGGGGGGTTGGGGCCGCCGTCGGGATCTTCGGGCAGCACGGGTTTTTGTGTGGTCACGGTGCCGCGCATGATGACTCCCGTGACGGAGAATCCCAGCTCCGGGGACCGTGCGGCGCTGGCGTAGACTCTGGCGTAGGTAGCCTCGAAGGACTCGGTCATGGCATCCCAGTCGCCTTCGCTGGCCGCTCGATGAATGGGGGAGATGATTTCGAGATCGTTCAACTGACCCATGTACTGCATGCGGAAACCAGGGCGCAGGATCACGTCCTTGGCCTCGAAGCCGTTGTTCGAGAACTCCTCGATGACCTTCATGGTCAGCTCTTCCCACCCCTGTTGGATGGCGCGTGCGGCCTCGCGTTTGCTCTCGGGCGAACCGTTGTACGGCACCGCCAGATCCACGGATTTGTCGTACCGGTACTCGAAATCGGCGCAGGCACAACCGAACGCGGAGAAGCCTGCTGCCCATGCGGGCACCACCACATCCCGGAAGCCCAGGCCCGCGGTGTATCCGTACGTGTGCACGGGCCCTGCGCCGCCGTAGGAGAAGCACACGAAGTCGGTCGGACTGTACCCCTTGGCGGCAACATTGGACCGCAAGTACTCGTGCAAATGCAGATCGAGCAGCTCGATCACGCCTGCGGCGGCGTCTTCGACGCTCAGGCCCATGGGCTTGGCGATCTGCTCCTGAAGGTGGGCGCGAGCCCGCTCCACGTCGAGCTTGATGTGGCCTCCGAGGAAGTTGTCTGGATTCAGGTAACCGAGCACCACGTGGCAGTCAGATACCGTCACCGTGTCGAGGCCGCTCTCCGGCCAGCAGGTGCCCACCCGGTAGCCGGCGGAGTCGGGTCCGAGCTTGAGGGCATTGCTGTAGGGGTCGATGCGCACGAAGCTGCCCGCGCCGGCGCCGACCGAATCCATCGTCACCAACGGCAAGGACAGCACCAGGCGCGCCATGTTCGGATCGGAAGCAATGGCAAAGCTACCCTTGGTGATGAGAGCCATGTCAAAGGAGGTGCCGCCAATGTCGCTGCAAGCGATGTTGTCGTAACCGAGCGCCTCACCCAGCATCTTGGAGCCGATCACGCCGCCGATGGGCCCCGATACGATGGTGCGCGCGAGCTCCGACGCCTTCCACGAAATGGTGCCGCCGTGCGTGGCCATGACGCGCAGATCGAACTTGCCACCATGCTTCCTGAAGCGGTCACTGACCTTCTTGAGCGTCTGGCGTGACGGCTCGGCCGCATAGGCTTCGAGAACGGTGGTGTTCATGCGGTGGCTTTCTTTGCGCGCCGGGTAGTAATCCACGGACGCGAACACCGGCAGATCCTGGCCAAGCTTCTCGAGTTCGCCCTTCGTGATGTCGCGTACCTGGCGCTCGCTCGTGCCGTTCTTGTGCGACTGAAGCAGGCAGATCACGATCGCCTTCGCGCCCGCCCCAACCAGTTGGCGCACAGCCTCGCGCACCTCGGCTTCGCGGACGGGGATCACGATCTGGCCTTGCACGTCCGTGCGCTCCGTCACGCCGCGGATGCGATGCAAGGGCACCAGCGGGTCGTCGTAGCGATGGGTATTGAGGTGGATGCGCTCCTCCAGCGCGTACCCCAGATAACTCTGTACTGCCCGACCCATGCCGTGCACGTGCTCGAAGCCCTTGTTGCACAGCAGACCGACATCGAGCCCCTTGCGCTGCAATACGCGGTTGAGCATGGCGGTGCCGCTGTAAACGCACGTCACCAGCTCGGGGTAGACGGCGTCGACGTCGCGTTGCCAATGCGCGAGCGCGTCCTGCGATGAGTTGTAGATGGCCAGCGACTCGTCCTCGGGGTTGCTCTGCGCCTTGCCGACCACAAAGCGTCCGTCCTCGCGGACGAAAAAGGTATCGGTCATGGTGCCGCCGGCATCGATGCCGAGCACTTGCACCTTCGATGTTGTTGTTTGCACGGAATGCCTCCTACGAAATAGTTGTCGCGATGGCATCGCGCCATCGGACTGCGGGGAAGTATGAAAAGCTACTGTACGGCCCCAAATGAATAAGCAAATCGTTTGCCGACGATTCCCCATGCCGCTGAAAAACGAAGAAGGATCGAACGTAAGGCAATGGCGATTCAGAGGTAAAGAGGAAAAATCATGACGCGCTGCCGTGGCGATTTCGTGGACAAGCAAAAAGCGGTGACGCGGCGCGTGGCGTGACATCTACTTTCGCATTCAGAAATGCGCCCGATGACCGCAAAATGCGCAGGACATCGATGTTTTCCTTCATACCGCGACAATCGAGATCGCGCGTCATTTCAGATTGGTAAGTAGAGCAAATTTGATTTGCCTCAAATACGTCTCGGCGGACATGGCGTTCGGTTGTGAATTGAGACGCGGTCGCGACTTTTCCAAGAGAACGGAGTTCAACTAACGCCCGGGGTATGGACAAATTGATGAAAAGTGCCCGCACGGCAGTCGCCGATATTCCAAGCGGCGCCGTGATCCTCGCGGGGGGCTTCGGCCTCTGCGGCATTCCGGAAAACTGCATTGGCGCCCTTGCCGAACTCGGCGTGCGCGAGCTCACGTTCGTATCCAACAATTGCGGCGTCGACGATTTCGGTCTCGGCATTCTGCTGCGCAACAAGCAGATCAAGAAAATGGTCTCGAGCTACGTCGGCGAGAACAAAGAGTTCGAACGCCAGTACCTGTCAGGCGAACTCGAGCTCGAATTCTGCCCCCAGGGCACGCTGGCCGAGCGTCTTCGCGCAGGCGGTGCAGGCATTCCGGCATTCTACACGGCCACGGGCGCGGGAACGGCGGTGAGCGAGGGCGGGCTTCCATTGCAGTATGCACCTAACGGCAGCATTGCAAAAGCGAGTCCAAAAAAAGAAATGCGCGAATTCGACGGACGCTCGTATGTCATGGAGCGCGCCATCGTGGGTGACTTTGCCATCGTCAAAGCGTGGAAGGGGGATCGCTTTGGCAACCTCGTGTATCGCCACACGGCGATGAACTTCAATCCCATGATGGCCACTGCGGGCAAAATCACGATTGCCGAAGTCGAGGAGATCGTCGAGGCAGGCGCGCTCGATCCCGACTCCATCCACACGCCAGGGATCTACGTGCACCGGATTGTCAAGGGCGAGAAATACGAGAAGCGCATCGAGCGCCGGACGGTGAGCCAATGAACATCATGGGTCTTTCGCGCGAGCAAATTGCCAAGCGAGCCGCACAAGAACTTCGCGACGGGTTCTACGTCAACCTGGGTATAGGGATGCCCACACTCGTTGCAAACTACATCCCCAAGGGCGTCAGAGTCGTTCTGCAAAGCGAAAACGGCCTGCTCGGCATCGGGCCCTATCCGAAGCCGGACGCCGTCGATCCCGACTTGATCAACGCCGGCAAAGAGACGGTGACCATGCTGCCGGGGTCGGCCATCTTCTCGAGTGCGGAGAGCTTCGCGATGATCCGCGGCGGACACATCGACCTCGCCATTCTCGGCGCCATGCAGGTTTCCGAGAAGGGTGATCTCGCCAATTGGATGATCCCCGGAAAGCTCGTCAAAGGGATGGGCGGCGCGATGGATCTCGTTGCGGCGGCCAAGCGCGTCGTCGTCATCATGGATCACGCCGCAAAAAACGGCGCGCTGAAGATCCTAAAAGAGTGCGACCTGCCGCTCACCGGGCGCGGCGTCGTGCACCGCATCATCACCGATCTCGCGTGCATCGACGTGACACCGAACGGCCTCGTGCTCGTGGAAGTAGCCAAAGGCGTGAGCGCGCGCGACGTCCAGAAGCTCACCGGCCCAGCGCTCAAGGTGTCGGCCGACCTCAGAGAGATTTAAGTGGACCCCTCCGCACGGTCTCGCCTTCGGCTCGCCGCGCGTGCTCCCCTTGGCCTCGTGCTCGTCAGGCGGACCGAAACGGTCCGCCTTCCTGCGCGCGGGCGGGGGAGCCCGTCATGCCGAGACTGCCAGCGTCATCGCAACGACGAAAGTTGGGAGCGATCCAGCCACGATCGTGCCTCTAAAGCCCGGGCCGCCCGAGCCCGTTGGCGGAGGTGGAGCAACAACGCCGTTCGATCGCCACGCGGCAGCAGTCTCCCTTGGAAACATCAACGTGCAGTCCTGCAAGAAGCCCGACGGGCCAACGGGAACCAGTCACGTCAAAGTCACTTTCTCACCGGACGGCAGCGTGTTCATGGTCGTCGTCGACAACGGCATCTTCTCCGGCACCGCGGTTGGCGACTGCGTCACCGACAAATTTCGTAGCGCCCACGTTCCGGCGTTCGCGGGCGGCCAGGTCAGCGTCGGCAAGAACTTCACAATCAATTGAAGGATCCCGGCCTTTTCAACCCCTACGACCACCCGGACGCCGGTTGGAACCGACCTTTTCAACCCCTACGACCACCCGGACGCCGGTTGGAACCGACCTTTTCGACCCCTACGACCACCCGGACGCCGGTTGGAACCGACCTTTTCAACCCCTACGACCACCCGGACGCCGGTTGGAACCGACCTTTTCAACCCCTACGACTACCTGGACGCCGGTCCGCCGTGTGAGTGCCTTGGTGCATGTAATTCAGCGCCTCAGCAAGTTGAGTCATGACGTACATCACCGTCGGAGGCAGGAACTTCTTCCTCTGGTCGAGAGCTTCGCGCAGAGTCAGTCCTTCCACATATTTCATCTGCACGTAGGGGAGATTTGCTGGATCGGTCAAGCGACCGTGCTGGAGGATGGGGACGAGGCCAGGGTGCTTTAGTTTTTCGAACACACGCGCTTTCTGCTCAAAGTGCTGCGCATGGCGTTCGTCGTTCGCTAAATCGGGGTAGAGGACTTCCATGATGGACCGTTTCCCCGTGTTGCGGCTCCTGACGAGAAGCATTTGACCAATGGTCCCCGCCCCGAAGATCTTGCTGATAACGTACGCGGCCGAGCCATGTTTCAGGTCGTCGTTGACCTGAAATAGGGAATCATGCTCACTTATTTTCGCACCTCACTCGACGGTGCAGCTTACGATCTGCGGCAGCAGGATGTCATGCGGATCTTCGCAGAGTGATTTTCCGCCCCATCCTCGCGGCGCGGGCCACTCAGAGCATGTTGACCAGCCGTCGCGAGCGAATCGAGGCTAGCCCGGATAATTCATGACGACTCCACTCAGACGGGCCGATCCCTTTGCTGCAAAGGTCGTACGGCGCTCCTCGAGCCTGCGGCGTACGTACAGTACGCCTCGGCTCTGCGGTGCGGCGTG
>WQYX01000139.1 GCA_009781005.1 Polyangiaceae bacterium | reverse complement strand
TTTGCGCGGGATTCGAGGCGCGAGGAGGAGGCGTACGGAAGTACGTCGACGACGAGCAACGACGAAGACCGCCAAAACCCGCCGAGTCCGCCGACGTGGAGTCGAATTCAGGGACAGGCCCTAGCCCGCTTTCAAGTTGACGCGAGGTCGAGGCGGGGCCGAGCAGCGGACCGGAACAGCCTTGTGCGGCTTTGAGGACCGCAGCGCAGGCCCCAACGATGAGATCGCGTCAAATCGAAAGCGGTCCGCTCGGCATGTCCGCCTCAAGGTGCCGAAACGCGACGCGGCCGGGGGGCGCGCAGCACGTGGATGATGACGGCCGTAACCAGAAGCCCAATGCCAATCCACTGCGACGTGGACAAGCCAAGCATGCCGCCGCGCGCATCTCTGCGCAGAATCTCGACCGCGAAGCGAGCGGCGGCGTAGAGCGCAAGCGACGCGGCGAAGACCTGGCCGTCGTAGCGCTTGCGAGGCAAGAGCCAGAACATGCAGAATGCAGCTATTGCGAGCGAGGCGGCCGATTCGTAAATCTGTGTAGGATGCACGGGAAGGCTCCATGAACGCATGCTGGCGATCAAGTGATCCTTCGCCTGTTCTTCGCTTGCAGGGCTGCGCGGAGGAAACGACAGACCCCACGGGAGCCTCGTCATGGCACCGAAACAGCAGCCCGCCAAAAGGCAACCCATGCGACCGAACGCGAGCCCCATGGGAACCGCGAAACCTGCCATGTCCGCGGCCTTCCAGAACGGGAATTTGTCGCGACGAAGAAGCAAAACAGCCGCCGCCGTCGCGCCGAGAAGTCCTCCATAGTACGTCAAACCTCCGGCCCAAAACTTCGCCCATGCGAAGCAATCACGCGTCTTCGGATGGCAGACGGCGCGCGCTCCGTCCCAGACGCCGTCGTAGGCGCTCGATATGCACTCGGCGCGATCGAGCGGCCAATCGACGCGCGCTGGATCGGTGCAGAGGTGGACGTAATCCCAGAAGTATCCGTCGACGAGAACGTGCAGGAGGCGCGCTCCAACGACGCCCGCAAGGAGCATGGCGAGGCCGAGATCGACGATGACGTCCGGATTCAAACCGATGCGCCGCGCCCAGAGCACGCCGAGCGCGGTGGCAAAAAGAAATCCGGACAGGAGCAGAACGAAGTACGACGGGACGCCCACATCGAAGAGGCGAAAGAGCTCGGGGCGCATGACGGCTTCGGCGATCATAGCGTGCGCACACCGCGAAAAAGTGGACTACGTTCCGCCCGCCATGAACGCAAATCCCACCCTCATCGTTGGCTCGCTTGCCTTTGACGACCTCGAGATGCCATCCGGCACGTTCGACAATGTCGTCGGCGGTGCCGCCACCTACTCGTCGATCGCTGCGTCGCTCCTCTGCCCGGTGCGACTCGTTGGCGTGGTCGGCAAAGACTTTCCCGGCGAGGTGCTCGACAGCCTGCGCGCACGCGGCGTCGACACGGCCGGCGTCGAGCGTGCCGAGGGCAGGACCTTCCGGTGGCACGGCCGCTATTCGGCAGATTTGTCGAGCCGCACGACGCTCGACACGCAGCTCAACGTCTTCGCAGACTTTCGCCCGAAGATCCCGACCGCGTTCTCTACTTCGCCCTTCGTGCTTCTCGGCAACATCCACCCTGCCCTGCAGCTCGAGGTCCTCGCGCAGATCGAACGGCCCCAACTCGTGATTGCCGACACGATGAATTTCTGGATTGCAGGCGAGCCAAAGCTTCTCGGCGAGGTGCTAAAAAAGATCGATCTGCTCGTCATCAACGACGAGGAGGCGCGCGATCTGTCGGGCATCCACAACCTCGTGAAGGCGGCCGCCGACATTCGCAGGCGCGGTCCCAAACATCTCATCATCAAGCGCGGCGAGCACGGCGCCCTCTTCTTCGACGACGCGGGAGTGTTCTTCGCCCCGGGCTACCCGCTCGAGGACGTGGTCGATCCCACGGGCGCGGGCGACTCGTTTGCGGGTGGCCTCATTGGCTATATCGCTCGCGCAAAAAATCTGGCGCACCCGACGATGCGTCGCGCGATCTACTTCGGCTCGGCGCTCGGCTCGTTCTGCGTCGAGGGCATCGGTCCGCGCCGTCTGCTCGAAGTCACGCGCGCCGATCTTCAGAAACGAATGGATGCTTTCATGGCGCTCGTGGAGACGGGTGGCCCTGTCGAACTACCGGAGTAAGAGCGTGTTTACCAGCCTGCTGCGCGAATCGATTCGTCGGTTGGGCGCTGCGGTGCCTGCGCACGTACGACAAGTACGCTTACGCGGGCTCCTCGCGCTCCGCCCTAGCTTCGATTCGCTCGCTACGGCTGGTAAACACGCTCTAAGCGGTAGATGGTGTAAGCGGCACCGCGCACCGGGATTTCGGCCACGCGAACGAAGTGTGACGCAAAGAGATCCGAGTCGATCACGCGGAGCTCGACGAGGCGCGGCGAAGAATAGGCGACGAAGGTGTCGACGCCGCGATCGAGCAGCATCGCCGTTGATACGCGCTTGGAGGTGTGGCCTCCCGGCAGGACGGCAATTCGCGGATCGGTCAGACCCGCAAGATCGACGATCGATGCGTCGGTAGCAGCAGAGACCCATCCAATGTCGAGTGCGGCGACGACCTCTGACGATGCGAGAACTGGGCGCGCTCGTGCAATGAGCGCCGCTCGATCCGTGCCGACATGCAACCCCGCAGGCGCCGTTTTCACCGCGAGGACGACGCCAACGCCGCATGCAACGACGACGCGAAGGCTCCCGACAAGCACCGAGCTGTGCGCGAGATCTGCGACGAAGGCGATGACGAGCGATGGTGCGACGGGAACCATCAGCCTCGCGTAAGGCATCCAGTCACCGCCTACGGCGATCACCACGAGCAGGTGCACAAGCAAAGCGACGAGGAGCG
The DNA here is from genome assembly GCA_009781005.1 of Polyangiaceae bacterium. Classification (GTDB taxonomy): domain Bacteria; phylum Myxococcota_A; class Polyangia; order Polyangiales; family Polyangiaceae; genus Labilithrix. The sequence continues at coordinate 5,682 of WQYX01000139.1, read as the reverse complement.
TGCGCGCGATCGGTGCACGTGCAAAGCGCACGCGCAGAAGGACGAGCATTGGCGTCAGGACAACGACGGCGGCAGCCGCTGCGTACGCGACGCCGTGAGAAAGATCGCTCGGCTTTGCGAGCAGTGCGAGCGGCGCGGGGTGACCGAAGGCGACGATCCGCACGAGCGCGCACGCGACGAAAGGAGCGGATGCAATGGATGCTGCGCGCAGCACGCCTTTGCCGAGCGCGATGCTCCGTTCGTGAAGATCGCGACTCGTCGAGACTGCCAGAGCGACTTCGATGCCAATCGCGAGTGCGAGCGCCCACACGACGAGCTCGGGGCGGAACGCTGCGGCAACGCCCGCGAGGATCGTCGCGATCGTCGCTCGTCGCGCGCTAGCAGCCACTGCGGCAGTCGTCGCGATCGCCGTCGTGAGGCCCGTTTCCATCCCGCTCACCGCCCATGCGCCGATGGGAAACGCGAGGCCCACCACGACGAGCGAACCGCCCGCGAGCACGAAGCGCACGTGAGATGCCGCTCGTTCCGCAATAACCACACGCGCCACCGCGACGCCAAGAAGCGTGCTCGCCAGAGTCCATGCGACGGCGCCGAGGATCTTCGCGTACACAAGAGTGGACTGTGCGTCGCCTCTCGCGAGAGGAGCGAGCAAGAGTGCCCACGGAAGCGGCGTCACGCCATCGGTGGGTACGTCCGTCACGTTGAAACGGTAGCCAAGCCCGGTTGCGAGATGATGCGCGTAGCGGATGGAGATGAGTGCATCGTCGACGGTGAAGTCTCTCATCACGAACATGGGTACGAGAGCCGCCGCTGCGCCCAAGATCCCGAAGAGCACGCGCACGTTCACCGAGCGGCGCCGGTATCAGGCGCTTCCGCGCTTGTCCACTCTCCGGCCGTCTGTGCCGAAAAGTACGTGTCTCGACGTGCGGGTTTCTAGGATTCGCCCCGCATTACGACATGCGTAGCTTTGAGATTTTCGTCGAACCCGAGCTCTCCACGCGCAACACCCATGGCGAGATGTACAGCCTCGAAAAGCGATCGCCGAAGACCGCACCGGCGTCCGGTCGCCGCGCGAAAACGAACGAAGTGCTCGACCTGTTCATTCATGGAGCGAACGTCACGGCGCGCGTTACGGAACGCCATGCGTCGTGCGTTCTGCGCGATCTCGCGTCGGCCCTTGCCGAACTCACGCCCAGTTCCCGCGGCAAGCGCATCGTGCGCTTCTACGAGGATGCATGGGAGCTTTGCGTCGAGCGCCTCGGCAGTTCAGCCGCTCTCAGCATCTATCGCGGAGGCGTTGACCCGACGGTGCTCGTCTACGATCGCGGCGTCGTCTTCGACGAGATGTGTGCAAGCGTCATCGATGCTCTCGCGGCAACGGCAGCGCGTCATCTGGAGGGATCGATCGTTTCGACGGATCTCTTGGCGGCTCGCAGCGCCCTCATCCGCGCCCAAACTTCCGCGCCCGACCTCGGCCTCACGATTCCCGAGCCGCAAGCCGTGGCCGTCGACATCGATCGCGACGCGCCCATTTCATTCGCGGCCGACTTCGTGATGCGACCGGGACCCGAAGAAGACAGCCTCGAACCGAACGTCGAACGCGCGGATTTGCATGCGCTCTTGGTCCGCGGCCACATGCGCGCCGAGATCCGCGGGAGATCGATCGACCTCGGCGAAGCCTATCCGTTCCTCTTCGCGGAAGTTGCGCTCGATCTCGCCAAGCGCGCCGTCGGTGCGTGGGAGCGCGGTCAACCCTTTTTCGCACGTGCTTCTGCCGGCGGCGTGATGTTCGGCCTCCGTGCCGCGGCTGCACACGATGTTCCGCATGCATCCCTCACGCTCACGGGCACGCGCCTCACGTCGACGTTCCCCGAGCTGTCGCTCTTCGACGTCGTCGAGGCCGCCCTCGCCTTCGGGCGCGCCCTGGTCCGCGCCTTCGTGCGCCGCGATCGCACGCAGGGCGGGAACCTGAGACTCGCAGCGCTCCGTCGGGAGCTCCGCGCCGTGGGTGACGCGCTCCGCGAAGTTCGTCGCATGGACGCGCGCATCAATCCGTCGCCCGAGTCCTACCGCGCATTCGTCACGAAGACGCGACCGAAGCGATCTGCCGAGAGCCTCTCGTCGGTGCGCCTTCGCTACACGCAACGCTGGAGCGCTCTCGTTCCTGGCATCGATCTTCGCTCGACGTTTCTCTGCGGCGACAGACTCGTGATTGGTGCGGCCTTCGAGACCTTCTGTCTCGAGCGCTCGACCGGCGAGCTCCTTTGGCGCAAGACAACGCCGCGCGCGGTGAGCGTTGTCACGCCCGCAGGCATCGCACGCATCACGGCCGACGGCGCCATTGCGCTGCACGACTTCAACACTGGAGACGTGATCCTCCGCACGTGGATCGCGCCACGCACGAGCGGCCCCTGCGCCGGCGCCGTCGTCGCCACCGCTGGCTTGCCGAGACTGCTCATCGTGACCGAAGGCGACAAGCATCTCGTCGCGCTCGATCTCACGAGCGGCGAAGCCCGATGGCGTTATGCGTGGAACGGCCGCGGCGCTGCTGCGGGCGCGACATTCAGCGAAGGCATCGTGGGTGCGCTCCGCCTGAAGCGCATTGGCAAGCTCCTCTACGTTGCCTCCGGTGACAGCGCGCTCACCGCCGTCGACGTGCAAACTGGCGCCGTGGTTTGGCGCGTGCGCGACCGACTCCGTTTTCGCAGCCTTCCCACCGTCGATCATGACGCGCTCTTCGCCGTTGCCGGCGGCGTGGGCAGCGCAGCAAAACTCCATGCATTCGATCCGTATTCGGGACACACCGCATGGTCGACCGCTCTGCCAACGTCACCATGTACCGTAGAAGGTCCTGCCCTCCTCGCCTCCACCTCGGTCGCCGTTGCTGTCCGAGATCGGCGCGGACTCCGGCTCTCCGCGTTCGATCGCAACACGGGCGACACGCTCTTTTCCACCGATCCCATCGCGCCCGTCGGCACGTCGTGGCTCGCCGTCGATGATCTGCTCGTTGGCAACACACCCACGGGCGAGGTGCTCGGCATCGACGCCGCAAAAGGCACCGTGCGCTGGCGGCGCTCACTCGGTCGCAGCGTCGACTCGGACGTTCCGCGCAGACTCGAGCCCGTGCTTCGATCGGGTGCTCTCTTCGTTCCGCACACCGACGTGCAAATCTTCCGGCCGAGTGACGGCGGACACCTCGGCACCATCGGCCCGTGCGACGCGATCCCGGATCTCTTGCGCGTCGACGAACGATGCGATGTTTACGCCGCCGAAGAGAGCGGACACATGGTGGCGTTCGGCGCCGGCCCGCGATTGTCACTCGTCAAATAAGCAAGCTGCGATTGTACTCCTTTGTGGAGTACACTAAGGTTCAGGGGGCGTCGAAAATGTCTACAGAGGCAAACACTCCCTTGGGCTCACCCCGAGCCGTGGCGAGTCGCGCCGCAGAAACCCCGAAGCGATCTTGCGCGATGGCGGTGATGGCGCGCGCGGATTTCTCGCCGCCCTTGGCCGCAACACGGAATGTGGCGTGTTCGAAGACGGACGCAAGAAACGCAATCTCGCCCGCGACACCCGCCGCGTCGATCTGATTACCACGAGCACGGTAGACGATGAGCGGCGTCGTACGTACGGCGAAGGGAGCGGAAGCACCCGCGTCCGTGACCGATGCGTTGAGCGCATCGCCTGCTGGCGGAGCTGCGTCCATTGCAAGAGCGGTTGTGATGCGTGCGTCAATGGGCAAGGGTTCGGGCTCGGCTCCCTGAGTGAGACCGGATGCACGCGCGAGCTGCCACGTGCGCTGCATGAGCGTTGCGAGCGACGACGGCGGGTGGACACTAGGACCGATCCACGTTCGCTGATCGGCAAGTGTGGCGGGCGCAATTTGCCCGAGTTTCTCGACCAGTGAGACGGCGTCCGGCGCGTTCGTCACACCCTCGGCAAGGGGCACGCCGTCCTTTGCAGCGAGCCTCCGGGCAACCGTTGCAGCATCGCCGCGAACGAGGCCGTCCATCCACGCACGAGCGAACGAACGTAGCTTCGTCTCATCCGCATCGAGCTTGGAACGAGGCGCGATCAGCAGCAGCGGAACGAGGCGCGACGCATTCGAGGTCGAAAGCACGAGCCTGCGTGGATCGGCCGTGCCTTTCGTGATTGCAGCAAACGGAGCGCCCATGCCGTCGACGGAACCAGGCGCGACGAGCCGCACGCGGGAGGGATCGACACCGAGCAGATCGAGCGCGAACAGGCCGAGGAACGTCGCCGACTCTGATCCCGCCGCGCGCGCTGCCGGATCCCCCGCAGACGACGGCCCGAACGCAGCGAGCTTCACTTCATCGCTGCCAGACGGCGGCTTGATCCATGCACCCTGCACGGAATGGATCTCCTCGCGTCCGCGCGACAGTCCGACCACTGCGAATGCTCGGAGATCGAGCGCGCGCAGACGATCGTACGTGATGACGAAAGCCGGCAGCGGAAGTACCGCAACGTCAGCGCCGGCAGGATCGCCACCACCGCGAGCAAGACGCGCGGAGACCGCTTCGAGCGTTGTCTCGGGTGCAAGCACGAACGGCAGGCGCGTGGCCACATCGGCATTGGCAGTCGCGAGCGCTGCACCGGCAGCCACGAGCTCCCAGCCGAGAGCCGTCACACGCAACGGCCCTGCCGTCGACGGCGGCGTCGTCGCATCACCGGCACTTGCGTCGATCGTGCTGGCGGCAAGTGCGCCCGCGTCGACCGAACCATCGGCGAGCGCACCCGCGTCAACGAGACCCGCATCCACCTCGCCTGCGTCGACAACGCCGCCGTCTGCACCTCCATCGATCGATGAAACTACCGGAACAATCTTGGCGGGAGCGTCGTACGTCGTACGCGCTCGCGTCACGATCAGGAACACGAGCGCGATCGACATGATGGCGGTGAGAACGAAGCCTAGATATCTGCGCATGTTACTTGGCCTCTGACGAAGGTGCCGAAGGCGCTGAAGATGCTGCAGGCACTGCATTCGCCTTTGCGGCGTCCTCGGGAAAGACGGGGCTAACCCCTGCGAGGGAATAAGCGGCGCGCGCCATCATGCGCGGGCCCGCGCGTGCGTAACGATCGCCTTCGTTCAAAAAAATCTTCTTCGTGAACCCGTCCGCTGCGATGAAGGCGATCGCGATTGCCAAGAACACGATCGCGAAGACGTCGCCCACCAGCGCGAGGCCACCACTCTTACCGAAACGCTTCAGAAAACGGTCGGCGATGAACGCCGGCAGCGCGATGGACAGCACGAGCGCCACGCCGAGGCGCACCCAGAGATTGTCGGTTGCCGTTCCCACGAGCGCCATCACACCCACGACCGTCACGAAGCCACCAAGCACGATGCCGATGACACGCACGATGCGCATGAGACGGATCATCTGCGGCGAGGCAGACTGCGCCGATCGGATGCGCAGAGGTTTGTTCGCATCATCCTGTTTTGTGCCCACGGCGCGTCACGGGAATCGAAAGGAGCCGCCGCGTCAAGAGCCCTAACGAAGTCGAAAGCAACTCGACCGCTTTCAAGTTGACGCGAGGTTAGGAACCCCTCGTAGGTTGCTCCCGTCGTCTTTTGGTCGATTTGCGTCGCATCGCTTCGTTGCTCCTCCTCAAGCTGCACAAGCAGCTCTCGTCGGAGCGCCTCGCGCTACTCGCAACTCGGCC
>WQYX01000138.1 GCA_009781005.1 Polyangiaceae bacterium | reverse complement strand
GCGCGCGATTTGGCCATTCGTTGGGATGAGAGCAATCCCAAAATTGGGATTGATCCGGATGTCTGCGTGCTCCGCCCCGCGCCGCCTCTGGAAAATGGAGATTTGCGCAGCGTTCGCACGTGGATACCAGGTCATAAGGCACCGATTTTTGCCGTTGAAGTGGTGAGCAATACGAATCCGCGCAAGGATTATGAGATGGCGCCTGAGAAGTACGCGGCGAGCGGAACAGGAGAATTATGTATTTTCGATCCGATGCTTGCGGGCCCGAAGAGCCTTGGCGGGCCGTATCGGCTCCAGCTTTGGCGCCGCGACGAAAGCGGGGAATTCAGGCGAATTTATGCAGGAAGCGGCCCGGTCTATTCCCCTGCGCTCAATGGCTATCTGGTGCCTATCGAGAAAGGCCGCAAGTTGCGAATTGCCGACGATGAGGCAGGCCTCCACTTGTGGCCCACCGCCGAAGAAGCCGAACGCGCCGCGAAAGAAGCGGCTCTTGCACGCATCGCGTTGCTTGAAGCGGCTCTCGGTATATCAAAAAAAACTTAGAGCGAGTTCGACAGCCTGCTGCGCGACTCGATACGTCGGTTGGGCGCTGCGGTGCCTGCGCACGTACGAAAAGTCACGTTTACGCGGGCTCCTCGCGCTCCGCCCTAGCCTCGATTCGCTCGCGACGCCTGTCGAACTCGCTCTTAGACCGCCTTCAAGTTTCTATCATTAGACCGCTTTCAAGTTGACGTGAGGTCGAGGCGGGGCCGAGGAGCGGACCGGAACAGCCTTGTATGGCTTTGAGGACCGCACCGCAGGCCCCAACGATGAGATCACGTCAAATCGAAAGCGGTCTGCGGCGCCGGAAGGCCGCGACGACCAGGCCGAGTGTCACCGCGTACCACGGCGCGTCGCCTACGGTTTCGTAAACCGTCGTCCCGCGCATCCATCGGATCTCGCCGTCTTGCGCATCCATCACGAATGTTTCGGTCTTCGTGACGACGGAGCCCGTGGGATCCACAATGGCCGACACTCCGCTGTTGGTGCTGCGAACCAGGTAGCGCCGGTGCTCAATGGCGCGGAACTTCGCGAGCGCGAGGTGCTCCCATGGCTCCGTGGTGTTGCCGAACCACGCGTCGTTCGTCATGTTCACGAGCAATTCGGGATTGGCGTGTGCAACCATTCGGTTGGTGAAGCTCGGAAGAATGTCCTCATAACAAATGAGGACAGAGACTTTGTGCTTCTGACCTTTGAGATCCACCGTGACGGGATCGAGCGACGTGCCCTGAGAGAAGTTTCCGCTGTTTGGCGACCACTTGTAGAGAATTGGAAACGTGTCACCAAAAGGCAGATACTCGCCAAACGCAAGTAAGAATTGTTTGTCATATCGCCCGTTCATCTCGCCATGGATGTCGGTCGAAATGGCGCTGTTGAAAAGATTATAGCCATTCGGACGATTCGGATTCAGCCGAACGAGCACCGCACCGAAGATCGCGGGCATCCCAAGGCTCGAGGCGAAGCGATTTCGGAATTCTGATGCGGCGTGGTCTTCCCAGATGGGACGCATCACGCTCGACTCGCTCCACACCACGAAGTCAATGCCTTTGCTCTTGAGATCTGCCGTGAGGTGGACGTGGCGGCGAAGTCCCTCGTCGACATCTTCGCGCTTGGCAATGAGTCCCATGTTCGCTTGCACCATGCCGACGCGAGCGGGCTCGGCGGCGAGCATGCGCGATTTCGTCTGGTTGATGCGAACGGCGCCGAAGAGCATGGCAAAGAGCAATGCGAGCACGCCGACGCCGATGACGCGCGCGGCGATGCGGTCGCGGCTCGGCACGCCGCGACTTGCCAGGAGGCGCACGCGAATGGGCTCCGCAACCGCGAGGTTCACCGCGACGAGGACGAGACCGACGAGGATGGGCCCGCCGATCTCTGCAACCTGCATCAAGATCCGGATCTGATGAACGGTGGCGGCGTAATACCAAGGAAAGAGCAGCGGAAAGACCAGCTCGCTCGCGACGAACGCGGCGGCGAACACGGCGTGCGTGGGCCAGCCGCGATTCGACGCGCGTCCGTAGAGCCACCCCATGAAGGCAAAGCGGCCGGCTTGGTAGCTGCAAATGATGATCACGAAGAGGATGCAGAGCGGCACGGGAAAGCCGCTAAACGTCCTCAGCATGTTGACGAGCCAGTAGAACCCGCCGAGGTTCATGGCGAGGCCCGAGAGGAATCCGAGCCACGTTGCGCGCTTGGTGGTCTGGCCTTGCAGCGCGAGCCAGAGCGGCACCAGCGTGACGAACGTGAGCCACCACTGATCCCAGCCGGCGAACGCGAGAAAGTAGAGGACGCCCGAGAGAACGGCGCTTGCCTCCGCAAGCCGCCCGCGGATGAGAACCCCCGTGCTCGCTCCGTTCTCATCCATGCGCAATACAGCTACTCCGTTCGTTGAATCACGTGGAAGCCGAACGGCGTCGCCACGACGTCGGAGATCTCACCGACTTTGAGTTTGAACGCCGCTGCCTCGAACGCCGGGACCATCTGACCTTGGCCAAAGCGGCCGAGCGATCCGCCGCGCGCTGCCGCGTTCGGCTCGTCAGAGTATTCGACCGCGAGGCGCCCGAGATCTTCGCCGGCTCTTGCACGGCGGAGGACTTCCTCCGCGAGCGCGAGTGCCTGCTCGCGCGTGCGAAGCACTTCCGAGCCAGCGCGCTCCGAACCCATGTACTGAATGAGCACGTGGCGCGCGGTAATCTGCTTCGGGCGCTCGGCCGGCGCGCTGCTGTCCGCTGCGTTGGCCTTGGTGGTTGAGGCGAACGCCACGTTCGCGTCGGGCGCCGGTTTCGTATCCGGGGGATTCGTGTTGCGACTGGCCGTTGCGCTCTCCGTGCGCGGTTCCTCTGCGATGGCCGCAACGTGCTCCATGCCTCCACCGGCAGGAGGGGGATCGCCACCGGGGCCGTGCGGCGGCTGCACCGTGCCACTCGCGCAAGCCATTACTTGCATCGTGCACGAAAGAGCGAGCGTCACGACGCCCGCACGCTGCAGAATCATTTCGATTTCACCTCGAGCAACTCGATCTCGAAGATCAGGGTCGCGTTCGGCGGGATGACCGGCGGAGCTCCGCGCGCGCCGTAGCCGAGGCTCGGCGGGATGGTGAGCTTGCGTTTGCCGCCCACCTTCATGCCTACGACACCTTGATCCCAACCCTTGATGACGCGACCGGCGCCGAGCGGGAACGTGAAGCCGTCGGGATTGTGCTTGCGCGATGCATCGAATTCTTTGCCGTCGGTGAGCGTGCCGACGTAATGCACGCGCACCGTATCGCCGGTCTTTGCCTCGGCGCCCTTGCCAACGACGAGATCTTTCATCTCCAGCTTCTCGTTCGCGCCCGCGTCTGGCGAGGCCTCGGTGGGTGCCGCTGTTTCGGCTGGCTTGACGGATGCCGACGGAGCAGCGGCCGGCGCTTGCTTCGCCTCCGCGGCGGCTGCCAGCTCGTTTTGAACGATTGGCTCTTGTTTTGCCGGTTCGGTCAACTTCGAGCATGCGCCGAGGGATAGGACGGCCATTGCGATGCAGAGAAAGGTGCCTCGTGAGCGCTCTAACATGGGCACGAAACCTTAGTACCCGGACACTGTGGAGTCGACCGGTTCGTTTCGACCCTACGCGAGGGGTCGAAACGAACCTCTGCGTCGCTGTATGATGATAAGCCCTTGGCTCGCGTACTACACATCGAGGACGATCCTCGCAATCGGCTACTCGTTCGCAAGCTCCTGTCGGCGGACGGTCACGAAGTCGTGGATGCTGCCGACGGTCTCGAAGGCGTGCGCCTCGCGCTTGCGCAGCGGCCCGACATCGTCTTGGTCGATCTGAACATCCCCGGCCTCGACGGCTTCGAAGTCACTCTGCGCCTTCGCACCGAGGCGGTGCTCGCGGGTGTTCCCATCATTGCGATTACGGCCGAGGGCGATCGCGATACGAGCTTCGCGGTCGGCTGCGATGGCTTCGTGCAGAAACCCATCAACGCGCGCGCGTTCGCAAAACAGATTGCCGGTTACATCGGTGGTCAACGCGAGCGTGCGATGTCGTCGCCGGATGTTGCGAGCGAGCGGCTGCGCGTGCAAAGCGGGCGCATCGTTGCGCATCTCGAAGAAAAGGTCGCCGAGCTCTCGGCGGCCAACGAGCGACTTCGCGAGATGAATAGCTTACGGAGAGAGTTCTATCGCAACATCTCGCACGAGCTTGCAACTCCGCTGACGCCCATCGTCGGTTACGTGCGCATGCTGATCGACGGCGAGCTCGGCGAGACGAGCACCGCGCAACGCAAGGCGCTTCGCGCAATGGACGATTGCATCCGCAGGCTCCGCACGCAGCTCGACAACCTCGTCGACGTCACCGGTCTCGAAACCGGCAAGATGCGGTTCTTTCATCGCGACTACGATTTTCTCGACACCGTCCGCCGCACCATCGCATGGCATGCCGACACGTTCGCGGAGCGCAAGATCACGCTGCTCGAGGAGCTGCCGCGCGGACCGCTGCCGGGTTACGGCGACAGCGACCGCCTGGGCCGCGCCATCTCGCAGTTGCTCGACAACGCGGCCAAGTTCACGCCCGAAGGCGGCATGGTAGGCGTGCGCGTTCGGCCCCTGGAGGCAACCTACGAGATTGTCATCGCCGACACCGGGCCTGGCGTTGCCAAGGATCACGAGGGACGCATCTTCGATGCTTTCTATCAGATCGACGGCTCGCCCACGCGTGCGCACGGCGGCACCGGCGTTGGGCTTGCCATCGCGCGGCGCGTGGCACGCGGGCTCGGCGGCGACGTCAAGCTTCTCGACGCAGGCGTGCACATCGAAGGCGCGTTTCTCGGCGGCGCAGTCTTCAGTCTTGCGGTCGCCAAGCGCGCGCCGACCGTCGTGGTCGATACCGGATACGTCGCCCCCTAAGAGGCCGGTTAACACCCTCTAAAGTCCGTGGTAATTCGGCGCGTTATGAGCGTCCGAGCCGTCGAGCTCTTCGCGAGATGGCTGGCCGGGGATCGAATCGCGATTTCGTCGCGCCGCATGCTTCTCGTCGTCTTCGCGATCAGCGTCGCGTCGCTCGCCTATTCGATCAAGATCTTGCGGGAGGCGACGCGTCCGCTCATCCAGAGCGAGGCGCCGCCGCCGCTCCCACCCGATCACGGCGACGTCCGCTTCGGCGTCCCGCTCACAACCCGCAAGGCCGTCTTTACCGAGCTCGCCAAACAGGAACCGGCATCGCGCGCGAAGGGTCATCAAGCCTTCCCCGGCCCTGAGCTCGATTGGTCGGCAGAGGATCATCGCGCCGGTTTCGAACGCAAGAGCGTCGCCGCCGCGATGGCGAGACACAAGTTGTCGATGACGCAGGTCTATCTGATCCTCGACGAAGGGATCCGCCAGCACTGGGCGGGCCCCGACGGTGAGCCGCTCCGTCCGACGACGGTGCCACTCCATCCACGAAGGAAGTACTGACGTTGAGCGCACGAGACCGCGTCCGGCTCGGCGATCGCCTGCTCGGGTTCTTTGGAGTCCGTCTCGCGATCTTCGTCATCGCGGCGCAAGCGTTCTTGCCTGGTGTGCTCCTCGATCCGGCCTACAAGGTCGCGTACTACCACGACGAGCACCACGACATCGTGCACGAAGAAGCGGCGCGGATGGCGGTCGTCGACGACCACCAACTCCCGGCGTACAATCCCTATTTTTGCGGCGGAATCGTCGAGCTCTCGAACGCGCCTTCGAACGTGCTCGCGCCAGATTTCTTACTCCGCATCGTGTACGGGACGTTGGTCGGAAGACGACTCACCGTTCTTCTCTTCGTCTTGCTCGGGATGGAGGGCTGCTTCCGTTACGCGCGCAAGAACGGCGCGAGCGCGATCGGCGGGGCGATGGCAGGCGTCGCCTTCGCGACCTCGGGCCATTTCGTCAGCCTCCTTGGTTGGGGCTGGGTTTTCATGTTCAACTACAACCTCGTTCCGTGGGTCATGCTCTCGTTCGAGAACGGGCTCCGGAAGAAGTGGTGGATCATCGCGGGCGGGTTTTTCCTCGCCTGGCTCGTCCTCGGTGGCGGCACCTACGTCGTGCCGTACACCGGCCTCGTTCTCCTTCTTCTCGTCCTCTACGAGACGGCGCGCGCGGTCTTTCGCCGCAACGAACGAGTGACGTGCATCCGCGGCGACGAGATCGTTCCGTGGTATCGACCGGCGCTGACGCTCGCAGGGATGGGCATCGTCGCACTCGGGCTCTCTGCAATCCGGGTTTTCCCGCTCATCCATCTGCTCCTCACGCACTCGCGGCCGGTCATGCAGAAGGACGCGACGAAGCCGCTCTCGCTCCTTGCGATGCTCGCACTCCCGAAAGAGCACGCGAGCTCGATCGCCGGCGCGGGCGACTTCTACGTCGGGTTGTACGTGTGCGTGCTCGCGGTCGTCGCGCTCGTCTTTCTCGACAAGCGCGCGATCAAGCTTTGGGCGTTCGCGCTCTTCTTCGCGGTGCTCGCCTGCGGCGAGTTCATCGAACACTCGCCTTACGCGCTGATGCGCAAGCTCCCGCTCTTTTCGCAGCTTCGCTTCCCGGATCGAATGGCCACGCTCTCTGCGCTCTTCCTCGCGCTCGCGGCGTCCTTCGCGATCACGAAGATCGAAGACGCTCTTCCGCGCTTCAGCGATTGGTGCTGGCCGCGCCTCCGGCGCTGCAAGCGGTTCGCTCGACGGATCACGCTCCCGGAAGAGCCGTGGCTCCCGCTTCGGGTCGTCGTCACGCTCGCTGCCTTCGGCGTCGCCGCCTACGTCGCGAAGATCTCGGCGGCTGACGTCGTTGCCCACAATGCAATCGGGCGTGGTTCGCTCTACGTGATGGACGCGCCGCAGCGGGTGACGGAGCCATTCCAACAATCGCGCGGCAACCGCTGGGACGCGCACGTCTGGCCCTTCGTCAACAAGGGCTCGCTCCACTGCTTCGAAGAGCACCAGCTCTTCGAATCGCCCAATCTGCGCGGAGATCTCGAGCACGAGGAGTATGGCGCGCCCGGCGCCGATACGACGGTCGAGCGGATCCGATGGTCACCGCACGAGATCGTGCTCAAGGTCCATTCGAATGGCCCTGGCCGCTTCCTCGTCAACCAAAACCATTCCGACGCATGGAAGACGGACACCGGCGAGCTCGGGAGCGACGGCGGTCTCATCTCCGTGCAAGTCCCGGCCGGCGATCACGTCGTCACGCTCACGTACTCGGACTGGCGCGTGCGTCTCGGCGCACTCGTGACGTTCGCGACCGTGCTCGCGATCGCGATCGCGGGCGGCAAGCGGCTTCGAAAGAAAGGGATCGCGTTCGTGCGGTGGTTCCGCGTTCTCCCGTAGAGTTAAGAATTGCAATGAACATCTATCTCGATTGGAACGCGACGACTCCGCCGCTCACGGACGTTCTGAATGCGATGCGCGACGCGGCAACGCGTGCGTGGGGCAATCCGTCGAGCATTCACGCGCACGGTCGCGCGGCGCGCGCCATCGTCGAAGACGCGCGCGGAGCGGTGGGCGCCCTGTGCGGAGCCAGCGCGCGCGACGTTTTCTTCACGTCCGGAGGAACCGAGGCGAACAACCTGGCGATTCGGTCCGCGTTTCGATCGAGCGCGAGTCGCGGGCAATGGCTCGTCACGAGCCGGCTCGAGCATCCCTCCGTCACGCGCGTGGCCGAGGCACTCGAAACCGAAGGTGCTGCCGTGGTGCGCTGGGTGCACGTGCGAAGTGACGGCACGCTCGATCTCGAGGATTTTGCGCGCACGCTCGACGAGAGCAAAGGCCGCGTCGCGCTCGTTACGGCGCAGGCCGTCAATCACGAGACGGGCGTGGTGCAACCGCTCGACGAAATCGGCAAACTTGCACGGAGCTACGGCGCGCGCATTCACGTCGACGCCGTGCAAGCTTGGGGCAAGATCGATCCGTCCGCGTTGCCGTGGGACACCGTGAGTCTCGCGGCGCATAAATTCCGCGGGCCGAAAGGGATTGGTGCGCTCGTTGCGCGGCCGGGTTTTGGGCTACGGCCGGTGCTTCTCGGTGGCACGCAGGAGAAGGGTCTCCGTCCGGGCACGGTGGATTCTGCGCTTGCCGCGGGCCTCGGCGTTGCGGCGCGCCATGCGCGGACGTCGCCTGCGCGGTGGAGCGAGATCGCGACGCTTCGCGACACTTTCGAGAGCGCGCTGCTCACCATGCTCGCTCATGATCCCGCGCGCGCACCGTACGTCGTTGGAGATCCCGCGCGCCGCGCGCCCCACGTCTCGACGCTCGTGTGGCCCGGCTGGATCGGTGTCGAGCTCGTTGCCGCTCTGGATCTCGAAGGCGTTAGCGTCTCGAGCGGCGCGGCGTGCAGCGCGGGCACCGTCGAACCGTCTCCCGTGCTCCTCGCGATGCTTGGCTCGGGCGATGCGGTCCGGGGTGTTCGCGCATCCTTCGGCGACGAGACGACGATGGACGACGTCGACAGAGCCGTCGAAGCATTTCGGCGTGTCGTGACTCGTTAGAGAACACGGGGCGGCCACAGGGGGCCGCCCCTACGAATGCGTTGTCGGTTCCCCTACGAATGCGTTGTCGGTTCCCCTACGAATGCGTTGTCGGTTCCCCTACGAATGCGTTGTCGGTTCCCCTACGAATGCGTTGTCGGTTCCCCTACG